>JAJDZH010000174.1 GCA_022824725.1 Thermoanaerobaculia bacterium | reverse complement strand
CGTGTTCCCCCTCTTTCTCGGGTTCCGTGGCGGCAAGGGAGTGGCGACTGCCGCCGGCGTCCTGGCGCTGCTGGTGCCGGGGGCGGCGCTCGGAGCGCTGGCCGTGTTCGCCGTGATGGTGGCGTGGAAGCGCTACGTCTCTCTGGGCTCGGTCTCGGCGGCCGTGGCGCTGCCGTTGCTGGTCGGCGTCTACTGGTCTGGCGGCGCCTATCGCATGGAACCCGGGGTCGATCCGGGGGCGGCCCTGCTCGCGGGTACGGCGGCGGTCGCCGCGCTCGTCATCGTCAAGCACCGGGCCAACCTCGTCAGGCTGCGGGCGGGCACGGAATCGCGGCTGGGCGCGAAACCGCCCGAGGCGGAGGCCTCCGGTTGAGCGGCGCCGGAAAGGGCGGCGGCATCGCCGTGCTCGGGGCGGGCGCGTGGGGCAGCGCGCTTGCCGTTCACGCGGCCCGGGCGGGTACGCCGGTGCTGCTGTGGGCCCGCTCGGCCGAGTTCGGCGCCAAGCTGGCTTCCGAACGGGTCAACGAACGGTACCTGCCGGGCGTCGAGTTGCCGGCCGAGGTCCGCGTGACCTGGGACCTGCGACAGGCCGCCGCCAGCGGCACGGTCCTGGTCGTCGTGCCTTCCCACGGCTTTCGGGGGGTCCTTCGTTCCTTCCTGGAGGCACGTTCCAGCCTGGGCGAGACCGCCCCGCTTCCCGAGCGGGTGACCCTGGTCTCCGGGGCCAAGGGCATCGAATCCGACCGCCAGGGCCACTTCCGGCGGATGAGCGACGTCTGTGCCGAGGAGGCCTCGTCGGCGGCCGTCGACATCGATTTCGCGACGATCAGCGGGCCGTCGTTCGCCGCGGAGCTGGCCGCCGAGCTGCCGACCGCCTGCGTCGTCGCGTCGGAGGAGGCGGACATCGCGGAGCGGCTCCAGGCGGAACTCTCGCGCGGGGCGCTACGGCTCTACACCTCCACCGACGTGGTGGGCGTGGAGATCGCCGCCGCGGCGAAGAACGTGATCGCCATCGCCGCCGGCGTGCTGGACGGTCTGGGCTACGGCTCGAACACCCGCGCGGCGCTGATCACCCGCGGCCTGCACGAGGTGACGCGCCTGGGCCTCGCCTGCGGCGGCCGGCCGGCGACGTTCGCCGGGCTCGGGGGTCTGGGCGACCTGGTGCTGACCTGCACCGGCGGCCTGTCGCGCAACCGGAACACGGGGATCGAGCTGGGGCGCGGCCGTACGCTGGAGGAGATCGAGACGGGCCGCGCGGGCGTCGCCGAAGGCGTGCGGAACTCCCTCGCTCTGCTCGAACTGGCGAACGACAGGCGGGTCGAACTGCCGATCACGGAACAGATGGTCGAGATCCTCTATCGGGGCAAGAAACCGGCGGCGGCGATCCGCGATCTGATGGCGCGTGAACTCAAGGTAGAGTCCGCCCTGTGACCGGGCACGAGACCGTTCTCGTCCTCGACTTCGGCGGCCAGTACACCCAGTTGATCGCACGACGGGTGCGGGAACTCAGGGTCTACTGCGAGATCCATCCGTTCGACCTGTCCGTCGACGAAGTGCGGGCCCGCAAGCCCGTCGGCATCGTGCTCTCGGGGGGGCCGGACAGCGTCTACGAGAAGAATGCGCCACAGGCCGACCCGGAACTGCTGCGGCTGGGCATTCCGGTCCTCGGCATCTGCTACGGCATGCAGTGGATGTCCCAGGTGCTCGGCGGCCGCGTCGTGGCGTCGGGCATGCGCGAGTACGGCCGCACGGAGATCTCCCTGTCCGCGCGGGATGGCGGCCTGTTCGCGGGGCTCGAGGCGGAGCAGAGAGTCTGGATGTCGCACGGCGACCGCGTCGACGAAGTGCCGCCTGGCTTCGAGGCGACCGCCTCGGCGCCGACGGTGCCGGTGGTGGCCGTCCAGGACGGGGAACGGGCCCTGTTCGGGATCCAGTTCCACCCCGAGGTCACCCATACGGACAGCGGGCGCGAGATGCTCCGGAACTTCCTCTACGGCGCCTGTTCCGCGTCCGGCGCGTGGCGGATGGCGTCCTACGCCGAGGAAGCCACGACGGCGATCGCGGAACAGGTCGGGCCGACGGACCGGGTTCTCTGCGCCCTGTCGGGCGGCGTCGACTCGGCGGTGGCGGCGAGCCTGGTGCGGCGGGCGGTCGGCGACCGCCTGACCGCGGTGTTCGTGGACAACGGCCTGCTGCGCAAGAACGAGCGGACGACCGTGGAGCGGACTCTCAGTGCCGGCCTCGACCTCCATCTGGTCGTGGTCGATGCCTCGACCGACTTCCTGGGAGAACTCGCCGGCGTCACCGACCCCGAACAGAAGCGGCGCACGATCGGCCGCGTGTTCATCGAGGTGTTCCAGCGCGAGGCGAAGAGGCTGGAGAGGACGGGAGATGGCGGCAGGATCCGCTACCTGGTCCAGGGCACGCTCTACCCGGACGTGATCGAGTCGGTCTCGGCCTTCGGTCCCTCGGCGATGATCAAGAGCCACCACAACGTTGGCGGCTTGCCCGAACAGCTTGGTTTCGATCTGATCGAGCCGCTTCGTTTCCTGTTCAAGGACGAGGTCCGGAAGCTCGGTCGCGAACTCGGGCTGGGCTCTGAGTTCGTGGGGCGGCACCCCTTCCCGGGCCCCGGGCTGGGGGTCCGCATTCTGGGGGACGTCACCGCGGACCGCGTGGCCGTTCTTCAGGAAGCGGACGCGATCTTCATCGACGAGTTGCGAGAGGCCGGGCTCTACGACCGGGTGAGCCAGGCGCTGGCCGTGCTGCTGCCGGTGCAGAGCGTCGGCGTGATGGGCGACGGCCGCAGCTACGAGAACGTGGTCGCGCTGCGGTCGGTCGAGACGGAAGACTTCATGACGGCGGACTGGAGCCAGTTGCCCCACGAATTCCTGGGCCGGGTCGCGGGCCGGATCGTGAACGAGGTGGCGGGCGTCAACCGGGTCGTCTACGACCTGACCAGCAAGCCGCCCGGCACGATCGAGTGGGAGTGAGGCGAGTGGGAGTGAGGCGGGCCGCGCTCAGGCGCGGGTAATGGGCCCGATCCGGCTCGGGTCCTTGCGCAGGAGTCCGGCCAGCCTGGCGGCCAGCCGGTCCTGCTGGCGGCGCACCGCGTCATCGTCTCCCCTGGCCCTGGGAATCCAGCCGCCCGCGATCATGCCGTGGCCGCCGCCGCGGCCGTTGCGTCCGACCAGGCGGCGCATGATGCGGGAAGCGTCGGCGCGGGTGTTCGTGGTCCGGATCGAGCAGTAGAGGCGGTCCTCGTGGAGACCGCTGCACATCGACCAGGTGCAACCCTCCAGTCGCAGCAGCAGGTCGGCGATTTCGGGAACGATGTCGGGCTGAGCCACCGGACCGAGCCGGCTCAGGATCAGGGTGTCCACGCCGTAGAGATTGTCCAGCGCTTCGCGCAGGGTCTCGAAGTAGTCGAGCGGCAGCCTGGGGTTCTGGATCCGGCCCAGAAGCCGCGGCAGGGCCTGGGCGTTGAAGTGGTCGTGGATCGCGCGGTCCGCGGCGCTGGAGCCGCGGCAGAAGTCGAGGGTCTCGCTACGGATCGCGTAGACGATCGCGGTGGCTTCGCGGCGGGTGGCGGGCACTCCTGAGGCGAGCAGGTACTCGGCGGCGATCGTGGCGGCGGCGGCATAGTCGGTCCTGATGTCGTGGAAGGGCGTTGCGGCCGTGCCCGGACGGAGCGGATGGTGATCGACGACGACCTCGGGCATCCGCTCGGCCGGCAGCGGGCTGTTGCCGGTCGCCGGTTGACAGTCGACCAGCGCCACGTAGCGGTAGTGGGCGAGTTTCAGCCGCCGCGCCTGGCTGAAGTCGAGGTCGAGGGAGCGAACCATCTCCTGGTTCTCGGCCCGGCCGATGATGCCGCCGTAGGCCGGTGTGGCGCGACGCCGGAACCCGGATCGCAGGACCTTCGCCAGGGCGGCCGCGGCGGCCAGTGCATCGGGGTCCGGGTTGTTGTGGGTGAGGACGAGCCAGCGCGCCCGCGGATCCGTGCTCTCGATGTACTCGCGGAACGCGGCGAAGCGGCTCCGGGCCAGTTCGCTCAGCATCGTCTTCATGCTAGCGCCGCCAGGTCGGCGGGCTAGGATCGAATCGTGATCTCGGAGCTGTTTCATATCGGCCCGCTCTCCGTTTCGCCGTTCGGCGTGATGCTCGTGGCGGCGCTGTTCGCGGCCAGCCTCCAGTTGCGCTGGGGCCTCCGGCAGGTGGGCTCGAGCGCTTCCCGTGCCGCGGACGACGCGGCTGCCCTGTTGCTGGCCGGCGCCGTGGGCGGAATCGTCGGCGGCAAGGCGTACTACGCAATGCTGTATGGCGATTGGCACCTGCTCTACAGCCGTGCCGGGCTGGTCTGGTACGGCGGCTTCCTGGTCGGTGCGGCGGCGGTGCTGATGGTCATGCGGCGCCGGCGGATGCCGCTCTGGCAGTCCGCCGATGCCACCGCGCCCGCCCTGGCGCTCGGTTACGGCGTCGGCCGCATCGGCTGCCTGCTGGTCGGCGACGACTACGGCGTGCCCACCGACCTGCCCTGGGGCATGACCTTTCCGGAGGGTCCCATCCCGACCGTGGCCGGTGCTTTGGAGCGGGAGTTCGGGGTCGACCTGCCGCCGGACGTCGCCGCCGACGCTCTGGTCGCGGTACACCCCACGCAGATCTACGAGACCGTTACCGCCTTGCTGATCTTCTGGTTCGGCAGGTCGTTGCTCGCGCGCGGGACGGCGCCGGGCGGCGTGGCGCTTCCGGTCGTCGGCCTGCTGTCGCTGGAGCGTTTCCTGGTCGAGTTCCTGCGCGCCAAGGACGATCGCTTCTTCGGCGTCCTGACAGTGGCTCAGTTGATCGCCATCGCCATCCTGCTGCTGGTCGCTTCGCTATGGCTGCACCGCCGCCGCGCGTCCTGACGATCGCCGGTTCGGACTCCGGCGGCTGCTCGGGCGCCCCGGCGGACCTGAGGACCTTCGCGGCGTACGGGGTTCACGGCCTGTGCGCCCTGACCGCGGTCACCGCCCAGTCGGCGGCCGAGGTGCGTGCGGTGGAGCCCCTGAGGCCCGACCTCGTGCGCCAGCAACTGGAGACGGCCGAGGAGATCGGCATCGAGGCGATCAAGATCGGGATGCTCGCCGACGCGGCGACCGTGGAAGTCGTGGCAAGCTGGCTGGAGCGGCTGCCGCCGACGCCGGCGGTGCTGGACCCGGTGCTCCGATCGACCTCGGGGACGGCGCTGCTCGACGCGGAGGCGATGCCGGTGCTCGTGGAGCGGCTACTTCCACAGCTTCTGCTGGTGACGCCGAATCTGTTCGAGGCGGAAGCTCTTTCCGGGAAGACGATCACCGGTCTGGAGGAGGCCCGCAACGCGGCCCGCCAAATCGAGCGAATGGGTCCGAGCGTGCTGGTCACGGGTGGCCACGGCTATCCGGCTGCCGCCTCCCGATCGAACGGCGGCACCGCCGGAGGCGGCGGCGAAGTGACGGATCTGCTGTTCGACGGCAACCGTTTCGAGGCCTTCGTCCACCCGAGGATCCGGACGCGCTGGCGGCGTGGCACGGGCTGCACGCTCTCGGCCGCGGTCGCGGCCGGGCTGGGCTGGCATCTGCCGCTCCAGGAAGCCGTACGGCGGGCGGTCGCCTTCGTCGAACGCGCGCTGCGGGGTTCCTACCCTCTGGGGCGGAGCGGCGGACACGGCACGCTCGATCCGATGGCCGGCCGCCGCGGCCGGCGGTGAATGCGAAGCGCTGGGAATGCCGCGGCCGGCGCCGACGGTTTGGAGGGTTGGTCCCCTATAATCGACCTTCCATGACTGGAACGCTCTCATTCCGATCGCCCGCGTTCGCTCCGGCACTGCTCGCCGGGTCGATGCTGATCGCTCCGCTTTCCCTCGCCGGCCAGGAGGCGCCTTCCAGGCCGCCCGGCGCCACCTTCGAGGACACGGTCCACGTCAAGGTGATCAACGTCCAGGTCTTCGTCCGCGACCGGGATGGCAATCCCGTGACCGGACTGACGAAGGACGACTTCGTCCTGCTGGAGGAGAAGCGCCCGGTGCCGGTCACGAACTTCTACGAGGTTCACGAGCGGGTCAAGGTCGGCGCGGCGGCCGGCCTGGTGCCGGCCGAGCCGGAGCCGCACATCATCGACAGGCCCGGGCTCGCACGCCGGAACTACATCGTGCCCGAGGACGAGCGCCTGAACCTGGTGATCTACGTCGACCACCACAACATTCGTCCCCAGAACCGGAACCGCTTCTTCCGTTACGTCCGGGAGTTTCTGCGCCAGCACGTGACCCGCGACGATCGCGTCATGCTCCTGACCTTCAACCGTTCGGTGAAGGTGGAGCGTGAGTTCACGAGCGACCCCCAGTTGATCGCCAACGCGCTCTACGACCTGGAGAAGCACACCGGCGGCCGGACGATGTGGGACTCGGACCGGGCCGATCTCATCCGCGACATCGGCGAGGAAGACCGGGACTACCACTTCGTGCAGGGCCGCGTGCGGATCTACTCGCAGCAGATCTACAACGACATGCAGTTCACGCTCGACGGGCTCAAGGACAGCGTCATCTCGCTGGCGGGCATGCCCGGCCGCAAGGCTTTCCTCTATGTCTCGGACGGGCTGCCGATGCGGGCCGGGGCGGACATGTGGGACGCGCTGGACCAGCGCGGCCGGTCCGTCGACTCGATCGAGTACAACCAGAACTTCTTCCTCGATTCGCTGCAGTACGACTCGAGCCGGCGCTTCACCGACCTCGTCAACGCGGCGAACGCGAACGAGGTTTCGTTCTACACCGTCGACGCCTCGGGTCCGATGGGCATCAACTCCCGCGACGCCTCGATGCAGGGCATGGCCTTCTCGTCGAACATCGACTCGGTCGCCCGCGAGAACGTCCAGTCTTCGATCATGTACATGGCCGAAGAGACCGGCGGCCAGTACATCGTCAACACGAACAACTTCCGCGACGGTCTGAACCGGATCGCCCTCGACTTCGCGAGCTACTACTCGCTCGGCTTCCAGCCGGGTCACGCGGGGACGGGCCGGACCTACAAGATCAAGGTCGAGCTCACGAAGGAGGCCCAGGAGCGACTGGGCCTGAAGCGTGACCGCTTCGTCCGGCATCGTCTGACCTACCGCGACAAGTCGGTCGATACGGAAATGACCGAAGGCACCCTGGCGGCGCTCAAGCTCGGCTACGAGAAGAACGACCTGGAGATCTCGCTGGTCAAGGCGGACGAGATTCGCCGCGAAGAGCGGGGGCTCTACACGGTTCACGTCGACGTCCAGGTTCCGATCGGCGAGATGACCCTGGTGCCGGTGGGGACCGAGGGCGAGCACCTCCTCCGCGCCCGGATCTGGGTGCAGGCACTGGCATCGAACGGCGACATCTCCCCGCCCCAGGTCGAGCCGTTCGAACTCACGATCCCGGCCGCAGACCTGGAACGCGCGATGGAGAGCCACTACGTGTACACGCTGCCGTTGATCATGAAGGAGGGCGACCAGCGCCTGACGGTGGCGGTGCGGGACGAGGTTGCCGGAGCAACTTCCTTCGTCACGCGGACGTTGCGTGTCGGCGCCTGAACGGCGCCTGAACTCCGTCCGGCGATGACGCCGGCTTGAGGCCTCAGCCCCAATGACCACGAAGATCGTCGAGGCTCTCGCGACCCTGAGCGGACTGGGAGGTTCGCTGGCGCGGTCGGCGGCGGCGCTGCTCGAGGCCGAGGTCGAGCAACTGCGCTTCGACCTGGCGCGGAACTGGGCTCGTCTGCTCCGCCTGGTCCTGCTCGCCGCCTTCGTCTTCGGCGCCGTGTTCTGGGCGCTCGGCGCTCTGGTCTTCGCGGCGGGTGCTGGCCTGGCCAATGTGCTGCCGGTGTGGGCGGCGGCGCTTGCGGTGGCCGGCGGCCTGCTGGTGCTGGCGCTCATCCTGATTCGGGTCGTTCGGGCGCGGGCGCGCCGGCTCGAGTCACCGGTTGGCACCGTCAGGCGGCGCGTAGGCAACCATCTTGACTTCTGGCGCGACGTGCTGGAGTCGGACGAAGGCGGGGATGATGCACCTGGGGGAACGTCGTGAGGCGGCAGTCGGAGGCGCGGGCGCGGGCAGCGGCGCTGGCACGCCGCCGCGACGAGGTCCGCGAGGCGGTGGCGGACGCGAGAGGCGCCCTCGAACGAGCGGGCGGCCCTCGCCTGGCGGCGTTCTCAGGAAGATCATCTCCCGGAAGGGCCGGGGCGGCCTGGGTTCTGCCCATCGCGGCAGGCGCTCTCGGCATCGCCATCGCGTGGTCGCTGCGGCGATTCCGGAAGCGGTGAGTACGCGACGCCTGCTCCTCTTCGCCAGGGCTCCGATCCCGGGCCGGGTGAAGACCCGGCTGGTGGCGCCTGGGGGGCTCACGGCTGCCGGCGCCGCTTCGCTGCATCGCGCGCTCGTCGCGGATCTGGGACACCGCCTGAGCGCCGGTCCCTGGGAACTCGTCCTGATGTGGGCGTTGACAGCGGATGCCGAGCCCCCCTCGGACCTGGCGCCCGCCGCCGTGCCGTGGCGTCTCCAGGAGGGGCGAGACCTGGGGGAGCGTCTCTACAACGGGCTTCGCTGGGCGGCCGATGGCGCCGACCAGGTGGCGGCGGTGGGTAGCGACCACCCCGACCTCGACTCCGTACGCGTGGAGGAGGCTTTCGAGGCGCTCGACGCCGGCAGTGAGGCCGTGCTCGGGCCGGCGGCGGACGGCGGCTACTACCTGATCGCGCTACGGCGGGAGGCGCTTCACCCGCGCCTGTTCGAGGGCATTGCCTGGGGTTCTCCGTCGGTGTGCGCCACGACGCTCTCGCGCCTGGGCGAACTCGGCCTGGACACAGCGCTTCTGCCCGAGGCGCACGATCTCGACACGGTGGCCGACCTCGCCCGCTTCCGCCAACGGCTCGAGCGTCGGGCCGAGTTGCGTTCGCTCTGTCCGCGCACTGCCGAGGTTCTCCTGTGAGGGTCGTTACCTCCGAGGAGATGCGCGACGTCGAGGCCGCGGCGATCGAGAGCCTCAGCGTACCGGCGATCGTCCTGATGGAGAACGCCGCGCGCGCGACCGCGGACGCGATCGCCGAGTGCTATCCGCGTGCCCGGCGGATCGCCATCGCCTGCGGCCGGGGCAACAACGGCGGCGACGGGCTCGCGTTGCTCCGCGATCTCGCGACCCGCGGCTACGAGGCGACGGCTTTCGTTGCCGGTCCGCTCGACCGGCTGAGCGTCGACGCGACAAGGCAGTTCGTGTCGTGCGAACAGCTCGGGCTCTCGCCCCGGTCGGTGCCGGAGCCGGCCGCTGACGACGAAGTGAACGAGGACTATGAGCTCTGGGTCGACGCCCTGCTCGGCACGGGCCTGAACCGACCCGTCGAGGGACCGGTGGCGAACTGGGTCGACTGGCTTGGAAGGCGCCGCGGCGACGCGCCGCTCGTCTCGGTCGACGTGCCGACGGGCGTCGACGCGTCGTCGGCGGTGCCCCCGGGTCCCCATGTGGCGGCCGACCTGACGGTGGCGCTGGGGTTCCCCAAGATCGCGAACGTGCTGGCGCCTGCAGCGGACGCCGGTGGCCGTCTGTGGATCGGCGATCTCGGCGTTCCGTTGCCCGAACCGCCGCCGGGGCCGGACGCGCTCTACCAGTCGCGTCGGGAGGACCTCGCCGGTTGCCTGCGGAGCCGCCCGCGCGACGCGCACAAGGGGACCTTCGGCCACGTCGTCGTCGCCGGCGGCTCGACCGGCTATAGCGGCGCCGTCGTGCTGGCTGCGCGAGCGGCGGTCAGGGGCGGCGCCGGCCTGGTGACGGCGGCAGTGCCCGAACATCTCGTTCAGGTGGTCGACGCCGGTTCGATCGAGTCGATGACCCTGGGGCTGCCGAAGCTGGGAAAGGGCTGGTCGCGCGACGCCGTCGAACCGCTGCTTCAGACGATCGTGGAGCGCGCCTCGCCCGGCGCGCTGGCGCTCGGTCCGGGTCTGGGGCTCTCCGACGATTCCCGGGTGCTGGCGCGACAGATCGTCGCCCGGAGCGCGGCGCCGGTCGTGCTCGACGCCGACGGCATCGCCGCCTTCGCCGGCGACGCCGAGGCGCTTCTCGCGCGCGACTCGGACCTGGTGATCACGCCGCATCCGGGAGAACTTGCCCGGCTCCTCGGCGTGTCGGTGCCGGCGGTCACGGAAAGCCGCTGGGAGCATGCGAGGCGGGCAGCCCGCGAGACGGGCGCGGTCGTCGTGCTCAAGGGCCGCCAGACCCTGATCTCGGACCCGGCCCTGGGCACCTGGGTCAACCCGACGGGGAATCCGGGCATGGCCTCGGGCGGCAGCGGCGACGTGCTGACCGGCGTGATCGCGGCGCTCCTGGCCCAGGGACTCGATCCGCCCGCGGCCGCCCGGCTGGGCGCTTACGCTCACGGACTGTCGGGCGATCTGGCGGCGGAGCGCTGGGGAGAGATCTCGATGGCCGCCTGCGACCTCGTGGACGAGCTGGGGGCCGCGTTCCAGTCACTCGAAGAATGATCGTTCGCACGAAGAGCGCCGACGAAACCCGGCAACTCGGTGTCGAACTGGCGGCCCGGCTCCGGCCGGACGGTACGGCGCTTCTGTTCGGCGACCTCGGATCCGGCAAGACGGTGCTGACACAGGGCATCGCGGAGGGCCTTGGGCTGGACGCGGCCCTGGTCCAGTCGCCGACGTTCACACTGATTCACGAGTACGACCGGAGTCCCGCTTCCGGCCGGGGACCCGTACCCCTCGTGCACGTCGACCTCTACCGCCTGGCGCCGGAAGAGGTGGAGGCGATCGGCATCGATGAGTTCCTGTCCGGAGACGGGGTCAAGGTCGTGGAGTGGGCGGACCGTCTGCCGCGGCCGCCGTCGGCGGTCGAGGTGCGGTTACGCATGGGCGCCGGGCCGGAGGAGCGGGAGGTGGAGATCCTTGACTGACGCACCCGCAACCTGATCCGGGGCTGTTAGGGTGCCGCCTCTGTCCGCAGGGACACTCTCGACGCCGGAAAGCTGGGAACGAGCAGAAGAGGAACGGAACCGATGGAAGTGGAACGCGTAGGGTTGGTCGGCTGCGGTCTGATGGGCCGTGGCATCGCGGAGATCTGTGCACGGGCCGGTATCCCGGTCACGGTGCGCGAAGTCAACCAGGACGTGCTCGACAAGGGGCTCGGCGCCGTGCGCGCATCCCTGGCCAAGAGCCTCGAGCGGCGGCGCATCGATGTCGAGGAGCATGACCGGGCACTGGCGAACCTGACCGGAACCGTCGAACTGTCCGATCTCGCCGGCTCCGACCTGGTGGTCGAGGCGATCGTCGAAGACCTGGAGACGAAGCGCGAACTGTTCGTGGCGCTGGACGGTATCGTCGGCGACGCTTGCATCTTCGCCAGCAACACATCCTCGCTGACCCTGACGCAGCTCGCGGCCTCGACGGCCCGGCCCGACCGCTTCGTCGGTCTCCACTTCTTCAATCCGGTGCCCGCGATGCGGCTGGTCGAGGTGGTGCGAACCCTGATGACCTCGGACGAGGCCTACGACGCCTGCTGGAACCTGGCCGAGCGGGTCGGCAAGACACCGGTTGCCTGCGGGGACAACTCCGGCTTCATCGTCAACCGGTTGCTGATTCCGTATCTGCTCGACGCCGTCCGCGCCTACGAGAGCGGCGTCGGCAGCATGGAGGACATCGATACCGCGATGAAGCTCGGCTGCGGCTACCCGATGGGGCCGTTCACGCTGAGCGATTTCATCGGCCTGGACACGATGTACTCGGTCGCCAACATCATGTTCGACGAGTACCGGGAGACGCGCTTCGCACCGCCGACGTTGCTGAAGCAACTGGTCCAGGCGGGGCATCTGGGGCGCAAGACAGGCAAGGGCTTCTTTGACTACAGCTGAGCCGGCAGCGCAGGCCAGGGCGCAGGTGAACCTGCCCGAGGAATCGGTGCAGGCGATCTGCGGCGCCCACGACGACAACCTGCGACGGGTGGAGAAGGCTCTCGAGGTCACCCTCGGCGTACGCGGTTCCGCCGTGCAGATCAAGGGTGCGGCGGCTGCGGTCGGTACGGCCGAGCGGCTGCTCACCGATCTCGGCGCCCTGGCCGCGACAGGCCGCCGTCTCCGCTCCGACGATCTGGCCACCGCCCTGCGGGTGGTGGCTCAGGAGCCGGCCACTTCCCTGGTCGATTTCTTCCGGACGGGCGCCCTGATCCAGGCTTCGCGCCGGCTCGTCGCGCCGCGCAGCCTGAACCAGAAACGCTACCTGCGCGCTATGCTGGACCATGAACTGGTCGTTTCGACCGGGCCGGCCGGCACCGGAAAGACGTACCTGGCCGTAGCGGTCGCGGCGTCGGCGCTGAAGGAGCAGAAGGTGCGGCGCATCGTGCTGGCGAGGCCCGCGGTCGAGGCGGGCGAGAAGCTCGGCTTTCTCCCCGGCGACCTGGCGGAGAAGGTGAATCCCTACCTGCGCCCCCTCTACGATGCCCTGTTCGACATCATCGGCTTCGACAAGGTGTCCCGGATGATGGAGCGGGAGGTGATCGAGGTGGCGCCCCTGGCCTTCATGCGCGGCCGCTCTCTCAACGACAGCTTCATCATCCTCGACGAGGCGCAGAACACGACGCCGGAACAGATGAAGATGTTCCTGACCCGCATCGGCTTCAACTCGAAGGCCGTGGTCAACGGCGACATCACCCAGATCGACCTGCCGCCCGGACAGCAGTCCGGTCTCAAGCACGCCCTTCAGGTGCTCCGGGGCGAAGAGGGCATCGAGTTCGTGCGTTTCGGGCGCTCCGATGTCGTCCGCCACGAACTCGTGCAGCGGATCGTCGGCGCGTACGACCGCTGGGAAGCACGTCACGGCACCCGCTCCCGGGAGGAAGACGGCCGGTGACCGCGGCCGTCAAGGCGCCGAAGCGCCGCCGGTCGGACCGCAGGCGGGAGGCTCGCAAGCGGCTTCGCCGCAGCATGTACCGGCGTCACGGCGACCGCCTGACCGTCGCCGGCCTGTGGCACTACGCCCTGGAACGCGACGTCGTCTGGGTCGTCGTCATGGTCCTGGCCGGCGTCTGGATCATGGCGCCGCCGGGGGTGTTCTTTCGGCCGGATCTGCGCGAGGGGGACATCGCCAACCGCGACTACCACGCGACCCGGGACGTGCTGCTGCTCGACGAGGAGACTTCGGAGGAACTGAAGGAGCGGGCCCGAGCCGACGTCCGCCCGCTCTACGACTTCGACGCCGTTCAGGCGGACGAAGTCGAGGCGCGAATCGCGAGCCTCTTCGAGATCGAGCGAGGGTTCGACGACGTGGCCGAACTCCTGCCCGAGGAGGATGTGGCGGAGGAGCGTTTGCGACGGCTGAGGGTCGGGAGCGGCCTGCGGGTCGATGAAGGCCACGCGGACCTGCTGGCGGCCCGCACGGGCGGCGAGGACGAGGGCGCGGAGCTGGAGGAACGCCTGACCCGCCTGGTGGGGCTGCTGCTCCGGGCCGGGATCGTGGAGAACAAGGAGACGCTGCTCCAGAACCGCCTCGAGGGCGTCACGCTGCACAACATGCAGACCGGCGAGGAGTCGGTCGAGTTCGACCTCTTCGGCTATCGCGGCTATCCGGTCGAGGTCGAGGCCTACCTGGAGGCGGAGGTCGGCCGCTGGGCGGGGTGGTCGCGGGCCCAGCGGGAAACGGTCGTCGACTTCCTGATGGTCAACCTCGCGCCCAACGTCTACCTGAACCTGAATGAGACCCAGGAACGGCGTAACGCCGCGGCGGAGGACGTCGGGCCGGTGTTCAACCAGATCCGGGCCGGCCAGGTCATCGTGCGCAAGGGCGACGAGGTCGACCCGGAATCGATGCGTCTGCTGCGGGAGATGACCGGCAGCGAGAGCAGTCTGATCCTCCTTCGGTCGCCGCTGGCGTCGGCCCTGGTGCTCGGCCTCGCGGTGGCGTTCCTGTGGGTGGCGTTTCGCCGCAAGCGCCTGGTCGCGGTAGAAGGCCGCGACTTCGGCAGCGTCGTCCTGATTCTCGTCCTGGGCCTGGCGGCGACCCGGGTCGGATTCCTGGTCGCGGACGCGCTCGCCGCCTCGTTCCCGATCGAGGCCCTGAGTTCGGCACGGAGCTACGTGTTCGCGATCCCCTTCGCGGCGGTGGCGCTCCTCGTGTCGGTGCTCTACGGTCGAGGCGCCGGCCTGCTCGCCGGCGTCGTCTTCTCCGTCCTGGTCGGCCGGCTGGGCTGGGTGGAGGCGGCGAACGCGGAGCTCGGGCTGGCCGGCGGCACGATGCTCTACTGCCTGACCGGCAGCCTCGCCGCGGTGTTCGCGCTCGACCAGTTGAAGCGGCGGTCCGCGGTGACGAGAGCGGGCCTCCTGGTCGGAGTCGTCAACATCGCCTCGGTGACGATGCTGACGCTGCTCGGGGATGGCGTCACGGTGGCCGTCTGGGGGTTCGAGGTGCTCTGCGGGTTCCTGGGCGGCCTGATGGTGGCGGCCGCGGTCAGCTTCGCCGTTCCGGTGTTCGAGGCGGTGCTGTTCAGGACCACGGACATCAAGCTGCTGGAACTCTCCGACACGAACCTGCCGCTGCTGCAACGCCTGGCGTTCGAGGCGCCCGGGACGTTCCAGCATTCCCTGATGGTCGCGCACCTGGCGAAGGCCTGCTGCGAGGCGGTCGGCGGGAATCCGACCCTCGCCTATGTCGGCGGCCTCTACCACGACATCGGCAAGGTGCTGCGGCCGCAGTACTTCGTCGAGAATCAACGCGAGGCCGACAACCCGCACGACACTCTCGCGCCCTCCATGTCCTCCCTGATCATCATCGATCACGTCAAGGAAGGCGCCCGCCTGGCGCGCGAGAACCGGCTGCCGCAGCCGATCGTCGACGCCATCGAGCAGCACCACGGTACGCGCCGGCTGAACTACTTCCTGGCCAAGGCGAAGGAGCAGGCGGAGTCGGGCCACGAGGTCAACGAACACCAGTACCGGTACCCGGGCCCGATGCCCCAGAGCAAGACGCTGGCCGCGCTGATGGTGGCCGACACCGTCGAGGCGGCGAGCCGTACGCTCGGCGACTTCTCCGAGAAGTCGATCCGTGCGCTGGTCGAACGCCTGCTGAACGACATCCTCGAGGACGATCAGTTCAGCCAGACCGACCTGACGCTCGCCGACCTCCGGCGGATGCGCTACACCCTGCAGAATGTCCTGAGGACGGTGCATCATCATCGGGTGGAGTACCCGGGGTTCGAGTTCGGCCGTGGCGGCCGCGGTCCGTTGCGGGTTCTGTCCGGTGGCGCCGGTGGCGCTCCGGGTAGCGACTGACTCCGCCGGTGGCGACCATCGATCTGCAGGTCGCGGCCTCCGTGGAAGCGAGGTGCCGCGAGTTTCTTCCGGGGCTCCGCGCGGTGGCGGACGAGGCGGTTGCCGAACTGGCGCGGGCGTCGGCGACGCTCACCCTGCGCCTGGTCGACGACGACGAGATGCGGGAGCTGAACCGCCGGTACCGGCAGGTCGACAGCGCGACGGACGTGCTCTCCTTTCCGGGCGAGGAGACGCCGGAAGGCCGGCACCTGGGCGATGTCGTCATCTCGGTCGAGACCGCCGCCGCCGGTGGCGGGAGCTCCCTCGAACGGGAACTCAAGGTTCTGACGCTGCACGGCATCCTGCACTGCCTGGGCTACGACCACGAGACTGACGACGGCGAGATGGAGGCGATGGAAGCCCGGCTGCGGGCTCGCTTCCTGGAGCCGTCGCAAGTCCCGGGAGCCAGACGATCCGGCACGGTAGCCCTCGTGGGCAGGCCCAACGCCGGCAAGTCGACGTTGATGAACCGCATGCTGGGGGAGAAGCTGGCGATCGTCTCGGACAAGCCGCAGACGACCCGTCACCGCCTGATCGGGATTCTGAGCACGGAGCGAGGCCAGATGGTGTTTCACGACACGCCCGGCCTGCACCGGCCCCTGCACCGTCTGAACCGGCGGATGGTTCATGCCGCCGCGGCGGCGCTCAAGGAAGCCGATGTGGTGTGTCTGCTGCGGGACGCCGCGACCCCGTTCGGCCGGGGCGACGCCTACGCCCTCGATCTCGTCACCGCGGCGGCGGAGGGGCGCGGCAGGCCCATGTTGTGCCTGCTGAACAAGATCGACCTGATCGCCAAGCCCCGTCTGCTGCCCGAGATCGAGCGCTATGCGGGGCGCGGCGTGTTCGAGGACATCGTCCCGGTCTCCGCCCTCACCGGCGACGGTGTGGACGAAGTGCTCGAAGTCCTCTGGCGCCATCTGCCGCCCGGCGAGCCGCGGCACGACCCGGAGCTGCTGACGGTCCACACTGAGCGCTTCCTCGTCGCGGAGATGATCCGCGAGAAAGTGCTGGAGCAGACGCGCGACGAACTGCCGTTCACCACGGCGGTCGTCATCGAGGATTGGAAGGACGGCGAGAAGCGGACCGACCTGCTCGCCAGCATCCTGGTCGACCGGGAGAGCCACAAGGGGATCGTCGTCGGCCGGGGCGGAAAGCGGATCAAGGAGATCGGCACGGCTGCGCGACGGGATCTTCAGGAGTTCCTCGAGCGTCGGGTCTACCTGGAGCTCCGGGTGCGGACAGAGCCGGGTTGGCGGGAGAATGCGGCCGTCCTGAGCCGCCTGGAGACCGGGTAGCGGCGCAGGCGGTGCTACAGAAACGTGGGATTCGGGGGCCTGCGGACGACAGAGTTGTCGCATCCGCGAGGCCTGGCCGGATGGTTCGGGCGGTTCATTCGCAGCGCGGAGGCCGGTTCTTCCCCGAAACACGGGTTGGGCATGGACGTTGCTACCGAAAACCCGCAGCGTCCGGCCCGTGGCTTGCCTAGTTCATGGCCGCGCTGATAGACACGCGGCCTTGGCGATTCGTGTTTGAGCGTGCGGCCGGGCGGCGTCTTGGCCACAACAGATTTGGCGCGGCTCGGTCCGCAGTAAGGAACAGCAAAGGAGAACTTCATGTCAGGAGCAAGCCCCAAGTCGATTCTCGATCGGATCCGCGATGAGGGGGTCCAGATCGTCGATTTCCGGTTCACCGACTTTCCCGGCTTGTGGCAGCACTTCTCGGTGCCGTCCCGCGAGGTCGACGAGGGCACCTTCGAGGATGGGCTCGGCTTCGACGGCTCGAGCATCCGCGGCTGGCAGGTGATCAACGAGTCGGACATGCTGGTGGTCCCCGACGCGGACACGGCGTTCATCGACCCCTACTTCGAGCACAAGACGCTCGTCATGACCTGCAACATCGTCGATCCGATCACGCGGGAGAGCTACGGCCGCGACCCGCGCGGCGTCGCCCGGGCGGCCGAGGCCTACGTGCAGTCGACGGGTCTGGCGGACACCGCCTTCTTCGGCCCGGAGGCCGAGTTCTTCATCTTC
>JAJDZH010000074.1 GCA_022824725.1 Thermoanaerobaculia bacterium | reverse complement strand
CCGGCCTCGTCGGTCGCGAAGATGCGGTCGCGGTAGGCCCAGGGCGAGGTCGTGAAGTGGCCGTTCGAGTCCTCGATTCGCGCCTGGAAGAAGCGCTCGCCGGTGGCCGCGTCGTAGCGGGCGAAGATGCCGCGGTCGTAGACGACCCACAGCGAGCCCTTGTACGGCACGGGAGTCGGGATGTAGGTGCCGGCCCGATTGTCGTTCCAGACGACGAAGTCGTTGTTCGTCTCGTCTTCGCCCAGGGTGAGATCGCCGTTGGCGCCGGGGCGGATCGCGGTGATCGGGCGGTTCTGGTCTCCGTGGACGCCGGAGGTCACATACAGGAGGCCGTCGTAGGCGAAGGGCGTCGGAACGGGTAGCAGCGAGTGCCGCGTCAGCCGCCACAACTCCCGGCCCATCGTGTCGTAGCTGATCGCGGTGTAGGGGCCGAGCGCGACGATCTCGGTGCGTTCATCGTGCCGCCAGACGAAGGGCGTGCTCCAGGAGGTTCGGTGGTTGGGGGCGTGCGGAGCGGCCAGCCGTCCACGGGCCGCGCGCCACATCTCGCGCCCGTCCAGCTTGGAGAAGGCGGCCAGGAACGGGTGCTCCTGGTTGTCGTTCAGGATCAGGACCAGGTTGTCGGACAGAGCGGGCGAACCGCCGGTTCCGAAGTCCATGTAGATCTGGAACTGATCGAGCCGGCGCTCCCAGCGCAGGCCGCCGTCCAGCGAGTAGGCCCAGAGGCCGAGCCCGGTGATGTAGACGAAGATCGTCTCGCCGTCGGTGACCGGCGTCTCGGAGGCGAACGTGTTCTTCGAGTGGCGGCCCCCGGGCGGCGGTCCGGTGAAGAAGGTCCGCCGCCAGAGTTCGGCGCCGTCTTCCAGCGACCAGGCGATCAACTGGTAGTCGAGGTCGACCTCGTCGGGAAACTCGATGAAGCGTTCGTCGTGGCGCTTGAGCACTTCTTCCCAGGGAAGCCCCTGTTCGCGGAGCTCGCGCATGAACTCGTTGCTGTACTCGGTGCCGAACTCGGGCCGCTTGGTCGCCTCGATCGATCTGGCCGCCGTGGTCAGAAAGACCGCGTTGCCCACGACGACCGGCGACGACCAGCCGGAACCCGGTACGTCCACGCTCCACTCGACGTTCTCGGTGGCGGACCAACGGAGCGGCAGCCGCTCGTTGTCCGAGACCGGGATGCCGGCCGGACCGCGGAAGCCCGGCCACGTCGCCACCGCCTGGTGCTCGGCTGCCGACTGCGCCACGCCGGGCACGACGGCGCCAGGCAGAAGCAGGGCAGCGACGAGCAGGCGACACAGCGCCTGCGCTGCTTCCCGGCCCACGAACGCCCCCGCACACTGGGTGCGCCGGCGCCCTCGCCGGCTGCCGCCGGAGGCAGCCGGAAAGACGCGCCGGCCGTGAGGCCGGCGTCCACTTCGCTGCATGGCGCGAATACTAGCCGTCACCCCTCCTGCGTTACGCTGCTTCGCGTGGCCCAGGAGCAAGCACCGCGCGTCGCCGCCCTCGTCCTGAACTACAACGGCCGCGACATCACGTTGCAGGCGCTGGCGAGCCTCGAGGCGATGGCCTATCCCGCCTGCGAGCTGATCCACATCGACAACGGTTCGAGCGACGGTTCGACCGAGGCGGTCGCCGCCGCGCACCCGAACGTGACGCAGATCCGTGTCGAGGAGAACCAGGGCGTCGTCTTCGGCATGAACCAGGGGATCGAACTGGCCGTCAGCCGGGGCGTCGACTACCTGCTGCTGCTGAACAACGACATCGAAGTCGAGCCGGACTTCCTCGACGAACTCGTCGCGGTCGCCGAGGCGGACGCCGGCATCGGCTGCGTGGGGCCGAAGATCCTCTACCACGGCGAGCGCGACCGGCTGTGGTCGGCGGGCGGCCGCATTCGCTTCCGCGAGTCGATGACCCGTGAGCGGGGCGAAGGCCAGGTCGACCGCGGCCAGTTCGACCGCGACGAGGAAGTGCCCTACGTGAACGGCTGCGCCATGCTGGTGCGCCGCCAGGTCGTCGAGGAGATCGGTCTCTGGGATCCGCTCTTCCACCTGGCTCTCGACGACGCCGACTGGTGCATGCGGATGAAGGCGCGCGGCTACCGCTGCTACTACGCGCACCGGGCGGTGCTGTACCACATGGTGGCGCGGACCGTCGGCGGCTATCGGGCCTCGCGGACGTTCTTCAACGGCCGCAGCGCGGCCCTGTTCGTGCGCCGCTACGGCGGGCCGCTGCAGTGGTGCTCGTTCCTGGCCTTTCTCTCCGCGGGTCTGTTCCTCGCCTTCTTCCGCGAGCTCGTCCGCGGCAACCAGGGCGCGGTCATCGCCAAGCTCCGCGGCGTGATCGACGGCCTCCGGGCGCCGATGGCGCCGCCGCCGGGGATCGACGAAGGCGTCCGGGCATGATGAAGAATCTGCGGGAGGACACGCGCCGTCTGCGGGCGATCAAGACGAAGCCGTTCCCCTTCTATGTCCTCGAGTCGCTGCTCTTCGAGAACGGCTACCAGGCGGTCGTCCTGTACCGCATCGCCCACTGGTTCAAGAGCCGTCGCATCCCGGTTCTGGGGCCGTTCTTCGCCCGGCTGTCCCTGTTTCTCACCAGCGTGGACATCGCGCCTGGGGCCCGAATCGGACCGGGCCTGTTCGTCAGCCACGGCATCGGTCTGGTGATCGGCGCCGGGGTTCGCATCGGCAGGAACGGAACATTGCTTCACCAGGTCACGATCGGCGCCCCGACCGGCCGGCGGCTGGACCAGATGCCGACCCTCGGCGACAACGTCTTCGTCGGCGCCGGCAGTCGGCTGATCGGTGACATCGAGATCGGCGACGACGTCTTCATCGGCGTGAACTGCGTCGTGACGCAGGACATCCCGGCGAGCACGAAGATCACGACGACCGCGGGTCTGACGCTCGAAGCCGGCGGGAGCGTTCCGGTGCCCGAAGAGAGCGAGTAGGCCGCCGCGCCGCGGGAAGATGGGACGGTGACCGCCTCGCGGAGCGCATTGGTACGCTTGGCGCTCACGGTGGAGAACAGCGAGGAGCTGCCGCGCTGATGATCGAAGTCAGTCGCTTCTATGGAATCGTCGTCGAGATGGAGTGTGAAGACACGCCTCCGGCCCACTTCCACGTCCGGTACGGCGGCGCGGTCGCGTTGATCGGCATCGAGAGGATGACCATGGTGAAGGGTCGCCTCCCACCGCGTGCCCTTGGCCTGGTGATGGAGTGGGCCTCCCTGCACCGGGACGAGCTGCGGCAAGCCTGGAAGCGCGGGCAGCGGTCGGAAGACCTGGGGAAGATCGCGCCGCTCGAGTGAGCGCTTGGCTCGATGGCGCTGTCAGGCGCTGTACAGAATCCGCTCCCCGGCGTCCTCTCGCTGCAGCTCTCCCAGGTCCTCAAGCCAGCGCAGGTGCGCGATCGCTTCGCCGGTCGCGAACCAGCGCTGCATGATCGGGAAGTCCTCCCAGGACTTGGCCCGGATGTCCCAGGTCATCAGGGCGGCGGTCTCGTAGGCGTTGCGGCCGCCGTTCGCGCGCAGGATGTCGACGACTTCCTGGCCGCGGAGCTCGTGGTGTTCGCGGAGTTCCCGGCAGCGGCCCCTGAAGTCGTGAATGAGACTCCTGTGCCCGGGCAGGCAGAGGTCGACGTCGAGTGCCTCGACCTTGGCGATGCTGTCGAGGTAGAGGCCCAGGGGATCGTGGTCGTCGGCCCAGGCCTGGATGTTGGGCGTGATGTCGCCCAGGATGTGGTCGCCGGCGATGAA
>JAJDZH010000233.1 GCA_022824725.1 Thermoanaerobaculia bacterium | reverse complement strand
AGCGGGTCAGAAGACCCGCGCACCCAGTGCGGCTCCTAGCCTGACACGATCTCCTCCACCCCGCCGACGTACGGCCGGAGGGCCTCGGGGATGCGCACGGAGCCCGACGCCGTCTGGTAGTTCTCCAGCAGCGCGACCAGCGTGCGGCCGACGGCCAGGCCGGAGCCGTTCAGGGTGTGGACGTGGCGCAGGGCGCCGCCGCCCTGGGGGCGGTAGCGGGTTCGCGCCCGCCGTGCCTGGAACGCCTCCGCGTTGGAGCAGGACGAGATCTCCCGGTACGTCGCCTGGCCCGGCAGCCAGACTTCCAGGTCGTAGGTCTTGGCCATGGCGAAGCCCATGTCGCCGGTGCTCAGGCAGACGACCCGGTAGGGCAGTTCGAGTCGCTGGAGCACCTTCTCGGCATGAGCCGTCAGTTGCTCAAGCGCCTCGTGGCTGGCCTCGGCCGCCGTCACCTGCACGAGTTCCACCTTCTGGAACTGGTGCAGACGGATGAGCCCGCGGACATCACGGCCATAGGAACCCGCCTCGGCCCGGAAGCAGGGCGTGAGCGCGGCGTACCTGAGCGGCAACTGGTCTTCCTCGAGCACTTCGTCGGCGTGGAGGTTGACCAGGGGCACCTCGCCGGTCGGGATGAGGTAGCGCTCGTCCGGCTGAACGCGGAAGAGGTCCTCCTCGAACTTCGGGAGCTGGCCGCTGCCGACAAGGCAGTCCCGCTTCACCAGGAACGGCGGCAGCACCTCGGTGTAGCCGTGCTCCTCGGTGTGAAGGTCGAGCATGAAGGCGGCGAGCGCCCGTTCCAGGCGCGCGCCCCAGCCCATGTAGGTCACGAAGCGGGCGCCGGCCAGCTTGGCGCCGCGCTCGAAGTCGAGAATCCCGAGTTCGGGGCCGATGTCCCAGTGGTTCCTGGGCTCGAAGTCGAAACGGGGCGGTTCGCCGACGATCCGCTCGACCCGGTTGACCGACTCGTCGGCGCCCACCGGAACGGACTCGTGGGCGATGTTCGGCACCCGGAGCTCGGCCTCGGTCAACTCCGCCTCGGCCTTCTCGACCGCCTCCTCGAGGTGGTCGATGCGGACCTTGAGCCCGGTCATCTCTAGAATCAGATGTTCGCTGTCTTCCTTCTTCGCCTCGCCCTGAGCCTTCAGCCTGCCGATCTCCTGGCCTGCCAACCGCCGGCGATGCCGGAGTTCCTCGAGTTCGGTGAGCGCCTCGCGGCGCCGGCGGTCGCTGGTCGTCCACTGGTCGATCAGCGCGGAGTCGACGCCGCGCGCTTCGACCGCCGCGGCAACCCGCTCGGGTTCGCTTCTGAGCAGTTCTCGGGGCAACATGGCGGTGGCAGTCTTCCAACGTTCGCCCCTCAGGGCAAGGATCGCTAACTGATGACCGACCCAGAGCCAGCCTCGACCTCCGGAGTTCCTCCGGCGCCGACCTGGGCAGCCGCCCTGCCGCCCCTGCTCGCGGGGTTCGCGATGTTCGCCCTGGCCGGCGTCGAGCGCGACCCCCAGGCAGCCGCCGAAAGCCAGTACCTGGCGCTGGCGGCGACGACGGTTCTCCTGGCCGCGGCCGGCGTGGCCCGGCGGCCGTTCGGCGCAGCGGCGCTGGCCCTGCCGGTCCTCACGGTGGTTGCGTTCGTCGCCATCCCGCCCGCCGGCCCCGCCCGCGGCGCGGCGATGGGAGCCCTGCTCTGTCTCGGCCCGGCGGCACTGCTGGTGGACAGTCTGATCGCCCGGCGCGCCGAGCTGTTCGAGCCGCCCGGCTCGCTCGAACCGGCCCGCCTGTTGCGGATGGGCGTCGTGCTGGCGGCGGCGCTCATCGGGCTCAACCTGCTGCTTCGGCAGGGAGAGCTGCTCGACGGTTCGACGCTCAGGCTGCTGGTCGTCCTGGTCGCCATTCCGGCCGCGGCGACGGTGATCGTCCTGGTGCTGTTCGCTCGTTTCGGCGCTCCGGCCCTGGCGGGGACGGCGGCTCTGCTGCTGGCCGCCGGCGGCGTGCGCTCGAACGTCGTCCTGGTGCTGGCGGCCGCCGCCTGCGCCGACGCCCTCGCGCGCGCCCTGGAGCAGCGCTGGCCGGCGGTGGCGGGAGCGGCCGGTCTGGCGCTCGCCGCCGTGCTCGGTCTCGTCCTGGTCCGCGAGCCCGCGTTCGGGGTACTCATCGCCGCCATGGCCGCGGCGATCGTCTGGCCCCGCTTCGCCTTCGCGATCGTCCTGGTCCTGGCCGGCGCCCTGACCGTGTGGCAGCCGGTCGACGCGGGCGCGCCCTGGCCCGACGTGTTCGCCGGACTGCCTCTGGTGCTGATCGCGGCGCCGAGCCTGATCGGCCGGGGGAGCTTGCGGACGCTGGCCGCGGCCGCGCTGCTGGCCATCGCCGGGCTGCGGTTCCTGCCGCCGCAGCAGGCGCTGCTGGCGGGCATCGCCCTCTGGACCGTGCTCTACGCGAAGCAGTCGGACGACCTCTCCGACGACGAACCGCGGCCCGTCGGGCCCTGGCACAGCCTCGCGCTCCGCGGCGACGCCGCCGTGTTCGGCTACTGCCTGCAGGGTGGCCTGCTGGCGTTCGCGACACTGTCGGCGACCTATCCTTGGCTGCAGCCGGCCCATCTCGAGGATCGGCTGCGCGCCTTCGGACTCGGCGGCGGGCTCGAGCACTGGTTCGCCCTGGGCGGCATCCTCCTGCTCGCTCACGCGTCGGCCGCGCTGGTCCGCAGGACGCCGGCGCCGCGGGTGCTGGTCCTCGCCCTGGCCGCCGTCCTGCTGACGACGGCCGCGCTCGGTGCATGGGACGCCTTCAAGCCCCGGCGGACGTTGCTCAGCTCGCCCCGCCAGGTGCTGACGGCGGACAGCCCGCGCTGGACGGCCCCGGGCGGCGGCTGCGGGAAGCTGATCCTCGACACGGCGGTCGCCAACAGCGCCGGGGTCGCCGCCGGGCAGCCCGTGGCGCGTATCGGCGTCGGCGGGGCCGTCGGCGTGGCCAC
>JAJDZH010000030.1 GCA_022824725.1 Thermoanaerobaculia bacterium | reverse complement strand
CGCCTCGAGGTCCGGATCAACGACAACCACAAGCTCGACTTCAGCGTCGTGCAGAACTACCGCGAAGACGACCAGGACCGCCAGATCACGCGGATTCGCTGGGACAAGGGCGACTACATCAGCCCGACGGAGGTCGAGGGCCTGCGACTGGTGAAGTCCCTGCACGATCGTCTCGAGGAGCAGGAGATCACGGCCTACAGCGTCAGCGGTGAGCATCGCCTCGGCCTGTCCGTGCTCGACTTCAGCCTGTCGACGAGCGGCGCCTTCACCAAGAAGCCGGAAGGGCAGCTCAAGCCGGAGTTCCAGGCCCGCGGGTTCGACCTGAACGTGACCGACATCGGCGGCAAGGCGCCGGGTTGGGATTCGTCCCGGCAGGACATCCACGACAGCGGCGTCTTCGAGTTCGACGCGGTCGACGAGAAGTTCGAGAACACGACGAGCACGATCGACACCGCCAAGCTGGACCTGACCCGGCCGATGCAGTGGGGCAGCGACACAGGCGAGTTCAAGCTCGGCGTGAAGCTCCGCGCGCTGCACAAGGAGCGCGCCGACCTGCGCTCGAAGTGGAAGTGGAAGGGCGACGACGACCTGTTCCTCGACCAGTTCGAGTCCGGCGGCGCCAACATCACCGAGGGCGGCTACAACCTCGGCAGGGAGTACAGCCGGGGGGGCTTCCGGTCCTTCTTCTACGGCAACCAGGGCCCGGGCGGGTTCGTCGAGCAGGTCCGCAACGACGTGAACCTGGGCGAGCCGTACAACGCGGAGGAGGACATCACCAGCGCCTACGCGATGACCACCCAGGAGTACGGAAAGCTGACGATGCTCTTCGGCGTCCGCGGCGAGTTCAACGACCTCGACTACTCGGCGGCGAACCTCGTGGTCAACGACGACGACGTGCTCAGGAACACCCAGGAGAGCGTGTCGCGGTCCTACGACTTCGTCTACCCCAATCTGCAGTTCCGCTACGCCCTGTCGGACGAGACGCTCCTGCGAGCCGCCTTCACGCGCAGCATGGCCCGGCCCAACTTCTGGGACTCCATGCCGTTCTCCTACACCCACACGGACGACGAGGAGATCATTCGCGGCAACCCGCACCTCGATCCGGCGCTCGCGAACAACCTCGACTTTCTGGTCGAGCGGTTCTTCGACAACGTCGGCATCATCTCCGGCGGCGTGTTCTTCAAGAGCATCGACGACTTCAACTTCGTCACCGCGACGACCCAGCGCGGCGGGGAGTTCGACGGCTTCGACGTGGAGGAACCGGTCAACGGCGGCAACGCGGACCTGATGGGCTTCGAGGTCGCCTGGCAGCAGCACTGGGATTCCGGCTTCGGCATCTACGCCAACTACACGTACACCGACGTGATGAGCATCGACCTGGGCGAACAGACCGACCGGGACGACATCAACGTGCTGCCGGAACAGAGGGAGACGATGGGCAACCTCGCCCTCATCTATGAGAAGAACCGGATCCTCACCCGGCTCGCCCTGAACACGAGCGGCAGGTGGCTGAGCGAGGTCGGCGACGAAGCCGGCTCGGACGAGTGGAACGACTCGGCGATGTACCTCGACTACTCGTTCACCTACCTCTTCGACAGCGGCCTCGAGCTGTTCCTGCAGGCCAACAACCTGACGGAAGAGGTGGTCTATCTCTACCGGGGCATCGCGAGCCGGGCTTCCCAGTACGACATCACCGGCCGGACCTTCAACGCCGGCATGCGCTGGTCGTTCTAGGAGGTTGAGCGGCAACAACCGGGTGGGTCGAGTGTCTCGGTGGAGCGAGGCCTTCGGCCTCGCGCGGGTTCTTCAGAAGGCCGACGAGGGCGTCGGCGCACCCAGTGTCCAACTCTGTCGCCGTCCGGCACTGGGTGCGCCGGCGTCCCCGCCGGCTTCTGAGGAGAAACGCGCCGCGTAGCGGCGACCATCCTGTTGTCCCCTGGATAGCCCATGGACCCCCCCTCCCTCCACGTCCTCGACTACCTGATCATCGGGGCGAGCCTCGTCCTGTCGGTCGGCGTCGGGGTCCGCTTCGCGAAGGCCCAGTCGACCACGTCGAAGTACTTCGCCGCCGGCCGCAACGTGCCGGTGTGGGCGATCGGCCTGTCGATCTTCGCGACGCTGATCAGCAGCCTCACCTTCCTGGCCTACCCGGGCGACGGCTTCGCCGGCAACTGGGTGCGCCTGGTGCAGGGGCTCATGGTGCCGATCGTCGTGCTGCTCGGCATCGGCTTCATCGTGCCGATGTATCGCAAGGTGATCGGCCTCAGCGCGTACGAGTACTTCGAGCGCCGCTTCGGCTACCTCGCCCGGCTCTACGCCTCGCTGGCCTTCGTGCTGGCGCAGTTCGCCGGCATGGGCTCGGTGTTCTTCCTGCTGGCGCTGGCAGTCTCCAGCATGACCGGCATCGGCGTCGTCACGGTGGTCGTCGTGCTCGGCCTGGTGGTGACCGTCCTGACGCTCCTGGGCGGGATGGAGGCGGTCATCTGGCTCGATGTGATCCAGGGCGTGCTGCTCATCCTGGGCGGGCTCGTCGCCCTGCTCGTCATCGCGGTCAAGATCGACGGCGGCCTTGGCCAGGTGTTCGCGGTCGCGGCCGCCGAGAACAAGGTGAGCCTCGGCTCGTTCGACTGGAACCTCGTCGAGCTGACCTTCTGGGTCATGGCGATCAACGGCATCTTCTACGCCGTCCAGAAGTACGGCACGGACCAGACGATGGTGCAGCGCTACCTG
>JAJDZH010000034.1 GCA_022824725.1 Thermoanaerobaculia bacterium | reverse complement strand
AGAAGGGCGGTGCGCTTCGGCTTCATGACGAGGGTTCCTCTCGGGGCAGCGCCAGCGCGACGAGCTCGGGACTCGCTCCGCCGCCGCCCATTCCAAACCGGCCGCCGCCGGTGGCGACGGCGAGGTACTGCCGGCCGCCGTGTTCGTAACTGATCACGTTCGAGTTGGGAGTGCCGGGCAGCTCGATGCCGCCCAGGTACTCGCCCGTCGCCTTGTCGTAGACGCTGATCTCGGGCGGTACGTCGGGTTCTTTCGCTTCCGGGTCGCCGGAGTGCTCTCTCGTCGCGGTGACGAACAGCAGCGTGGGCGTGACCAGGGGCGCCGCGGTGTGAGTGGCGACCCCAAGCCGGCCGAACTCAAGGTGAGCGATGGCTGGATGGTTCACCGGACCGACGCCGTGCGGGACCATCCACAGGTGTTCGCCGGTGTTCAGATCGATCGCCGTTATCCGCCCGTATGGCGGCTTGATCAGGGGCAGTCCACGCGGCCCCTCGACGGTCCGGTACCAACGATCCGGCACGAAGTTCAGGTTGGAACGGTTCGGATCCGGCCTGGTCAGGGAGACGCTGGCCGAACGTGTGTGGGAGACGACGTAGAGGATCCCGGTTTCGGGATCGACCGCGGCGCCGGTCCAGTTCGCGCCGCCGCCGTCGGCCGGCAACTGGATCGTCGGCTTGCCCGACTCCTCGAAGCGCGGCGGCGTGTAGAGCGGCACCAGGTCGTAGTCGGCCGCGATCTCGATCGCCTCGGCGCGGAGTTCGGGAGTCCAGTCGATCAGGTCGTCTTCGGTGATGCCCTGGCGGTCGAAGGCGGCCGGCCTGGTCGGAAAGGGCTGGGTTGGCGCGGCGCGCTCGCCCGGCACGTCGCTTGGCGGCACCTCTCGTTCCTCGATCTCCCACACCGGCTTGCCGCTCACCCGGTCGAAGACGAAGGCGAAAGCCTGCTTGGTGACCTGGACCACGCCTCGCACCCGCTCGCCCTCCACCGTCGCCTCGAACAGGTTGGGTGCGGTCGGGGGGTCGTAGTCCCAGAGGCCGTGGTGGACGAACTGGTAGTGCCACTGGCGCTGGCCGGTCTTGCAGTCGACCGCGACGATGCTCTCGGCGTAGAGGTTGTCACCGAGCCGGTGGCCGCCGTAGAGATCGTTCGTCGGCGTGCCAACCGGCAGGTAGGCGGTTCCCGCCTCCTCGTCGACCGTGATCATGGACCAGACGTTCGTGTTGCCGCTGTAGCGCCACGACTCCTCTTCCCAGGTCTCCACGCCGAGTTCGTCGTCCTGGGGAATCGTGTGGAAGACCCAGGCGAGGTCGCCGGTCGGGATGTCGTAGGCCCGAACGAATCCTGGCGGCGCCTCCTTGTGAGTGGCGAAGTCCGCCACGATCGAGCCGACGATCACCGTGTTGCCGCAGACTGCCGGCGGCGAACTGTGCGTCGTCAGGCGCTCCATCACCTGGCGACCCAGGTGCGGCGTCATCTCGACGGCGCCGCCGTCGCCGAAGTCGGGATCGGGCTCTCCCGTTTCGGCGTCGAGTGAGACCAGCCGGCGGTCGTGCGTTGGGATGAGTACCCGCTCCCGTTCGCCGTCCGTCCACCAGGCGACGCCGCGGTGCTGGAAGCCGAGATTCGCCGGCCGGCCGGCGCGCCAGCTTTCCGGGTCCCAGGACCAGAGCGTCTGGCCGCTTTCCGCGTCGATCGCGGCGACCTGGCTGAGCGAGGTAGAGACGAAGATCCGGCCGCCGACCTCGAGTGGAATCGCCTTGAACTGGCCGCGTCGCACGCTGCTCGGGACCTCGGTGTCCGCGGCGATCGAGCGCCAGCGCCAGACGACCTCGACGTCCTGGAAGTTGTCGCGGTCGATCTCGTCGAGCGTGGAGTACTTGCTGTTGCCGGGATCCCCGCCGAAAACCGGCCAGTCGCCGGAGGCTCCGGTCTGGGCCGTCAGCGGAGAACTCGCGAGGGAGGCGACGAGCGCCGCCACGGCTGCGGCGAGGCTGGAACGGGTGCTCAGGACAGCAGGCCGATCAGCCGGGCGTAGACCGAGACGCCGGTCCACATGCCGATCGAGAGGAAGCCGACGACTTTCGGCCAGTGTCCGAGCGATCCTTCCTCGGCGAAGGCGACGCGGCGGCGGATCGTGAAGTTGAAGAGCAGCCCGATGATGATGATCTGCATCTTCCACCAGAAGAACGGGCTGTAGTACTGCTTGAGCGCCGTGGACAGGACCTGGGGCGCGCCGGTCACGAACAGGGCGACGAAGCTCCAGATCATCCAGCGGTCCATCTCGCGGGCGAGCTGGTTGAGCGGCGTCTTGATCAGGCCGCGGCCGAGCAGCCGCATGTCGACCACCAGGACGGCGCCGGCGAACGCCACCAGCGCGACCAGGTGGGCGCACTGGATGATCGGCGACGCCCAGGTCTCCTCCAGCATCCATGCGCTGAACGGAAGGCCCTGCATCCACTGGAAGAAGGACTGCAGCATGGGACGATCCTCCGCGGCCCCTTCAGGCGCCGATGTTCAGGTTGTTCCACCACTGGGGCATCAGGCCGCTGTAGGCCATCATCCGGCCGGTGACCACGACGGCCGCCCACAGCACCAGCGACACGACGCCGGCCAGCCGGGCGTTCATCGGGATCTCCCGCCCCTGGTCCCAGGCCTGGACCGACTTGTAGGTGGCGTAGTGGAACCAGAACATGTTGATGCCGGCGATCAGCATCAGCGCCATCTTGGCCCAGAAGTAGAAGTTGCCGTAGTAGCGCATCGGCTGGCTGTAGAGCAGTAGGCCGCCGGTGATCAGGTTGATGCCGTAGCCGGTCAGCGCCCACGGGAAGAGGCGGGTGGGGATGTTGGAGACCGGCACCTTCCTGAGCGTCAACCCGACGAGCCGCATGTCCCAGTAGGCGATCAGGCCGGCGAACAGGCACATGCTGACGACGTGGATCGTCAGCATCGTCGGGTAGGCGTTCAGGGACTCCCGCAGCGCAATGCTGCTGGGAAGCGCATCGACCCACTCGAAGAGGCTACGCATGGGAATCGTTGGGTGGTCTGCGAGGCCGGGGCGCGTTGCCGGGAACTACTTGCAGCGAGACGACTCCGGGTAGCGGCGATAGATCGCGTGGCAATCCTCGCAGGCCCCGGCGAGTGCGTTCGTCAGGTCGCTGACCGTGTCGCGGTCCTCTTCGTGGGCGGCGGCGTAGATCTGCTTCGCGACCTCGGTCAACTGCTTCGCGTACTTCTGGTAGTCCTCGTTGCCCACCGGCGCCGGCGTACCGTTCTGGCACATGCGATCCGGGTTCATGATCAGCGGCTCGACCTCGGCCAGAGCCAGGGCCGCCTGCTGGGGAACCAGCCAGCCGGTGTAGATGCCGGAGAAGAGGGAAGAGACGCTGCCGTCGCCCTCCTCGGCCGGGTCCGGCGGACTCCCCGGATCGGTCATCTGGACATCGAACAGGAAGTTGGAGTTCGGGAACAGGATGGCGCGCATCAGCTCGGC
>JAJDZH010000401.1 GCA_022824725.1 Thermoanaerobaculia bacterium | reverse complement strand
CTGGCCCAACGGCACGCCGAACCACGAGCGGGCCGCCTACCCCGGCGCCTGGTACGCCGACACGGACAACGGGCCGACGAAGACCTACATGATCGAGCACCGCGACCGGGACGCGGAGCACCGGCGGCTCTACGACCTGTCGTTCGCCAAGCGGCCCGCAGTCGAACTCTACGACCTGCGAAGCGATCCGGATCAGCAGGTGAACGTCGCGGACGATCCGGACTACGAGGTGACCCGGGACGAGCTGGGCGAGCGACTGATGGAGCGACTGCGGGCGACCGGCGACCCGCGCGCCACCGGCGACGGCGACGTCTTCGACCAGTACCCGTACCTGGGCGGCGCGCCACGCCACCCGAGCCTGCCGCGGTCGCCGCCGGGAGCACTCCGGCCTCCTGCCGACCAGCCGTGAAGCGGCGAGGCAGGCGGCGGTAGTCCGAATGCGTCAACGGCGGCTGATCGGCATCGTCGGCGGCCTCGGGCCGTTTGCCCACATCGACTTCGAGCGGAAGCTCCTGGCCGCTGCGGCCGAGCTGATCGGCGCCCGGCGTGACCAGGACTTCCCTCAGTGGGTGCTGTCGAGCCTTCCGCAGACGCCAGACCGGACGGAGGCCTACTTCGGCGAAGCGGAGGATCCGACGCCGTCGCTGAGTCGGAGCCTGGAGAGGTTGCGAGGCGCCGGCGCGGACTTCGCGGTCGTCGCCTGCAACACGGCGCACCTGTTCCTGGAGCGGCTGCGGGGCGGAAGTCCCCTGCCGATCATCAGCCTGATCGAGACGACGGCGGACGAGGCGGCGCGCATCGCCCCGGGCGGCGCGGTCGGGCTGCTTGCCACGTCCGGGACGCTCCGCTCGCGGCTGTACCACGATCCTCTGGAAGCTCGCGGGCTGCGGGCAGTGAGCCCATTCGACCTGGAGGGCGGCGAGACGCTGCAGCTTCGCTGCGTGATGGAGCCGATCTACGGGCCCTGGGTGGGCGGGCGGCACCAGGGCGGCGGGCTCAAGACGGACGGCGGGTCGCCGCGGGCGCGGGCGCTGCTGGAGCAGGCGGCGGCGCGGCTGGCCGCGGAAGGCGGCGCCGACGTGCTGGTGGCTGGCTGTACGGAGATTCCGCTTGCGCTGGAGGGCGCGGAGGTTGCGGGGAGGCCGCTGCTTGATCCGGCGGCGTTGCTGGCTGGGGCCGCTGTTCGGCACGCCTACGGGATCTGAAGGAGCAGACCGCGGGGACGGGGCGGCTCGGGCACCAGGCGGTTCGGGCTCGCCGCTTCGCGGCATCGCGCCTGATGCCGGCGGGGGCGCCGGCGCACCCAGTGGCCAGAAGCAGAACCGCCGGCGGCCTTGCGGCGCGCCGGCGGTTCGCTTGAACGGACTGGACCGGGGGCTTACTCGCCGCCGGCGGCGCCCGCAGCGGCGGCCTCGGCCTTCTCCCGCTGCTCGGCCATCTGCTGGAGGAAGGCGTTGGCGGCCTTCGCCTCCTCCATGTCGACGGCTCCGTCCTTGTTCTGGTCCATCATCTCGAAGTACTGCTTGACCCCGCCGGGAGCCTCTTCGAGCTGCATCTTGCCGTCGCGGCTCTCGTCCGAGAACGCGACGACCGCCGTCAGGTCGAGGCCGTCGCCGCCCTGGAAGGCGCCGCGGCCCTTGTTCTCCTCGTTGATGTAGGAAACGAAGCCGAAGCTCATCTCGTCCGTCGTCGGCTCGCCCCAGCGGACCGTCACGTTCGGGTCCGGGTTGGCCGGGTTGTTCTCCGAGTTGTCGAACACCGTGGTCAGGACCAGCTTCGTACCTTCCGGCACCTTCTTGCGGTCCTTGTACTTGTAGGTGGTCTGCCAGTTGAAGTCGTAGTTCGGCACGTCGAGCAGAACCTCGTGGCTGCCGTCCGGGTAGAAGGCCTCGTACTTCGCCGCCTTGCCGCGCAGGTGCATGTGCGGCAGGTAGCCGACGATCTCGGAGTCCGAGGGGAAGGTCCACTCGGTCTGGATCGTGTAGTCCGACTCGCCCGGCGGCACGGCGAAGTCGTACTTGCCCATGTCCGCGTTGAAGACCTCGTACTTCACTTCCTCGTCCTTGTCGTAGAACTTGAGCGCCACCGAGGACTGATCCCACGAGCCGGTGCCGGGGCCCGGCTCCTTGTGGTAGTGCATCTGCCAGCTCAGGTTGCGTCCCGCCTTCAGCACGTCGGCCATGCCGTCGGTGTGGATCACCGGGTCGTTGCCGGGAGCGATGCCGCCAAGACCGGGGACGATGATGTGGTGGACCGCCGGGCTGCCGGGCCGGAACTCGATCGCCTTGACGAAGCGATCCTCGGGGATCATCTCCTCGGTGACGGTTGTCTGGAAGTAAATGTAGAGATCCTCGACGTCGTCTTCGACGAAGTAGGGCTCGTCGAACTGGAGGACTAGATCCGGCTCGCCGATCAGCCAGCCTTCGCTGCTCGGCCAGTCGATCGGGGCCGGAGCGTCCGCGGGATCGCCGGCCGGGGCGCCGGACTCGGCCCAGCGGACCAGCAGGTCGATCTCTTCCTGGGTCAGCGTGCGCTCGTTGGCGAAGACGCCGTTGTGCTCCGGC
>JAJDZH010000162.1 GCA_022824725.1 Thermoanaerobaculia bacterium | reverse complement strand
TGACCCCGAAACCCTCGACGAGATCATCCGACGCATCGTGGACGTAGCCCAACCGCAGAGGATCATCCTCTTCGGCTCCGCGGCCAGGGACGAAATGGGACCGCACAGCGACGTGGACCTGCTGGTGGTGAAGGATGGCGTGCGCTCCCTCGATGTCATGAAGGACATCTACATGAACCTCGACGGCGTGGGAGTCGCGGTTGATGCTCTGGTCGCTTCGTCGGAACATGTCGAGCGCTACCGCGACAGCCACGCGCTGGTCTTCAAGCCAGCCCTGCAAGAGGGCCGGATCGTCTATGAAGCGGCCTGACTCGCTACCCCAGGACGACCCGGAGGAGTGGATGGACCACGCCCGGAGCGACCTTCGACTGGCGCAGAACCGCATGCCCGGCCTCCGCCTGGAGCACCTGTGCTTCCACGCCCAGCAGGCAGCGGAGAAGGCGGTCAAGGCCCTGATGATTGGGCGGGACGTCGAGTTCCCGTACGTCCACGACCTGAACGTTCTCTTGTCGCTGCTTGCTGACGCGGGAGAGCCGGTTCCAGAATCGGTGAGGCTATCGAGACGGTTGACGCCGTACGCCGCAGCAGCCCGCTATCCCGGCATCGCGGAACGGGTGACGGAGGACGACCACGCCGAGGCTGTCCAACTCGCCGAGGGCGTGGTGCGTTGGGTCAGGGAACGTCTGCAACAACTTCGAGCAAAGGAGAATGAACATGTGTGACGACAACACCAACGCCGAGAACGCCAGGTACCTTCACGGCAAGCGGATGACCCGCCGGGAGTTCGGGGCCGTCTCGGCCGGCGCCGGGCTGGCGGTGCTGCTGCCGCGGCCGGCCGACGCCCAGAGCGTCAGCGAGTCCGAGATCGAGATCACGACTCCTGACGGCGTCTGCGACAGCTATTTCGTCCATCCCGCGAGCGGCGCCCATCCGGGCGTCCTGATCTGGCCGGACGCCTTCGGCCTGCGGCCCGCCATCCGGCAGATGGCCACCCGGCTCGCAGAATCGGGGTACTCCGTCCTGGCGGTCAACCAGTACTACCGGACGAAGAAGGCGCCCATCGCGGAGGGGACGGACTTCGGAGCGTTGCGCGAAACGTTGATGCCGCTGATGCGGTCGCTGAGCCCGGAAACCAACGTGACGGACGCGAAGGCCTTCGTCAGCTTCCTGGACAGCCAGGGTTCCGTCGACAGCGACCGGAAGATGGGCACGATGGGCTACTGCATGGGCGGTCCGATGACGATGCGGACAGCCGCCGCGCTCCCCGACCGGATCGGCGCCGGCGCCTCCTTCCACGGCGGCGGCCTGGTCACGGACCAGCCGGACAGCCCGCACCTCCTCGTGGAGAAGATGACGGCGCACTACCTGTTCGCGATCGCCGAGAACGACGACCAGAGGCAGCCCGAGGCCAAGGACGTGCTGCGCGAGACCTTCGACGCGGCGGGCCTGCCGGCCGAGATTGAGGTCTACGAGGGCGCGATGCACGGCTGGTGCCCGTCCGACACGCCGGTCTACCACGAGGCCCAGGCGGAGCGGGCATGGAGCCGGCTGCTCGCTCTCTTCGACCGGGCCCTGGCGTAGCGCGGAACGCGGCATCTCGGTCAGCCGCCGCGCGCGGTGACCTGACCGCCTGCCGCCTCCACCGCCAATTCGATGGTCACGATCTACCACGTACCGCGCACCCGCTCGGCGCGCGTCATCTGGCTGTGCGAGGAGCTCGGCCTGCCCTACGAAGTCGTCCCGGTCGACTTCAGCCCGGAGTACCGGAAGTCACCCGAATGGCGGCGCCTCAACCCGATCGGCAAGGTGCCTGCCATGACGGACGTCGACGCGGACGGCAACCCGTTCTCCATGTTCGAGTCCGGCGCGATGGTCCACTACCTCCTGGAGCGCTACGGGAAAGGCCGCCTGCAGCCGCCGGCCGGCACGCCCGAGAGCGCCCTGTTCCTGCAGTGGTCCTGGTTCGCCGAGGCGAGCCTGGCCCGGCCGCTTGGCGACATGGTCCACCACCGCATCCTGAAGCCGGAGCCGGAACGCATCCCGGCCGTCGTCGAGGACGGACAGGCGAGAGCCGAGATCTGCCTCGACGCCGTCGAGGCGGCGCTCGACGGCCGCGACCACCTGCTGGGCGCCGAACTGACCGCCGCCGACATCATGATGGGCTACTCGCTGGCTCTGGCGCAGCGACTGGGGGTGCTCGATGAGAGGTACCCGAACGTCGTCGCCTACATGGGCCGACTCGAAGGCCGACCGGGCTTCCAGATCGCCTTCGCCGACAGCGAGCGATCAGGTCCCTTGCGCGACTGATCTGATCCCGAGGCTGGCACTCGACCCCGGACGTCGGTAAAGCCGCCAGTGCACCCAGTACGAGCAACGCCCGGAGACTTCAGTCGGACGTGAGCCAGGGGCGACGCCTCGGTTCCATCACGATGTCGTCCGCTACGCGCGGTCTCCCGACCAGCGGATGGTGCCAGCGCAGACCTTCGAAGCGCGCGAAGTCCCTGTCGGCCGTCGCCAGGTCACAACCGGCCTCCATGACAACCGCCGCGAGGTAAGCATCGGCAACGAGATTGCCGGCAACGGCGTGTCGTCGGCAGAGACCGTCGAAGATCTCCCAGTGTCGCGGCCCCGGCCGCACCGGCACACACTGAAGCGGCTCCAGCAGTTTGGCGGCAATAGCCAGCGCCTCGCGCGTCTTCGTCGGCTTCTTGAAGACCTTGCCGTTTGTCGTGACTCTCACGAAAGAACTCAGAACGACCTCCGACATGCCGTAGGCAGCTCCGCCATTGACCAAACCGCCGAGCCACTCACGGTACGCCTGATGCTCTTCCATGTCCTCACGGTGGGCGTAGATGAGCACGTTGACATCGGGGACGATCAATCCGAACTCCTGAAGCGATCGTCCTCCATCAGGTCAAGAAGATCGGCCCATCGGTCGATCTTCACACCGGGCTGCAGTCCACCCTTCCCGCCAGTGATCAGCTCGACCCGCTTCGCCGGCGCCCGCCGTTCACCCCGCGCAAGCACCTCACGAAGCCCCTCGTCGATCAGAGACGTAAGCGTCCGCCCCGTACGCGTCGCGTAGCGCTTCGCTTCCGCCAGCAGTTCGTCGTCGAGCCGTACCGTGGTGCGCATGCAGGCGACGCTACAGCGGTGTATGTCGGTATGTCAATCGACTCTCGACACCGCTCGTACCGCAGCCTCCCGCAGCTTCTCTGGCGACACGACGTACAGGTACTCCGTGTTCCGCAGGTGGCTGACGCGGCCGACCTTCTCGCCGCTCGGGTTGAACACGCCGATCCGGGCGCCGACGTAGCGCCTGTAGTCGTTCTCGATCACCTGGACCTCGCCGCGCCGGGCCAGGAGCGCCTCCATCTCGTCGCGGTGGACGAAGCCCTCGTCGCTGAACGAGACGACGAGGTACGGCGCCCGAACTCGATCGACGATCCGCTCCCACGCCGCGCGGAACCTCCTCTTGCTGTTGAAGTCGCTCTTGCGCTCGCGGCAGTCGACGCGCTTGCAGGCGACGCCGTAGTGCTCCGGCTTGTCCCAGAGCACCAGGCTCTCCCAGACGTGGTAGTTGCCCAGGTAGCTGTGCTGGTTGTACGGCGGATCGAGGTAGGCGATGTCCGCTTCGAGCACATCCACGGCGTCGGCGGCGTCCATGCGGTGGGCCTTCCCTTTGCCAGCTTCAGCGCGCGGAGCGATCTCCGGCAACCGCAGCTTCAGATCGTTGGAAGCTCGCGGGGCCCACTGCTTGAGATACGCCATCTGCACGCCCGTCGTGCTGTCGACACGATCGGCCGCCTCCATCAGGGAGACGAGGACGATCGCCCGGAGTTCCGGGTCGAGGTCCTTCCGCTCGATCTCCTCGCGGATCGCGTCGACCCTGGCGCCGTTCTTCGGCTGCAGGTAACGGCTCTTTTCGCAGAAGACCTCGGTGAAGTAGCCCGCCGACGGCGGCAGCCGGTTGAACTCGTCGATCAGCAGCCGCGCCTGCCGGAGCTGCTCGGGCGTGCCGTCGGCCTCCACGTAGCAGCGGGCGATCGCCTCGCCGCAGGCCAGGTAGTCGTTCGCCAGCACCCGGTACCCGCGCCGCTTGAGCGCGTCGCCCACCCTCGACGTGCCCGAGAACAGGTCGAGCACCGTGCAGGCCGGCTGAAGCTGTTCGACGATGCCGGCGATCAACGGCACGAACTGCCGCTTGGAGCCGAGGTACTTGATCGGCACGACGCGGCGGAACGACTACCGGCGCCAGCTCCTAGGGGGCCGCAACGTCGTAGGCCAGCAGTTCGTCCCAGTTGCGAACGTAGAGCACGCCGTTGCTGACCACCGGATGGGCCCAGCTCGGCCGGCCGCGGTTGTCCACGTCGAATCGGCCGAGCTCTCTGTAGCCATCGGGAGTCGCTTCCGCCAGGCCGGCGAGGTGCCTCTCGCCGAGCAGGAACAGCTTGCCGTCCGCGAGCGTGAGCGAACCCTTGCCGACGCTGCGGTCCCGCCAAACGGTTTCGCCGGTTTCGAAGTCGACGCACGCGAGCGCGCTGCCGAAGAATCCGTAGAGATGTCCCTCATGGAGCACGACGCCGCCGTGGTGGTTCCGGAGGCGTGACTGGAACCACGCCTCGGCGGTGCTCACGTTGTCGCCGGCCGCCCGCACCCGGAGCGCGCCGCCGCCGGTGCCGTAGTCCGACGTGTAGAAGACGAGGCCGTTCGCGTAGATCGGCGTCGCCGCGTTCGCCGTGCGATTCGCCGGTTCGCGGTAGTGCCAGAGCAGTTCACCGTCCGAGGCCCGCACGCCGACGCCGGCTCGCGCCGTGAAGCCGACGATCGCGCGCAGCGGCTCGTCGCCGTCCTCCAGGTCGACGGCGATGAGCGACGAGTAACCGGCCCGGTCGGTCAGGCCGGTGCTCGTCCACACCGTGGCGCCCGTCTCCCGGTCGAGGGCCGCGATCGCGCCGCCGTCGCCGCCCGGCATCACGACGACCCAGTCGCCCTCGACGAGCGGCGACTCGCTGATCCCCCAACTGATGTTCCGCTGCCCGAAGTCCCGCAGGATGTTCCGCTGCCACGCCACCCTGCCGTCCGAGAGACGGATGCGCGCCAGATCCCCCGTGCCGGTGAGGGCATAGAGCGAATCCCCTGCCACTGTCGGCGTACCCCGGGGACCGTTGCCGCGGCTGTCCCGCAGTCGTGGGCCGAGTTCGCGCTCCCAGCGGACGCTGCCGTTCGCCGCCTCGAGGGCGAAGACGAGACTCTGGCCGCCGCGGGTTCCCTGAACGTAGAGCGAGCCATCGGCCACCGACACGGCGCCGTAGCCCTCGCCGAGGCCGTCGATGCGCCACAGCAAGGGCGGTCCTCCGGCCGGCCAGCGGCCGGCAAGGCCGGTCTCGGTCGAGACGCCGTCACGGCCGGGACCGCGCCACTGCGGCCAG
>JAJDZH010000043.1 GCA_022824725.1 Thermoanaerobaculia bacterium | reverse complement strand
GCCGTGCCGGGAGGCGGCGGCAACAGGGCGTCCTCGATCGTGAGGCCGGGGCCGATCATACGGCCCTGGATGAGGTAGAGGTCCAGGTCGCCGTCGTTGTCGAAATCGAACAGGGCGGCGCCGCCGCCCATGATCTCGTTGAAGTAGTGCTCGCCGGACATGCCGTTGAAGTAGACGAAGTCGAGGTTCGCGGCAGGGGCGGCGTCGATGAAGATGGCAGGCTGTGCGGTGTGGGCGAGGTCGGTGTCGGCTGGTGGGGTGCAGGCGGCGATCAGGAGGAGGATCAGGCTGAGGGCTGGGGGGAGCGAGCTCGGGCTCGCCGCTTCGCGGCATCGCGCTTGGTGCCGGCGAGGGCGCCGGCGCACCCAGTGGTTCGGGCTCGCCGCTTCGCGGCATCGCGCTTGGTGCCGGCGAGGGCGCCGGCGCACCCAGTGATTCGGGCTCGCCGCTTCGCGGCATCGCGCTTGGTGCCGGCCAGAAGGCCGGCGCACCCAGTAGGAGGTCAACCGCTGCGTTCCAGGGCTCGGGCCGAGGCGAGTTCCCGTCGTGCCTCTTCCGGTTGGCCAAGGCGGGTGAAGATGTCGGCGAGCAGATAGTGGCCCATGGGCGCCATGTCCGAGCCAGGGTCGAGCTCCAGGCCGGTTCGTGCCAGTTCCATGGCGCGTTCCAGCTCTTCGTTGCGGTCGACGAGGGACTTGGCCAGGAAGAAGTGGCCGATGGCGAACTCCGGGTTGATCTCGATCGCTTGTTCCAGTGCTTCGGCCGCGCCAAAGCGGTCGCCGAGGCTGTCCAGCAACCGGCCGAGGTTGAACTGGACCCGGTAGGACTGCGGGTGGACATCGAGTTCGCGGCGGTAGAAGTCGGCGGCCGCCCGCGGATCGCCGCGCTCTTCGGCGAGCAGGGCCAGGTTGAAGTGGGCGAGGCGCACGTCGGGCTGGATCGCCAGCGCCTCCTCGAACAGCCTTTGGGCGTTGGCCAGGTCGGACCGCAGCAGCGCCACGGCGCCCTGACTGACCACCGCGGCGCCCATTTCCGGTGACAGGGCGGCGGCCTCCCGGAGGTGTCCGTTCGCGCCCTCCAGGTCGCCGCGGTCCACGAGCATGCGCGCGAGTTCGTAGTGGATGATCGCGTTGCGGGGATCGAGGCGCAAGAACTCCTGGTAACCGAGGATCGCCTCCTCCTCCGCGCCGGCCCGCCGGTAGGCGTTGGCGAGATTGATCACGGCGTGCGGGTAGTCGGGCTTCAGTTCGATCGCTCGCCGGTAGCTCTCGATCGCGGCGCCGGTGTCGTCGCCGCGCATCTGTTCGTCGCCGAGCCGGATCCAGGCATCGATCACCGACGGGTCCTCGAACAGCACCCGTTCGAGCGCTTCCACGGCAGCCGCCCGGTTCCCCTTGAGTGACGCCTCGCGGGCGGTGCGCATCAGGTTGAAGAGATGGATCCGGTCCTTGGGGTCGGCCAGCAGGGCGCGGTCCACCGGCTCGGCGGAGCCGCCGCCGAAACTGCCCATGTAGCCGAGGGCGGCGAGGCGCGCCCGGGTCTCCGGGTCGATCTCCTCCACCGGATCGGGCAGGGCCCGGTCGGTCCACCTCGATTCGAGCGTCTGGAGCATGGACGCCATCCGATCGGCCTCGTCCGGGCGGGCGGAGTAGAGGTTGTTCAGCTCGCGCGGGTCCGCGGCCAGGTCGTAGAGCTCGGGGCGCGGGGCGGCGACGTACTTCATGTTCCCGAGCCGCAGTGCGGCGAGATCGCTCCAGCCGTAGTGATAGCGCGGATAGACCGCCTCGGCATAGGCCGGCAAGCGCGGCCCCGAGGCGCCGGTCAGCAACCGGACCAGACTGGTTCCCTCGTAGGAGGAATCGAGTTCGCCCTGGCCCGCATCGACGGCCAGGAGGTCGAGGACGGTGGGGGCGACGTCGACCGCCCGCACCACGTCCGCCACGCGCCGGCCTCGCATCGTTTCGTAGGGCGCGCGAAGGATGAAGGGAACGCGGGTCGCCGCCTCGTAGATGAAGAAGCCGTGACCGGACTCCCCGTGCTCGCCGAGGCTCTCGCCATGATCGCCGATTGCGATGACGACCGTGTCATCTGCCCGGTCGTTGTCGTCGAGCCACTTGAGGAGGCGGCCGATCTGGGAGTCCATGTAGGCGATCTCGCCGATGTAGGGACGGTCCCGGTAGCGCTCGGCCCAGGGTTCCGGCGGCTCGTAGGGCGAGTGCGGGTCGTAGTAGTGGACCCAGGAGAAGAAGCGCTCACCGGGGGCTTCGTCGAGCCAAGCCAGCGCGGCGTCGGTCACTTCGCCGGCCGGCCGCTCGATCTCGTTGAGCGCCATCCGCACGGTGTCGCTGAGATCGAAGTCGTCGAAGTAGTGGTCGAAGCCCTGGGCGATCCCCCACTTCGCGTCGAGCACGAACGCCGCCACGAATCCCCCGGTGCGCAGACCCTCGTCGCGCAGGATCTCGGCCAGGACGACGTGCTCGTCGTCCAGGTAGAAGCCGCCGTTGTCCCGAACCCCGTGCGCGGGCGGATACTCGCCCGTGAAGATCGACGAATGCGCCGGCAACGTCAGCGGCGCCACCGCCTGCGCCTGCTCGAACAGCACCCCCTCAGCCGCCAACCGGTCCAGATGCGGCGTTTCGATGTCCGCGAACCCGTAGGCCCCGATCCGGTCCGCCCGCGTCGTGTCCAGTGTGATCAGCAGCACGCTCAGATCAGCGGGCCCGACCCCGTCCGGAAGCCGCCCCAGCAAGTGTCCCGACGGCGCCGTGACCTCCCCACCTGGCTGCAACCGGACCGCCACACCGACCAGCACCACCGCGGCAACG
>JAJDZH010000319.1 GCA_022824725.1 Thermoanaerobaculia bacterium | reverse complement strand
GGAGGTTTCCCGTTTCGATTCGTCCGTCCAGGTCAGGTCGACGCTGTTCGCGTGGGGCGTGGCCACGATGCCGCTTGGCGGCCCTGGAGCGATCCAGTCGCTCAGGTAGGCGGTTTCCGGCGCCGTGCGCTTCAGCAGCCGGTCGACTTCCGAGCGGTCCACCTCGCCGATCGCGTGTCCTTCGAAGGTCCGACGCGCCGTCGAGTAGTGGGGCACGGCTCGCCACTCGGGCTCACCAGTCTGGCGGGAGCCGGGGTAGGCGATCAGGGTGTGGACGTTCGCGGTGGGCTCGGAGTTCTGGTAACTGTAGACGTAGCCGGCCAATGGCCTGAGCCCGCGGTTGAAGAACACCTGCTGGCCGGCCTCTCCACGCTGGTGCAGGCCGCCCAGGGTGTGACCCAGTTCGTGGGCCGTCGTGCGGGCCTGGCCGGACCGGCCGAAGTTCGTCGTGCTCTGGCCGGCCCGGGCGTAGTCGCGGATGGCGGCGTGGGCGGAGTGGCGCCAGTACGTCTGCCCGCCGGCCCACTGGCCGGGAAGACCGGCGCCCATCAGATGGACGATGTCCGCGTCGTGCTCGTCCCGCAGCCGCATCGTCTGCCGGCTGTCGCGGATCGTCTGGATGGCCGACACGCTACGGCGCAGGGCGTTCTCCACGTCGTTCGGCGCCGCGCCGACGTACGCGAGGTTGTACTCCGCCGCGACGCCGGCGTCCTGCAGCACCCTGGTCGCGTAGTCGAAGATCGAGGTGGCGTTGCGCCTCATGTCGGTAGAGAGTCGCTGCCGCAGGAAGTCCGTGTAGAACACGATGACGTCTATCTGGTGCATGTCGTCCGACTGGAGCTCGATCCGGGCCGGCGCCACGTTCACGCCGGCGAGAAAGCCCGTGACGCGGATCGTCTCGTGCACTTCGGGGATCTCGTCGTTCACGAGACTCAGGTCGAAGGTGGTGGAGACGTCGCCGTCGCCGGCCGGCAGGACGAGGTCGAAGTCGTCGATTGCGGCGTAGTCCGTGCCGGGCGCCGAGGTACCGCCACCCACGCTGATCCGGATCGCGCGGTCCGTCCGGAAGCGGTCCGTTCCGCCGAGCGTCGCGGTCAGCGTGATCTCGACCGGGGAGGACGCGTCCTCCATCACTTCGGCCGGGCTTGCCGTGAGCGTGATCTCCGGCAAGCTGGACTGGCCGCTACTCACGCTCGCGGGCCGCGAGCTAGCCGAACCGGCGGCGGACGCCGCCGTGGCCGCGGCCGCCATCGGCGGCTCGTCCACGGGCGCGGGGTGAATCTCGCAGAAGTGCTCGTCCGCAACCGGCTCGAAGCCCTCGGCGCGGAGGGCCTCGACGAGGTAATCGGGTTCGAGCACCAGGCCGAAGTCGCCCTCTTCGACCGCGTGGAGCTCCAGATCGGTCCCGTCGGCCAAGGTGAAGAAGCCCGAGACGCCGCCGTCGACCATGGAGAACAGGACGATGCCGGTCACCTCGCCGTCCGCGTCAACCGCGTGGCCGGACCACAGGAAGTCGCCGTCGCCGCGGTCCTTGAAGTCGACGAGCCGGCCGTTCACCACCCCGCCGTCCGGCGCCAGGATCTCCAGCGTCTCCGGCGCCTCGCGCAGCAGGTCGAAGTCGACCCGGACCTCGTAGCGGCGGGCGCCCGGCTGAGCGGCGGGGTCGGTCGATTGCGCGGCGACCACCGCGCCGGGGCCGGCGAGGCGGTACTCGAGGAGACTCTGGGCGTGGGCGCCGCCGCCAGCGGCGAGAGCCGTCCCGGCAGCTACCAGCGCCGCCAGGGAAATCCCCGCGCGCGCCCCTCTCCAACGGACCGAAGAGAACGCCGCCCTGGCCATTGCTCTTCGGAATGCACAACCCATCATGAACCAGACTGGCTGGAACCAGCGGAGCTCATCAGAATCTCCCTGTCTTCGGTCCACGGTCCCGCTGCATGCGGCGTGAGCCGCTTCAGCTCTCGGCGCGCGCGACCACTGGCCGAGGACTCTAAGGGAGAACCGCGATCAACAGAAGGACTCTGGCTGGCGGGCTTCGGCCAGATTCGGCCAGAACCGGCCGGAAGCGCTCAGTCCGAGTCCACCAGGTCCACGAACGACCGCTTCCTGTACTCCGAAGGGCTGCAATCCACCTGTTTGTTGAAGGTGCGGCGGAAGGCTCTCTCGCTGCGGAAGCCCACGGCTTCCGCAATCCGGCCTACCGGCGCGTCGCTCTCCCGGAGAAGCCGGCACGCGCGCTCGACCCGGCGGTGCGCCAGCCAGTCCCCAAAGGTCATCCCTACGTGCTTCCGAAAGTAGTGGCGGAACCCCGTGGGCGACATCGCCGCGATTCCGGCTACCGTGGCGATTTCCAGGTCGGCGGCGAGATGCCGGTCCACGTGGCGACGAACGCGTCCCAACCGCGCGAAGTGGCTGAACACGTCGACCCGCGGCCTCTGGCGCTCCCGGCGTCCCGGTTCCGTTTCCGCCATCTCGCTGAAAGCCGCGTCGTACACCTCGATGGACCGCCCCGGCGCCACCCGAACACGCCGGCTCCAACCTGGCGCCCACTCCACGAAGGTCTGGAACTCGTCGTTCCCCCCGCACGGGTCGACGCCGTCGGGCAAGGCGGCAACGAAGCCCGCGTCGAACCGGCTTCCCACGAGACTCGCCGGCAGAAAGTCCGTGCCTACGCAGCAAACCCAGGCCGACATGCCGGCTTCGAGCATCTCGGCCGCCAGGGCGCGCGTGTCGCGCTCCCAAAGAGGAAACACCACCTCAAGGCCTGTATCGGCGGTCACGAGCATGCGGCGGTCGCGTCCCTTCAACGAGAACAGATCGCCAAAGGCGATGCAGGAGGCGCCCCCCTTCCGCAGTTCGCCGAAGCCTCGGGTGAGGGCGGTGTTTCGCTCGGTCGCGGTGGATGCCCAGTCCAGGGGGATGAACCGCAGCGGCAGTCCGACGGCCTCCGCTTGACATTGGAGCAAGGTGTGCCGAACGCCGTGCAGGATCACGCGACCGTTCTTCTCATTGACCAGAGCGATCAGTCCGCGAACCTCGACGGCCGGGTCTGCCCGCAGCTCCTGGAGAGCCCAGGCCGAACCCTTGCCCCCGGACCAGCACAGCCACGTCGGTCTGGCGTTCCAGGGAAACGACTCTCGAGTCACGGGATGGAAGGCATCCTGGTCGATCCTGGTCCAGTCTAGCAGCCGGCCGCGCATCATTCCCGCGGCCTCCCGCCGAGGACGTCAAGTCATGCGCAAGCCAGCCTCCTCGTCACAGCTCGCGAAACAGCGCAACGAACTCGGGCAGGCAAAGGCTCTCCGCCCGCGCGCTGGACGGCAGGTCGAGCGCCGACAGGGCCGCCTCGACCGCCGGACGACCCACGCTCGGCCGCAGGTTGTTGACGAGCGTCTTGCGGCGCTGCCGGAAGGCCGCGCGCACGAAGTTCGCAAACCTGGACCATTCCGCCTCGTCCAGCGGCGACGCGCAGCGTTCGAGACCCACGAAGGCGCTCGTTACGGCCGGAGCCGGCACGAAGCTGCCCGGCCGAACGATCGCCAGCCGGCGCGCCGACGCCCGGGCAGCGACCAGGACACTCAATCCCCCGTACCCGGACTCGCCCGGCGACGCGGTCAGCCGGTCGGCAACCTCTCGCTGGACCAGGAACGCCGAGCGGACGCCGAGCGCCGCACGCTCGAGGACGGCCAGAATGATCCGGGTCGCCGCGTTGTAGGGCAGGTTGCCGGCGATCCGGGTCGATGCGAGCACTTTCTCGTAGCGCAGATCGCAACCGTCGGCCGTGACCGGCGCCAGACGCGGATCCGCGATGCGGCGGCGTAACTCCAGTGTCCACAGCGGGTCGAGCTCGCAGGCAATCACCCGGCTCGCGCCCCGTTCCAGGAGCAGGCGGGTGAGCACGCCGCCGCCCGGTCCGATCTCGACGACGCTGCGACCGGCGACATCCAGAAAGTCGATAGCGGGAATCGCCGACCCCGGATGCCGAAGATGGTGCTGGCCCAGGGCCTTGCGGAGCGGGGGAACGCGACTCACCGGCCCGCACGGTACCAGCGACGAACCCGCCGACACGAAGGGCATAAGCTCGATGCTCACGCCCGCCCGCCGCTCGAGGCGTCCGTCGAGCAGTTCAGGAGCCCCGCATGAGCCCAGCAAACGACTCGGCCACCGAACTGGCGACTCGGGCAGCGGCAGCGCTACGCGGAGTGGTCCCCAGGCGTCCCGACCATTCGGTCCAGGGTCGGGACAGCCTCACGGGTCTCTTCGACGGCCGCGCTCTCCATGACGCTCTCGCCACGGCAATCGCCGACGCCGAGCAGCGAAGCAACGACGTGGGCCTGTTGTTCCTCGACCTCGACTACTTCAAGCGGATCAACGACCTGCACGGCCACCAGGCCGGCAGCCGCATCCTGCGCCAGGTCGCGGCGCTGCTCCGGACCGCCGCCGACGACGCGGGCGGCTTCGCCGCTCGCTACGGCGGGGACGAGTTCGTCGCCGTCCTGCCGGGCGCCGGTCTCGATCGCTGTCTCCGTGTCGCGGAGCGGCTACGCGCCACCCTGGCGGCCGCCATCTTCGCGGGTGGCGAGCCGCCGGGCCGCCGCCCGCTGGTCCACGTGACCTGCTCGATCGGCGCCGCCTCGATGCGTGCCGAGGCCGGGGGAGGCCGCGACGAGACGCCGGGCCCGGCAGGCGACGCTACGCGCCTGCTGCAACTGGCGGACAACGCCATGTATCGGGCGAAGAAGGCCGGCCGCAACCGCGTCGCCGCGGCCGGCGCCGAAGCCGGCTACTCCACGCCGCAGGGACGGACCCAGAACGGGTCCGGAGCGGTCTGGGGCAACCGGGTAGCCGCGGGAAGATCGTAGGCGGCGATGAACTCCAGGCGATGGTTCCGGAGCGGCACCGCACCGATCGACAGCGGCCAGGGCGGACGGCGGAAGGCGAACAGGCTCAACGAGACCGCTGGACGGCCGTCGGCATCCACGGACAGTACGTCGAGCGGGGGACCTTCGCCGCCGTTCGACCAGTCGAGTCCGAACCAAAGCTCCTCGAAGGCCGCCAGCCAGCCCGGCGGCAAGCCCGGCCACGACCGGATCTCGCGATGCAGCTCGGCCCGGAGATCCGGCTCTCCCTCGAAGGCGGCCGCGGCCAGCAGCAAGGGCTCGGCCAGAACCGCCCGCGCCGCGCGGGCCGCCACCCGCGGGTCGGTGGCCGCCGTACCCGCTTCCCGCTCCAGGCGCATGAGTTCGAACGGGGCCAGCGCCGACAGCGGATCGAGGTCGCAGGCCTGCTCCAGCGCTTCCCTCCTTCGTGCGGTGTCGACGCTCCGGTCGACGCCGGCCAGGAGCCACAGGGGCGCCAGTCCGGCGGCCGCCTCCGCTGCCGCCCAGGGATCGAGCCGCGCCTGATAGAGCGGGAAGCGCGGATCGGAGTCAGCCGCCGTCCGGAGCAGGTCCGTGCCCCCGCCGACCTCCTCTCCGGGGACCCCGGGCGTCTGTCCCACCGCCGCAGTCCCGGCAGCCACCGCGAGTTCGTACGACCGGGCAGCCGAGGTCCGCTGCCACGTCCAACCCAGAGCGGCGAGCAGCCAGAAATGGAACGCGATCCGAAGCCCTCGCCGCCACCACGCCGAAGGTCGCCGCTTCGCGGCGGCGCTTTTCCGGTCGCCTGCGGCGACGGCCGGCGGGGGCGCCGGCGCACCCAGTGTGGCGCGGCCGCGTTCCACCGCGTCATCGCCGGCGGGCGCAGGCGGCCGGCGCCGGGCCGCGGACGCAAGGCCAAGATTGAGAATCAGCACCGCGGGCACCGCGGTAACAACGGCGAAGACCCCGAATGCCAGGCAGACTGCGGCGCCCGCCAGACCCAGCAGTGCCGCCGCCAGGAGATCCGGATCGCGCACGCGAGGATCGCTCAGTTCGCCCAGGCGAACCCGGCCGTAGCGACCCGCAAGCAACAGCAGCAGGACGGAAGCGGCGATGCCGAGTTCATAGGGCGCCTGGGCCAGGAGGCTGTGCGCGTCCGTGACCACCTCGCCCGGCGGATGAACGCCCGGCGCCGGCCGCCAGTGGTTCGCCAGGGTCCAGCTCGTGGACCCCGGACCCCAGCCGAGGAGCGGACGGTCCGCGAAGCCGGAGGCAGCGGCTTCGGCGTAGGTGCGGCGCGCCAGGAGCGACGGGTCCTCGAGCCGCAGCACCGCGCCCAGACGGCCGAGCGGGCCCGGCACGTCGAGCCGGGAGCCCGCCCAGGCTGTCGCCAGCGCCAGGCCGGCCGCCAGAGCCAGCAAGGCGGCAAGCGGCACGAGCAACCGGCGCCCTCTGCTCCGCCAGAGGATCCACCCCGCAGCCGCTACCGCCTGGACAACCAGCGCCGCCAACCCGGACATCGAACCGGTGGCGGCCAGAGTCCAGACCAGGACCGCGCCGACGAAGAGCACCGCGCCCTGTCGCAACCTCCGCCGATCCGGTCCGGCGGTCCGCCAGGCGCCGAGCACGGCGGGCGGCAGAATCGCCACGAGCACTAGCGCCAACTGGTTGTGGTGACCGATCGGCAGAGCGGCACGGCCCTCTTCGTGGAGCGGCTGCATGGCCAGCGCCCAGGTCGACGCCGCCACGCCAACCACGGCGCAGCCGGCCAGAGCCGTGCGCACGGCTGCCTCCGAGCCCAGGAGCCGCCCGATCCCGGCCGCTGCCCAGGCTGCGGGCAGGAGGAAGAGGACGACCGCCTCGCCGACCCGGCCGACCGGCGACTGAATCCAGCTCAGCAGGACGATGAGCCAGAGGGCGCCGGGAACCGCCGGCCACCACGGCCAGGCGCCACCTCCCACCGCCAGCGGATCCAGGAACGATCGGCGGCCCAGGAACGCGAACACGAGCAACAGAGCGGCGCCGGCGGCCAGGGAGAACGCCGTGGCGCCGCGGTGGAACGTGCCCGCGTGGAAGACCATCGCCGCCAGAGCCAGCGTGACGAACAACGCCGCGCCGCGCTCCCGCCACGGGCCTTCAGCCATCGCCAGGGCCGGCCGGCTCAGGACCCCGAACCGCGCACGCCGGTTGCGCCGGAGCGCCGGCTCAGGCGCACGGCGACTTCAGGCGCTTCCCGCAGGCAGGTCCAGAGGATGCGAAGCGAAGTCAGGAAGGCCCGCCAGCCGGTGCGGAACACGGCGGCCGGCCGGTCTTCGATCTCCGGGTAGCCGCGGCCGTCGGCCCTTGCCCTCTCCCAGCCCGCGAACAGGCGGCCCCAGGGACTGGCGAGGGCCTCGGCCATCTGCCGTTTCGCCTTGTACGGATACCAGAAGGTGTCGTGGTAGAGAACGCTCGCCAGATAGGCCCAGGGCGCGAGAAAGGTGCGCAGCGACCATTCGATCGGACGCCGCAGGGGACCCCAGTAGATCCTGTGCTGCATCCGCGCGGCGAAGGTCATCTTCCGGAAGGGGCCGACGAAGCCCCAGCTCTTGCCGGCGACTTCGGGATCGCCCACGATCTCGATGTCCCGAGGGTCGCCGCAGCCGAGCCCGAGATCGTGCGCGAGGCGGATGTAGCGGATCTGTAGCGGGTCGAAGCCCATCAGCTTCGCGGCCACGGCGTCGATCGCCACCTGGTCCGCGCTGGCCAGGATCACGTTGCCTACCCGCGGGATCATGCAGCGCGGTCCCGGGCCGTCGCCCGCGAAGGTGCCGTCCATGGCGGCGAACACGCCCCGGTGGATGCGCTGCTGGATCATCAGCAGGTCGACCAGGGTCTCGTGGATCACCGGATGGGTCCAGTGCCGGCGCTCGTTCAGGAGCCCGCCGAAGGCGTTCTTCATCGCCCCGGTCGTGGTCGTGAAGACGTGGGTCTTGACCGTCGGCAGGTGGATGATGTTCTCGCCCACGAACCGCGCCGGAATGTGGAAGCCCTGGGGGTAGACGTCGTTCAGGCAGAGGAAGCGGGAGGCGAGGTCGCCCACGGCCTCCCGGACCGGCAGCCACTCCTCGCCCTCCTCGTAGAGGTGGACGTTGCGCAGGCCGTGCGCCTCGATGACGTCGATCTGCTTGTTCTCCCGCTCGCCCAGGCGGGCGTCGATGACCACCGTCCGGTTGTGGCAGCCGTGAATCAGCGCCGGGTCGTAGCCGTCCTTCTCCATCGCCCGCACGACGCCCTCGAGCTGCCAGGGCGTGGTCGAGCTGCCGGGGTAGAAGAAGTGCCAGGAGATGTTGATCTTGAGCGCCGTGTCGACGGACGGATCGATCACCTCGCGATAGCCCGCGAGGTTCAGGAGTTCGCGATAGTCGGCCAACACCGAGGACGGCGCCGTCGGCAGCACGGC
>JAJDZH010000069.1 GCA_022824725.1 Thermoanaerobaculia bacterium | reverse complement strand
ACGATCATCGAGCATCTGGAGAAGTACATCGTCACCGACCAGGTCGAGGTCCTGCCGCTCGGCGACATGGCCTCGGTTCGGGTCGCCGGGCCGAAGAGCGCCGAGGTCCTGGCGGATCTCGGGGCCACGGCCGCCAACGACCTGACCGCGCCCTGGAGCCACGCCCAGGTCGAGATCCTCGACTACCAGGCCCGCCTGGTGCGCGAAGGGCACAGCCCCGTGCCCACGTTCTCGCTCTGGCAGTCCTCCGCGATCGCGCCTCTGATGGCCGAGGACCTGGCCGAAGCCGGGATCCCCCAGGCCGGCAGCGAGGCAACCGAAGCACTCCGCATCGAACACGGCCACCCCCTCTGGGGCGTCGACTACGACGACTCGAACCTCCCCCAGGAGACCGGAATCGAGAACGCCGTCGACTACGAAAAGGGCTGCTATCTGGGTCAGGAGATCGTCGCCCGCATCCACTACCGCGGCCAGCCGGCCCGGAAGATGTGCCGGCTCGTCTTCGAGCCGGGGCACCTCCCGGTGGCAGGTGCCGAAGTCGACTTCGACGGCCGACCTGCCGGCAAAGTCACGAGCGTTTCTCTGTCGCCTCGCGGCGACGCCGCGATCGGCCTCGCCCTGCTGCCACGCCGAGCGGTCGAGGCACTACCCGACGCGCGGGTGCAAGTCGAGGGGCGCGATGCCCGCTACGAAGCGCTCGGCGCCTGATCGACGCCGTCAGTACCGCGGCAACGACGGCTCCACCTCCACCGCCCACGCATCGATGCCACCGGCCAGGTTGTACGCCTGCGGGAAGCCGTTGTCGCGGAGGATGTTCGTCGCCCGGGTCGACCGCGGGCCGTGGTGGCAGTGGACGACCCAGAGCTTCGAGGGGTCGAGTTCGTCGAGCCGGTTCTCGAGCTCCGCGACGGGGATCAGCGTCGATCCGTCGATGCGGCAGATGGCGTACTCCTGCGGACCCCGGACATCGAGGATGCTGAAGTCGCGGCCGTCGTTCATCCAGGACTGGACCTGGCTGGGGGTCACGTCGATCAGGTCGTTGAGCACCGGTTCCTCGGCGACGGCGGGGACGCCGCAGAACTGCTCGTAGTCGATCAGTTCGGTCTGGGTCGGGTTCTCGGAGCAGATGGGGCAGTCCGGGTTCTTGCGCAGCTTCAACTCGCGGAAGCTCATCCGCAGCGCATCGAACAGGAGCAGGCGGCCGATCAGGGGATCGCCCTGGCCGATGATCAGCTTGATCACCTCGTTCGCCTGCAGGCTGCCGATGATGCCGGGCAGCACGCCGAGGACGCCGCCCTCGGCGCATGAGGGGACGAGTCCCGGCGGCGGCGGCTCGGCGAACAGGCAGCGGTAGCACGGGCCCTTGGCGCCCCAGAACACGGACACCTGGCCCTCGAAGCGGAAGATCGACCCGTAGACGTTCGGCTTGCCGAGCAGGACGCAGGCGTCGTTGACGAGGTAGCGGGTCGGGAAGTTGTCCGTGCCGTCGACGATCACGTCGTAGTCCTCGAAGATCTCGAGCGCGTTGCTCGAGTCGAGCAGCACCGGGTGCGGCACAAGGTCGATGTGCGGGTTCACCTCGTGCAGGCGTTCGACCGCGGCGTCGAGCTTGGGACGGCCGACATCCGCGTTGCTGTACAGCAACTGCCGGTGCAGGTTCGATTCGTCGACGACGTCGAAGTCGACCAGGCCGAGGCGGCCGACGCCCGCCGCGGCCAGGTACATGCCGACCGGCGAGCCGAGCCCGCCGGTGCCGATCATCAGCACCTTGGCCTGCTTGAGCTTCAACTGCCCCTCGGAACCGACCTCGGGCATGATGAGGTGGCGGCTGTAGCGGAGGATCTCCTCCGGGTTCAGCTCGGTCGCGGTCGCCTGAGCCGCAGTCGACTGAGCCGCGGCCGGCGGCGGTTCCGCCACCGCGCCGCCGGCGATGGACGGGATGATCGCCAGCGTCGCGTCGCCGTTGATCGGCGTCGCCTCGCGCTCCAGGTAGCGCACGTCCTCGTCGTTCAGGAACAGGTTGACGAAGGTGCGCAGCTTGCCGTCGTCGCCGAACAGGTGGGGCCGCAGCCCCTCGTAGCGGGTGACGAGCTGCTCCATCGCCTCGCCGACCGTGGCGGCGGCCACCGCCACCTCGGCCTGTTCGTCGGCGAAGCCCCGCAGGGGCGTGGGAATCTGTATGAGTACGGTCATCGTCGGTCTCCGTGGGACTCTTCGGTTCTCTTGCGTTTCAGGTCGCGGGCGGTTCAGGAGTGCGGATCGGTTCCTCGTCGAAGCGGGAACGGTCGTTGCTGAGCCGCCAGCTCCGCTCGTCCCGGGCGCGGCCCTCGCGCACCGAGACGATCAGGTAACTGTAGCCCGGCCAGGCGTGGTCTCGGTCGAAGTCACTGGGCCGCGACGGGTGATCCGGGTGCGAGTGGTAGTAGCCGACCACATCGAGGCCTTCCGCCCGCGCCTCCCGCTCGGTGCGCAGGATGACCTCGGGCGGGATCAGGTAGCGGTTGTGGCGGTTCTCCTCCTCCCGCGTGTTCTCGGCGCCCACGAGCCGCACGACGCGGGCCAGAGACGCCCCATTCTCACCGGCAGCCTTCTCGCTGCTGCCGACCATAATGCCGCAGCACTCCTCGGGGTACGTCGCCTCGCCGTGGGCGCGGATGCGGGCCAGGTCGCCCTGGGACAGCTCGATCACCCTCGGTCCTCGTCCCAGAACGGCTCGGACAGGTACTTGTCGGCGCCATCGCAGAGGATGGTCACGACGACGGCGCGCTCTCCGGCCTCGGCGGCGCGCTCGGCGATCCGCCGCGCCGCGACCACATTGGCGGCCGCTGAGATGCCGACGAGCAGGCCGCTCCGCCGGGCAAGCGCCTTGACCTCCGCGTAGGCGTCCTCGGTGCTGACCGCGGCTTCCTCATGGGCGATCGAAGCGTCGTAGATCGCCGGCACCAGGGCGCTCGGCATGTGCTTCATGCCCTCCAGCCCGTGGAAGGGGCCGTCCGGCTGCATCGAGACGAGCCGGACCCCGGGGACGCGCTCGGTCAGGTAGCGCGCCGTGCCGCAGAACGTGCCGCTGGTGCCGAGACCCGCGACGAAGTGGGTGAGCCGACCCTCCGTCTGCATCCAGATCTCGGGGCCGGTCGTCTCGAAGTGCGCTCGCCAGTTGGCGGTGTTGCCGTACTGGTCGACGTAGCAGAACGCGTCCGGCTCCGCCTCGATCATCCGGCGCGCCTCGCGGATCGCGCCGTCGGAGCCCTCCATCGGATCGGTGAGGACGAGTTCGGCGCCGAACGCGCCGAGGATGCGGCGGC
>JAJDZH010000443.1 GCA_022824725.1 Thermoanaerobaculia bacterium | reverse complement strand
TGCGGGCAAAGGACAGACGTCAAGCGCCAACGTCGACGGAAGAGCGACTGCATCGACTCCGGCCTGAACCGTGGATTGCTTCGACGCGGCGGCAGCCTATCGCCCTTGCAGCCAAGGTTGGCGGGCAGCGTTGCTGGGGGAGGCGGGGAGTGGCGCCGCCGATCTGCCAAAGCAGTCTCCGCTCTCGGAGTGAAGGGGGCGTGCCAGCGACGACCGCGGTTCCTGCCCAGGCCTCACTCTCGCCCAACGGGCGGGAAGTACGTGTCGCCGACGGTTCGGCCGCCGTTGCCGTTGGGGCGGTTCAGGTTGCCGGAGAGGGCTTCCCGGGCGGTGAGGACGGCGCCGCGGGCGGTTTCGGTCGCGCGGTCGCCGATGTAGTCCGAGAGCGCCTTCAGTCGGCCGCGGTCGGCAGCTTCCAGCGCGGCGATGTACACGGGCTTGCCCTGGGCGGTCACCACCGGCGGCGGCAGGCGCCGTTTGAGGTAGGCCCACGCCATGAGCAGGCGGGAGACGCGCCCGTTGCCGTCCTGGAACGGGTGGATGCGCACGAAGCGGTGGTGCAGCCAGGCGGACTCGACGTTGACCGGATACCGCTTGTGCCGGATGTCGTCGTTGTACATCCGGAGGAAGCGCTCCACTTCCGGTTCCACCTGCTCCGGCGGGCAGTACTCGTGGACGACGCCGTCCGGGCGGCGGGGGTTGTTCGACCGGATCTTCCACTGCCCCTTCCGCTCGAACTCCACCTGGACGCGCTTTCCCTGGGGCGTCAGCGCCACGACGGTCGCCTGATGCCGGGTCAGCAGGGCGTGCCAGCTCTTCAGCATGTAGGCGGACAGGGAGCGTCCGCTGGCGACGTCGTCGAACGTCATGTCGTATGCGGCTTCCTGGTCCTGTAGCAGCCCGCGCACGGTCTCGTCGTTCAGGCCCTCCAGCGTGTGGGCGCCCACGGCGCCGGCGAAGCCCTCGGCCACGAGTTGCTCCGTGACGCCACGGCGCAGAGTGTAGAGGCCCTCGATCTGGCCGGTCTCCAGGGCGAAGGCGCGGACGCGCTCGCGCAGCCAGCCGTTCACGAAGCGGGATTCGGGGGAGCCCTCGCCGAGCAGCCGTCGGCACTCGGCCCACTCCGCCTCCAGGTCGGCGGCGCCCGGCATCGCCCAGGCTTCGGCCCCCTGCGGCATGCCCGTGAGGGGGCACCACTCGTGAGGCGCCTGCTCGTTCATGTCCAACTCCCTGGGCGGTCGATCCGGCCCGCCATCATTCTACGCAGTCGTACGGCGTGGCCTGCCGCGTCGCCGCGGCGAGCCGCGCTGATAGCCTGCCGGTTTCTCACCTGAAGCCACGAGGACTCCGCTCCATGAAAGCAGCCGTTTTCCACGAGGTCGGGCAACCGCTCGAGATCACCGACGTCGCGATCAGCAAGCCGGGACCGCACGAGATCCTGGTCCGGAGTTGCGTGGTCGGGATCTGCCACAGCGACCTGCACTTCGTGGACGGGCTGTGGCCGATTCGCACACCCGCGATCCTCGGCCACGAAGCGTCCGGGATCGTCGAACAGGTGGGTTCCGAGGTGCGCTACGTCGAGCCGGGCGACCACGTGATCACCTGTCTCTCCGTGTTCTGCGGCTACTGCGAGTACTGCATGAGCGGCGAGCCGGCGCTCTGCGACAAGCGCGCTACTCGACGGCCGAGAACGGAGGAACCGCGGCTGGCTCTGCCGCCGAGCAACGGCGGATCTCCGCGCCCCATCTCTCAGTTCGCCGACCTGGCCTCGTTCGCGGAGCAGATGCTGGTGCATGAGAACGCGGTGGTGAAGATCAGGAAGGACATGCCGCTTGACCGGGCGGCGGTCATCGGCTGCGCCGTGATCACCGGCGTGGGCGCGGCGTTCCGGACCGCGGCCGTGGAGCCCGGGTCGACGGTCGCGGTCATCGGCTGCGGCGGCATCGGCCTGTCGACGATCAACGGCGCCGACCTGGCCGGGGCCTCGCGCATCATCGCCATCGACCGCGTGGCGTCGAAGCTCGATCTGGCCAGGGCGTTCGGCGCCACCGACACGATCGACGCATCGGACGGCGACACGGTGAAGCAGGTGCAGGATCTCACCGGCGGCGGCGTCCACTACGCCTTCGAGGCGATCGGGCTCAAGGCCACGGCGGAGCAGGCGTGGGCGATGCTGCGGCCGGGCGGTACGGCCACCGTCATCGGCATGGTGCCGATGGGCCAGAAGGTCGAGATCCCGGGCCACGAGTTGCTGCAGTCCAAGTGTCTGCAGGGCTGCACGATGGGATCGAACCGCTTCCGCGTCGACATGCCGCGCCTGGTCGAGTTCTACCTGGGCGGTCGGCTGAAGCTCGACGAGCTGATCTCGGACCGGATCGAGTTCTCGCAGATCAACGAGGCCCTGCAGAACCTGAAGAGCGGCGAGGTGGCCCGCCAGGTCATCGTGTTCGATGACTAGCCGATTGCGCGCGGCCGCCGTTGCCTGCTGCGCGCTCGTTCTCCTTCCTCTCGCGCCCGCAGCGGCCGACGGCGGAGTGGTGGAGAAGGCGGGCCTGGAGGCTGCGGTGGCGGAGCGGGCCGAGCTGCTCTGGGACGCCGCCCGGAAGATCTGGGAGTGGGCCGAACCGGGTTACCAGGAGACCAAGTCTTCAGCGCTGCTGGGCTCGCTGGTCGAAGAGGAGGGCTTCGACGTGGAGCGCGGCGTCGCGGGAATCCCGACGAGCTTCGTCGCTTCGTTTGGCGCCGGTCGCCCCGTGATCGCGATTCTGGCCGAGTTCGACGCCCTGCCGGGACTGTCGCAGGAAGCCGTTCCGACCCGTTCTCCGCGCGAAGGGCCCGACTGGGGTCACGCCTGCGGCCACCACCTGTTCGGCGCCGGCTCGCTGGGCGCTGCCCTCGCCGTGGCCGACGGCATTCGCGCCGGCGCGGTCCAGGGAACGGTTCGCCTTTACGGCACACCCGCCGAGGAGGGAGGCGGCGCCAAGGCCTTCATGGCCCGGGCCGGCCTCTTCGACGACGTCGACGCGGTCCTGCACTGGCATCCGGGTGACGGGAACTCCGCCGGTGATCCGACGAACCTGGCCCGGGTGGCGGCGAAGTTCCGCTACCGCGGGCGCAGCGCCCATGCCGCCGCGTCGCCCGAGGCGGGCCGGTCGGCGCTCGACGCGGTGGCGATCCTGAACTACGGCGCCGAGCTTCTTCGGGAGCACACGCCGGACCGCACGCGCATCCACCACGTGATCACCGCCGGCGGCGACGCGCCGAACGTCGTGCCGGCGTTCGCCGAGGCGTACTACTACGTCCGCCACCCGAACATCGACGTGGCGCGCTCGATCTACGACCGCCTGGTGCTGGTGGCCGAGGGCGCCGCCCACGCCACGGAGACGGAACTGGAGATCGAGTTCCTGGGCGGCATCCACAACCTGCTGCCGAACGACACGCTGTCCGAGGTCTCGCTGCGCAACTTCAAGGCCCTCATCGACATGAAGTACACGGAAGCGGAGAAGGGCTGGGCCCGGAAGCTGCAGGAATCACTGCTGAAACCGCGCCCGCTTGCATCCGTTTCCGAGTTGCGCGACGAAACCGGAAGAACGAGCCTCGGTTCGACCGATGTCGGCGACGTCTCCTGGGTAGCGCCTACGACCGGCATCCGGACGGCATGCTGGGTACCCGGTACGCCGGCCCACTCCTGGCAGGCGACCGCGGCCGGCGGCACGACGATCGGCCGCCAGGGCATGCTGATG
>JAJDZH010000441.1 GCA_022824725.1 Thermoanaerobaculia bacterium | reverse complement strand
CGGCCGGCTGCTGGACGCCCTGGACGCGAGCGAGCACGCCGGCAACACGATCGTCGTCCTCTGGGGCGACCACGGCTGGCATCTCGGCCAGAAGCAGCACTGGCGGAAGCACGCACTCTGGGAAGTGGCCACCCGCACGACATTGATCATCTCCCTGCCAGCGGAAACGCGGCGCGGCGCCACGAGTCCACGCCCGGTCAGCCTGATCGATCTCTACCCCACCCTGGTCGAGCTTGCCGGAGTCCCCGTTCGAAGCGGACTGGACGGCCAGAGCCTCGTGCCCCTGCTCGAGAACCCGGAGTCCGAATGGCCGCGGCCAGTGCTGACGACGTACGGCTACCGCAACCACTCCGTCCGCACCGAGCGATGGCGCTACATCGAGTACCACGACGGCGGCAGGGAGCTCTACGACCACGACGCCGACGCGAACGAGTGGACCAATCTCGCTTCCCTGCCGGAGTACGCCGCCGTCGTCCAGGAACTCGCCGCGTTCCTGCCCGGAACGAACGTCAGGTAAGTCCCAGGAGCCTGCGCGGCAGAAACACCGGGTGCGCCGGCGCGCAGCGCCGGCTTCCGGACCTTCTGCCGTCCCTATCCCCGCACCGGCGCGCTGCGCGGTTCGCGCTTGTACTTCTCGAGCAGGGCCATCAGGTGTTCGACCACGTCGGGGTGCTCCGCGTACACGTTCTTCCGTTCGCCGACGTCGGCCGACAGGTCGTAGAGCTGGATCTCCGGCAGGCCGGCTTCGCGCGCCTCTTCGCGGGACATCCGGTAGTAGCCGCCGGAGCTCGGCGTGTCCTCCAGCTTCCAGCGCCCCTGCCGGATCGCGTACGAGCCGTCGCCGGCCTGATACACCGTCGCCTCCCGGATCGGTGCGGACAGCGGCTCGCCGAGAAGCGCCGGGAGAATGTCGTAACTGTCCTCGCCAGCGTCTTCCGGGAGCCTCGTGCCGGTGAGGCCGGCGCAGGTGGCCAACAGGTCCGTCAGGCAGATGATCTCGTCCGAACGGGTTCCCGCGGGGATCCGCCGCGGCCAGCGGGCGGCGAACGGAATGCGGTGGCCTCCCTCGTAGATGTCCGACTTGTAGCCCCGATAGACGTAGCTGGGATAGTGACCCTGCTCGTTCATCTCCTCGACTCCGATGTAGGGCGCACAGCCGTTGTCCGCGGTGAAGATGACCAGCGTGTCGTCGGCCAGTCCCTTGCGATCGAGGGCGTCGAGCACCTGCCCCACCGTGTCGTCGACCTCGAGGCAGAAGTCGCCGTAGGGCCCGATCTCGCTCAGTCCGCGAAACCTCTCCGAAGGAACGATCGGGATGTGGGGAGCCGTGAGGCCGAGAAACACGAAGAACGGCTCGTCGGCGCTCTGGGCCTCGATCGTCTCCACGGTCCGCCGGGTCAGCTTCGGCATCACCTCGTCGGCGCGGAAGTCGGCATGGGCCGGGCCGAGGTTGTCGCCGTAGCGCTCTTCCCTGGTGTCCTCGGTGATGAAGAGCAGGTCATTCTCTACCGTGCACTCGCCGAGGAAGCGGTCGTCCTCGATGTAGATGTAGGGGTGCATGTCGAGCGAAGCCGAGATGCCGTAGAACGTGTCGAAGCCGTTGGCGACCGGTCCGTTCTCGATCCGGCCCGCCCAGTCGACATCGCCCGTGTAAGCCCGCTGGTCGACGACCTCGTCGCTCTCGGGGAAACCGTCGCGGCCCTGCGCCGGCATGTCCATGCCCAGGTGCCACTTGCCGATGCAGTGGGTTCGATAGCCGCTGTCCCGCAGCAGCGACGCGACCGTCGTCCGCTCGGGCTCGATCAGGTGGCGGCTGTAGCCCCAGAGCACGCTGCGCTTGACCCGCGTGCGGAAGCAGTAGCGGCCGGTGAGCACGCCGTAGCGGGTCGGCGTGCACAGGGCCGAAGGCGAGTGGGCATCGGCGAAGTACCGGCCTTCGCGGATCAGGCGGTCGATGTTCGCTGTCGGGATCTGCGAGTCGCGGTTCAACCCGGTGATGTCGCCGTAGCCCATGTCGTCGGCAAGGATGAAGACGACGTTGGGCAACCGATCCAGGTCCCGCTCGGACCGCAGGCTGCACGCAACGGCCACGCCTGCCGTCGCCGCCCCCATGGTCCTGAGGAATTCGCGTCGATGGGTTCGCTTCATCGCGATCGTCTCCTGGCCCGGTGAATCCGTAGCGAGTATCCTAGGCGTTCATGTCTCAGACCGGCCCCGAGGGCGTTCGCGAAGCCGCGAAGCCAGCGCAACGCTACCTGGTGCCCGAGGGTACGAAGCGTTTCGACCCGCGGCAGTGGAGGACGGCGCCTCCGGCGGACGCCCCGCGCCACAACGAACTCCGCAAACTGCGGCGGCGGGCCGTGCGCGACATCAGCCGCCAGCAGAGGTTGCTCTACGCCGAGAACCGCCACGCGCTGCTGCTGATCTTCCAGGCCATGGACGCCGCCGGCAAGGACAGCACGATCAACGCCCTGCTGACCGGGGTCAATCCGGCGGGCTGCCAGGTCTTCAACTTCAAGCAGCCGTCGAGCGAGGAACTCGATCACGACTTCCTCTGGCGCACCGCCCGCAGCCTGCCCGAGCGCGGCCGCATCGGCGTCTTCAACCGCAGCTACTACGAGGAGGTCCTCGTGGTCCGGGTCCATCCCGAGATCCTGGAGAAGCAGAACCTCCCCCATATGGACCCAAACGGCCTGTGGCAGCAGCGCATGGAGTCGATCGTCGAGCACGAGCGGCACCTGGCGCGCAACGGCACCGTGATTCTCAAGTTCTTCCTGAACATCTCCCGCGACGAGCAGAAGGCGCGCTTCCTGCGCCGCCTCGACCGCCCCGACAAGCACTGGAAGTTCGCCATCAGCGATGTCCGTGAGCGCGGGTTCTGGAACGAGTACATGAGCGCCTACGGCGAGGCGATCCGGTCCACCACCAGGAGCCACGCGCCGTGGTACGCGATTCCCGCCGACAGCAAGCCGTACATGCGCTGGGCCGTCGCCGACATCGTGCGCGACACGCTCGCGCGCCTCGATCTGCACAACCCGGAACCATCGCTCGCCGACCTGGCCATGTTCGACGACATGCGCCGCCGGTTGGAGAACGAGTAGAGCCGCCAAACCTCAAGCTGGTTCCTCGGCTATCATTCGCCGCCTACGCGATCCTGACTACGGAGCGATCGGACGCTCCAGGCAACGCTTCGAACGACACGGGTCCCGATGGGGACCGGAAAGGCCACCATGACCCCCACTACCGGGAAACTCCGCAACACCCTGCTCCTGGCCCTCGTCGCCGCCCTGCTCACGTTCGCCTGCAGCGGCTACGGCGCCCCGGCCCTGCCCGCCGCCGTCGGCTCGTGGAACATGACGATCGAGACCCCGCTCGGCACCCAGGAACCCACCCTGATCGTGTCCGGCGACGCCAGCGGCCTGATGGGAACGATGACTTCTCCCCAGGGTGACATCGAGCTCGGCGACGTGACCTGGAACGAGGACGGCACGCTCGGCTTCACGATGAACATCGACGCCGGCGGACAGTCCCTCAGCCTGACGTTCTCAGGCATGGTCGACGGCGACGCGCTCAACGGCGCGTTCGCCAGCGACTTCGGCGACATGGAAGCGAACGCCACCCGCGTCGTCGAGTAGCCCCCCGACCAAGCTTGCACCGCGCAGCCGGCCGGCGATCCTGCCGGTCGGCTGCTTGGTCCTTGACAAATGGGACCAATACGATCCACTATCTCCGGACTCGCCGAAGGGCAGCCTCGTTGCCTGGCGAAACTGGAGGGCAGGCGAAGCGGATGAAGACCAACTCCCGAAAGGCCGGAACGGGACTACTGGCGCTGCTCCTGGCAGTGGCGGCGCTCGTCCCGTCGGCCACCCCAGCCGCCGCGCAGGACTCGACCGATGAGCGCATCGCGACGCTGGAGGAGCAGATCCAGACCCTGCGCCGGACGATCGCCGAACTCGCCGCCCAGGCGCCCGCCCAGCGAGTGGCCGAACTGGAACAGCAGATCGAGGTCCTCGCCGAGGAAATCGAGAAGCTCAACCTCGGCGCCGCGGCGTCCGACGCCGCCGAAGCCGATGAAGGCCTCTACGGCATGGGCATCGCCGCCTCGAAGGTCTACCGCGTGGAGGAAGGCCTGTCGATCGGCGGCTACGGCGAGATGGTGTTCGAGAGCTACGCCAGCAAGCGCGAGAGCGGCGAGCCGACCGGCTTCGGCGACACCATCGACTTCCTGCGCGCCATCGTCTACGTCGGCTACAAGTTCGACGACCGGTGGGTGTTCAACTCGGAGATCGAGTTCGAGCACGCCTCGACATCCAAGTCCGGCAGCGCCTCCGTCGAGTTCGCGTACGTCGACTACCTGTGGAAGCCGCAGTTGAACTTCCGTACGGGAATCCTGCTGCTTCCCATGGGCTGGCTCAACGAACTGCACGAGCCCACGCTCTTCCCGAGCGCGGAGCGCCCCTACGTGGAGCAGGTCCTGATCCCC
>JAJDZH010000082.1 GCA_022824725.1 Thermoanaerobaculia bacterium | reverse complement strand
ATGGGCCCGGTCGACATCGTCATCGAGGGCAACCGCATCGAGGAGATCAAGAGCCTCGGCATGGCGAACACCGAGATCGACGAAAGCAGGCGCCCCAAGGACGCCGACCACGAGCTCGATCTCTCCGGTTCCTGGGTGCTGCCGGGCCTGGTCGATCTCCACGTCCACACCGGCGGCGTGCCGAAGGCGCCGCGTGCCGAGTACATCTACAAGCTGTGGATGGCGCACGGCGTCACGACTGCGCGCGGCGTGCCCACCGGACCGCTCGAGTGGGACCTGAGCGAGAAGGAGCGCAGCCGGAGGAACGAGATCACCGCGCCGCGCTTCGTTTCCTTTCAGCGTCCGGGCAGCGGCAAGGAGTGGAAGGACCGGGACATTCGCACTCCCGTGGACGCCCGCGAGTGGGTCCGCTACGCCCACGAGAAGGGCGTGGACGGTCTGAAGCTCGGCGCCTTCCCGCCGAAGATCATGGCGGCGTTGCTCGACGAGGCCGGCAGCCTGGGCATGGGGTCGACCGCCCACCTCGACCAGATGGGCGTCGGCAACATGAACGCGATCGACTCTGCGCGGTTGGGACTGGTCGGGATGACCCACTTCTATGGCCTGTTCGAGTCGATGTACGAGGGCGCCGACGTGCAGCCCTGGCCGGCCGAGATGAACTACATGGACGAGCAGTTCCGCTTCGGCCAGGTGGCCCGGCAGTGGCGGCTGGTCGAGCCCGGAGGCGAGCGCTGGAACGCCCTCCTGGAGGAGTTCCTGGAACTCGACTTCTTCATCAACCCGACGATGACGATCTACTCTGCCAGCCGCGACGTGATGCGGGCGCGCAACGCCGACTGGCACGCGGACTACACGCTGCCCAGCTTGGCCGAGTTCTACGCCCCCAGCCGCCTGGACCACGGCTCCTACTGGTTCTACTGGACGACGGCGGACGAGGTGGCCTGGAAGAACTTCTACCGCGTCTGGATGCGGTTCCTGAACGAGTACAAGAACCGCGGCGGCCGGGTCACCGTGGGTTCGGATTCGGGGTTCATCTACCAGACCTACGGTTTCGGCACGATCCTCGAACTCGAGATGCTGCAGGAGGCGGGCTTCCATCCGCTCGAGGTGATCCGCTCGGCGACGATGCACGGCGCCGAGGAACTCGTGAAGGCGAGCGGCGAAGACATCGAGATCGGGATCGTGCGCGAGGGGATGCTCGCCGATCTCCTCGTCGTCGACGAGAACCCGATCGCCAACCTGAAGGTGCTCTACGGCACCGGCGCCGTCAGGCTGAACGACGACACCGGCCGGCCCGAGCGGGTCGGCGGCGTCCGCTACACGATCAAGGACGGCATCGTCTACGACGCGAAGAAGCTGCTCGCCGACGTGGCGGATATGGTTGCGGCCGAACGGATGAAACCCCAGGCGCCGCCGCAGGAAACGGCGGGAGGAGCGCGGCCCTAGCAACCGAGCGCGGATGCGGCTGCCCGAACACACCGAGAACAGGGAGAACCCAGTGAAACAGACAGTCCTGAAGCAAGCCGTCGTCGTCCTGATCGCCGCCGCCCTTCTCGCCGCGCCACTGTCGGCGGGCTCCGAGACGAAGGTCCGCGCCGACGTGGTCTACGGTCACAAGATGGGCATGGCGCTCACCTTCGATGCGCTGGTGCCGGCCGAGCAGAACGGCGCCGGTGTCCTGTTCATGGTCAGCGGCGGCTGGTTCTCCCGCTGGTCCGACCCGCACGGGATTGCATCCGGTGAGGGACGCCGGTTCGGTGCGATCGGCGATCTGCTGGACAACGGCTACGCCGTGTTCATGGTCCGCCACGGCTCGGCCCCGCTGTTCAAGGTGCCGGAGGCGGTCGCGGACGTGCGTCGCGCGGTCCGGTACATCCGGCTCAACGCGGACGACTTCGGCGTGGACCCGGAACGGTTGGGCGTCACCGGCGGCAGCGCCGGCGGCCACCTGTCCCTGATGCTCGGCAATGCCTCGGACGAGGGGAAGAGTGACAGCAAGGATCCCATCGAGCAGACCGGCAACCGCGTCGCGGCGGTCGTTGCCTACTTCCCGCCGGTCGACCTGCAGGGGCTGACCGGTCCGAACGAGCGCTTCCCCGCGCTCGACTTCGACCCCGAGAAGGCCGCCGGGATATCACCCGTCCTCTTCGTCAGCGAGGACGATCCGCCGACGCTGCTGATTCACGGCGACCGGGACGAGCTCGTGCCGCTCAGCCACAGCGAGAGGATCAAGGCCGCCTTCGACGAGGCGAACGTCACCTCGAAGCTGATCGTGATCGAGGGCGCCGCCCACGGTTTCCGCGGCGAGGACGGCGAGCGCGCTTCGAGCGCGCTCGTCGCCTGGTTCAACGAGCACCTGGGAGTGTCGGCGCAGTAGCTCCGCCAGCCATCGGGTTCCAACCACAAGGCTACAAGGAGGGCCGACGTGGTCAGGAAGAGAATCCCGTTCTTCGGGCAGCCTGTCGCTGCGCCTTTGAGCCGCGTTCGCCTATGGCGTCGCGGGTTCGCCAGGGGTGTTCACGGTCCCCGCTGGGCCTTGGCGATGTTCCCGCTTGTCGCTCTGGTCGCGGTCCTTCAGAGCGGGCGTCCCGCCTCCGGGGTACCCGCCGCCGACAGGAAGCCGCTAACGGCAGGGGAGTACACCGACTGCCGCCCCACATCGTCGCCGCTGGTCCTCGACGGCGGCTACGAAGTGAGCCTGTGCTACGAGACGGCCGAAGGGGCGGTTGGCGAGGGCCGTGGGGGAGTCTGGGCTTCGGGCCAGGCGGGCCTTCTGTGGTTCTTCGACCGCGGCAACGCCGAGGTGCTGGTCAAGGTGCTCAACGGCTGCTCCCACAACGGCCGTCGCTGGGTCTATGTGGCGCCGGTTACCGATGTGGCCTTCAATCTCCACGTGACGAGCCGCAACGGACGCCGGTGGACTCATCGCAACAGGCTGGGCGCAACGGCGGTTGCCCGGAGCGACACGTCCGCCTTCGTCTGCGCCACGGACGACGAGGCGGTCGCGGCGTCCGCTGCTTCCGGAGCGCAGATCGTCGCCAGGAGCGCGCTGGCGGTTGGGGAGTACACCGACTGCCAGCCGACCACGTCGCCGCTGGTCTTCGACGGCGGCTATCAGGTGAGCCTGTGCTACGAGACGGCCGAAGGCGTGGTTGGCGAAGGTCGAGGGGGGATCTGGTCTTCGGGCCAGTCGGGGCTGCTGTGGTTCTTCGACCGGGACAACGCCGAAGCGCTGGTCAAGGTGCTTGACGGCTGCTCGTACAACGGTCGTCGCTGGGTCTTCGTGGCGCCGGTTACCGATCTCGCCTTCAACCTCCACGTGACGAGCCAGAACGGCCGGCGGTGGACCCATCGAAACCGGCTGGGGATGACGGCGTCCGCGAGGAGCGACACGTCCGCCTTCGATTGCGCCACCGACGACGGCATGGCGGCTCTGCGGGTTGCACCCGAGGAGTTGACGTTCACCGCCGCGGGCCAGACCGCGCAGCTTTCGGCGACGGCGCTGGATGACGCTGGTCGAGTAGTCAGTGGAGCCGAAGTGTCGTGGTGGAGCGACAACCGGGCTGTCGCCACGGTGGATGCTGCGGGCCTGGTCACGGCGGCCGGCATCGGGACAACCACGGTCAGGGCGCGGTGGGGCTCGCTCTCCGGCGAGGCGACGATCAGGGTGAAGGCGGCGCCGAGGGTCGCCGTAACGCCCGCCAGTGACGTGATCGCACGCGGCGACACCCTGCGCCTCGTAGCCGAAGCGTACGACGAGTACGGCAACGTCGTGGAAGGCGCCACGTTTACCTGGTCGTCGAGCAGAGGCTCGGTGGCGACGGTGGACGGTTCGGGCCTCGTCCGGGGTGTCGCCTTGGGCGAGGTCACGATCACGGCGACTGTCCGCTCAGGTGGCGTCGAAGGCCGGCTCGAGGGTGTCAGTGGAACGTCGGACCTCCGGGTGGTCACGGCGGCGGCACATGACAGGGCTGTCCTCGTTGCCTTCTACGAGGCCGCCGGCGGCTCCGGCTGGACCCGGAGTGACCGCTGGCTGACCGGTGCGCCGCTGGGGGACTGGTACGGCGTGGAAACAGACCAGTCGGGGCGCGTCGTGGGGATCGATCTGGGGGGAGAGATTCTTGACGATTGGCAGACCGTCCACCTTCGTGCCGGACCCGGCCTGACGGGTTCGATTTCACCCGAACTTGGCCGCCTCACCGGCCTGACATCGCTGAACCTCTCGCAGAACCGTTTGAGAGGTGCGATCCCTCGCGACCTCGGACGGCTCGCCGGCCTGACGTCGCTGAACCTCTCGCACAACTTCCTCGAGGGTTCCATTCCTCCCGACCTCGGACGGCTTGCCGGCCTGACGTCGTTGAACCTCTCGCACAACTTCTTCGAGAGTTCCATTCCTCCCGAACTCGGACGGCTCGCCAACCTGAGGGTTCTGGACCTCTCAAGCCAACAAGGCCTGGTTGCGATCCCTCCCGACCTCGGGGACCTCGCCGACCTGAGGATCCTGAATCTCTCGCATAACCGCCTCGTTGGGATCCCCTCCGAACTTGGTCGTCTTGCCAGACTGACATCGCTGAACCTCTCGGGAAACCGTTTGAGGGGCGCGATTCCTCGCCACTTCAGCCGCCTCGCCAGCCTGCGGAGACTGGACCTCTCGTACAACGAGTTGACGGAGTTGGGGCCGGATGTCTTCGTTGGCATGGCCAACCTCAACTTCCTGGACTTGAGGCACAATCCGGGCGCTCCGTTCAGGCTGACTCTGAGGCCCGAGCGCGTGGACAACAAGGATTTTCTTGCCCAGGGTCCAGCCAGGATCAGGTTTGGCGTGGCGGAGGGCGCGCCGTTCAGAATGGTGCTTCCCCTCGTCGCCGCCGGAGGCGACCTTTCCGCGGCCGAGGTCACGATCGGCGCTGGCAGTGCCCGGAGTCCGGACGTCACGGTGAACCGAAACGCGGAAGGAGCGGGCGGCACCCAGGTGGCGCCAATGGCCGTGCCGCCACTGCCGGACGACTTCGTCGGTCTTCAGGTTGAGGCGGAGCCCATCGTGCTGTTTCAGGTCGAAGCGCCCACGGTGTCGTTCAGCGCGAACTCCGTAGCCACACCGGAAGGAGGCACGGCGTTGCTCCGACTCACTTTGAGCGAACCGGCGGCGTCCGCGGTCAGCTTCACCTACAGCCTCGGCGTCGACGCCGACCCGTCGACCGCCGACGCTGGCACATCGGATCATGGCCACTTCTCCGGGGGCTCGGTCTCGATCGCGGCGGGTGAGACCAGCGGCGACATCGAGATCCCGATCGTCGACGACGACGAACTCGAATCGTGGCGCGAGGTGCTGATTGTCGCATTGGACCCACCCGGGGAGGACACAGGCTACGTCCGCGGCTATCCGTACGCGGTCGCGGTGCACGTCGAGGAAGGCGTCTGCGACCGCACGCCGATGATCCGGGACGGCATCGTTGCCGAAGTCGGCGCAGCCGATTGCGCCGCGGTAGACGCGAACGATCTGGCCCACGTGAGGGCATTGCAGTTCGATGGGCGCGGGTCCGCCTCGACACGTTGGAACGAGCGCTCTACTCGATGGTCCCCGGACCTCGTGGCCCGCGCATGGACCCGCGAATGCGCCGTGACCAGTTCGATGTCCGACGAGTCGGAGCCGGGCCGCCGGCTGACGTGCGTTGGGGACGGAGAGCTAGCCGGATTGTCGCGGGCGTTTCATGGTCTCCGCACAGTCGGGGGAGCGGGCACCGTCACGACCCTGCAGGAGGGCGACTTCGGGGGCCTCTCGGGCCTGCGCGTTCTGTGGCTTTGGGGAATCGGGTTGACGGAACTGCCGCCGAACGTGTTCGCTGGATTGACGAAGGTCTACGAGCTCATTCTCGCAGACAATGAACTGACGTCCCTGCCCGCGGGGATCTTCCGGGACCTTGACATCCGGACGAACCTGGACCTCTCCGGCAACCGCCTTTCGAGCCTGCCGGAGACGGTGTTCTCGGATGTCCCGGAGGTCGATCTACTGAATCTCGAAGGAAACCAGTTGACCGGTCTTCCGCCTCGATTGTTCGCGGGCCTTTCTCGCCTCGATTGGTTACTGCTGGGGAACAACCCTCTGAGGGATTTGCCGCCTCGATTGTTCGCGGATCTGCCCGCCCTCGAGGTGCTGAGCCTTCAGCGCACCCAGTTGACTCGCCTCCCGCCCCGGATCTTCGCGGGCCGTTCCGGTCTCCGTTGGTTGTTCCTTGGCGGCAGTCGTCTGACGGACGTACCGTCGAACGTATTCTCTGACCTTTCGAACCTGTTCTTTCTGGGCTTGGGGTGGAACCAGTTGACGGCTGTGCCCACCCGCGCCCTTGAGGAGCTGTCCAGGCTGTACACCTTGGCCCTCGATGGCAACCCTCTGGGCACGCTGGAGGCGTCGGCCTTTTCGGGGCTTTCGAGGCTGGAGTACCTGGACCTGGCGGAGGCCGAGCTCACCGGGCTTTCCTCGCGCTCCTTCTCGGGCCTGCGGCGGCTTGAGACGCTTTTCCTGAACGATAATCAACTGGTCGAGTTGCCGCCAGGGGTGTTCACAGGCCTGAGGCGCCTGTCGGAGCTGCAACTCGGAGGTAATCCGGGCTCTCCGTTTCCGCTCACGCTTGGGCTGCGTCGGACGGATAGCGCGGATCTCCGGGCGCCCGGCCCAGCCAAAGTTGCCCTCGCTCTGGAGCAGGGTGCGCCGTTCAACATCAGAGTTCCTCTTTCCGTTAGCGGCGGCAGCGTCTCGGCGGCGACCGTCGAGATCGCAGCCGGAAGTGACAGGAGCCGGAGTGTCACCGTCACCGGGGATACGGGGGACCGATTCGCCACGCAGGTGGCCGTGGGCCCCGCTCCGGTGGTTTCGCGTTTCATGGAAGGCGTCGAACTTCGATTAGCCGATCCGCTAGTTCTCTTCGGCGCCGCTTTGAATCAGGCGCCCGTTCCGGAGCGCACCCTGCCCCTGCTGCGACTCAGAGTGGGGAGTGGCCCCCACTCGGTCGATGTTTCGCCCTACTTCAGGGATCCCGATGGCGACAGTCTGACCTACGCGGCGGCTGCAACCAGACCAGGTATCGTCTCGGTCGAGATGGCCGGTAGCAACGTCAAGGTTGTGCCGGTGGCGCTCGGGTCGGCGGCGGTCACGGTGACCGCGACCGATCCGGGTGGCCTGGAAGCGCGGTCCTCCCTGCGGGTGTCAGTGAGGGGCGCCGGGCCCGGGTTCTTCGACATCGAGCTCATCCTCGTCAACGAAGTCGACCCGCCTGTGCAAGCGGCCTTTGACGCGGCGGTCGAGTACTGGTCGGCGGTTCTGGCAGCCACCGAACTGGCGGATGTGCCGCTTTCCGGCGACGAGAATCTGGGATGCCTGGGCATCACGACGCGGACGGGGCAGAAGAGCGTGGATGACCTTCTGATCGTGGCGAGCGCCCGGAGCATCGATGGCGTTGGCGGAACGGCCGCCTATGCCGCGGTATGCGGGATTCGGCGTGAGGGCGGTTTGCCCTTCGTGGGCGCTATGGCCTTGGACTTGGACGACGCTGAGTGGATTACGAGGGGTGATCTGGAAGAAGTGATCCTCCATGAGATTGCGCACGTACTGGGCTTCGGGACGCTCTGGGAGCGTTCGGGTCTGCTCCGCAATCCCACGGCGTTCGTATTGGGGCGCCAGCTGGACACCCATTTTGCGGGCCCCCTTGCCGTCCCGGCGTTCGATCGGGTCGGCGGCACGGTTTACAAGGGAGAGAAGGTGCCCGTGGAAGCCCAGCTCGGTTTCGGCTCTGCCGACACGCACTGGCGGGACTTGGTCTTCGACCACGAACTCATGACGCCGACCCAGAACATCGGTGTAGCCGACCCGCTGAGCGCGGTGACGATCCAATCGCTGGCCGACCTGGGCTACACGGTCGATGTCGGTCTGGCGGAGGCGTACACCCTTCCGGGAATAGCCGCCGAGGACGCCGCCAAATCCGTTGGGACGATCCGGTACGGGGACGACACGCCGAGAGCGCCGATCATCGTGGTGGACCACCACACCGGGCGCATTGTGCGGACAATCCCGGAATGAGGCGCCGCGGCAGGGAATCAGCGGGGCTCGCCGGCGAGCGGGCCGATCAGCCGACGACTTCCAGCTTTCCCTCTCCGTACCGGGCCCGCAGGACCTTCTTGTCGAACTTGCCGACGCTGGTCTTGGGCACCTCGTCGATGAAGGTCCAGCGTTCGGGCACCCACCAGCGGGCGACGCGGTCGGCGAGGTAGCTCCGGAGTTCGCCCGGGTCGGCTTCGGCGCCGTCGTTGAGCACGACGCAGGCGAGCGGCCGCTCGTCCCAGCGGTCGTCCGGCACGCCGACCACGGCGGCCTCGGCGACGGCCGGGTGTCCCATCAGCTCGTTCTCGAGGTCGACCGAGGAGATCCACTCGCCGCCGGACTTGATCACGTCCTTGGCCCGGTCGGTGATCTGCAGAAAGCCCTTCGGGTCGATCGAGGCGACGTCGCCGGTCCTGAGCCAGCCGTCGTGGAACTTCTCGGGATCGTCGTCGAGGTAGTAGGAGCCGGTGATCCACGGCCCGCGGATCTCGATCTCGCCGACCGCTTCACCGTCCCAGGGCATCTCTTCGCCGGCGTCGTTCGTGATCCGGATCTCGACGCCGGAGATGATCCGGCCGGTCTTGACCCGCCAGTCGACCTCTTCCTCCCGGGGCGTGCCGCGCGGGGGAATCGCCATGGCCGCCAGGGGCGAGGTCTCGGTCATGCCCCAGCCCTGGATGATGTCCACGCCGAAACGGTCCCGGAACCCCTCGATCAGGGATCGCGGCACGGCGGAGCCGCCGCAGAGGACGGCGCGGAACGAGGAGAAGTCGACTTCGTGGTTCTCCGAGTAGCGGAGGACTTCGTTCCAGATGGTCGGCACCGCCCCGGAGAGCGTCGGCCGGTGCTCGGCGATGATCCGGCACAGGGGCTCCGCCTGCAGGAAGCGGTCGGGCATGACGAAGTCGGCGCCGGTGAACCAGCCGACGTGAGGCAGGCCCCAGGCGTTGGCGTGAAACATCGGCACGATGGCCAGGATGCTGTCCGCCTGGCTGATGCCGAGGGCGCCGCCGGAAGCCACTCCCAGGGCGTGCAGGAAGGACGAACGGTGGCTGTAGGCGACTCCCTTGGGGTTGCCGGTGGTGCCGCTCGTGTAGCACATGGCGCAGGCGGCCCGCTCGTCGATCTCCGGCCAGTCGAAGGTGGTCGGTTGGCCGGCGATCATCTCGTCGTAGCGGTGGATGGTCGCTCCGCCCGCCTCGAGCGGCGAGACGTCGCCGTCGCCGACGACGATGAAGTGCTCGACCGTCTCGAGGTCGGCCGCGACCTGCCCGATGAGCGGAACGAGGGAGTCGTCGACGATCACCACGCGGTCCTCGGCGTGGTTCGTGACGTAGGTCAACTGCTCCGGGAACAGGCGGATGTTCAGGGTGTGAAGGACGGCGCCCATGCAGGGGATCGCGAAGTAGGCCTCCAGGTGTTCCTGGTTGTTCCAGGCGAAGGTGCCGACACGGTCTCCCGGCTGGATGCCGAGGCCCTTGAGCGCGTGGGCGAGCTGGGCGCTGCGCTCCGCGACCTCGGCGTAGGCGCCGATCCGTGCGCCGTCCGCCTGGCAGGTGATGATCCGGCTGTCTCCGTGCACCCGGCGTCCGTGATCGAAGATCATCCGGATCGTCAGCGGGAAGTCCATCATCGTGCTGAGTGTCATCGTCGCGCTCCAGGGTCCGGCAGTTCTGGTGTATTGGCGGGTGTCGGAGCGGTACCTTAGCGACTCGATGTCGGCCCGCGTAGACTCCGCCGGTGGATCCCGTTCGACTGGAGCTGTTCTCGAACCGGTTCGCCGCCATCGCGTCCGAGATGGGCGTGATGCTGCAGCGGACGGCGATGTCGGTGAACGTCAAGGAGCGTCTCGACTTCTCGTGCGGGATGCTCGACGCGGAAGGGCGGTTGCTGGTCAACGCGCCCCACATTCCGGTCCACCTCGGCGCGCTCGGCGAATGCGTGCGACGGGTCGCGGCGGAACTCGAACTCGGCGCCGGCGATGTCGCGGTGACGAACCACCCGGGCTACGGTGGCTCCCACCTGCCCGACATCACGGTCATTTCTCCCGTCTTCGTGGACGGCAGGCTGCTGGGCTACGTCGCCAACCGGGCCCACCACGCCGAGCTGGGCGGCATCCGGCCGGGCTCGATGCCGCCCGAGGCCCGCAGCCTGGCGGAAGAGGGAGTGGTCATCGCGCCTCAGTACCTGGTGCGGGCAGGGGAGCCGCAGTGGGAGCGGATCGAGGCCCTGCTGGCCGGCGGCCCGGCCCCCTCCCGCTCGGTGGCGGAGAACCTGGCCGACCTGGGCGCGGCAGTGGCCGCCAACCGGCGTGGCGTGGCGGCCCTTCGCCAGCTCGCCGCGGACGCGGGCGAGGAGGAGGTGCGGCGCTACATGTCGGCGCTCTTCTCGCGCGCCGCCGACCGGATGCGGTCGGCGCTGGAGGACCACGTGCGGAGCACGGGCCGCCAGTCGTTTCACGCCCGGGAACGGCTGGACGACGGTTCGCCGATCGAAGTCGCGGTAACGGTGGATCGCGGTTCGGCGCGGATCGACTTCACGGGCAGCGCACCAGTCCACGCCGGCAACCTGAACGCGACGCCGGCGATCGTGCGGAGCGCCACGATCTACGTGCTGCGGTTGCTGATCGGGGTGCCGCTCCAGCTCAACGAGGGGCTGCTCGAACCGGTCGAGATCGAGATCCCGCGCGGCATGCTGAACCCGGAGTTCCCGGCTGACCCCGGGCGCTGCCCGGCTGTCGTCGGCGGCAACGTTGAGACGAGCCAGCGGGTCGTCGACACGCTGATCAAGGCGTTCGGACTCTGCGCCTGCGGGCAGGGCACGATGAACAACACCCTGTTCGGCGACGACACCTTCGGCTACTACGAAACGGTCGGCGGCGGGGCCGGGGCCGGACCGGGGTTCCGGGGGGCGAGCGGCGTCCATACCCACATGACGAACACGCGCATCACCGACCCCGAAGTGCTGGAGCACCGGTATCCGGTCCGCCTCGAGAGGTTCGGCCTGCGTCCCGGCTCCGGTGGAGCGGGCCGGTTTCAGGGCGGCGACGGCCTGCGCCGCGAGTTGCGGTTCCTCACCCCCCAGAAGGTATCCGTGCTCGGCCAGCACCGAGTGGAGCTTCCCTACGGCGTCGACGGCGGGGCGAGCGGTTCAACGGGCCGCGCCCGTATCCTGCGTACCGCCGGCGGCGTCCAGGAACTCGCCTCGGTCGACCAGGCCGACGTGATGCCCGGGGATCTCCTGGTGCTGGAGACGCCGGGCGGCGGCGGTTGGGGCGCCGGGCGCCCCTGATTCAACGTGGCCGGACGCGACGTGGACGGATAGAATGCGCGCCCGCCCGGGAAGTCGGGGCGAACCTTGCCAGCCAGCACCCAACAGGAGCCGAGTCGATGAGCCAGCAACAGGTTCAGGTCAGCGAAGAGAAGGCGCGCGCGGTCGCGGAGGAATCCCGCCAGAAGGAGTGGAAGAACCCCTCCTTCATGAAGGAACTCTTCCTGGGCAACTTCCGCTTCGACCTGATCAGCCCGTATCCCTCCCGCGACGAGTGGCGGCCGGAGTTCGAGTCGTTCTACTCGGCGCTCACGGACTTCCTGCGTGACGAGGTCGACCCGGTCGAGATCGACGTGTCTGAGGACTACCCCGACCACGTGATCGACGGTCTCGCGCGGCTCGGCGCCTTCGGCATGAAGATCCCGACGGAGTACGGTGGTCTCGGCTTCGACCAGGTCGAGTACGCCCAGGTGATGGAGCTGATCGGTTCGTTCGACGGCAACCTGACCGCCCTGCTCTCGGCCCACCAGTCGATCGGCGTGCCGCAGCCGGTGAATCTCTTCGGCAGCGAGGAGCTGAAGCGGAAGTACCTGCCGCGCTGCGCCTCGGGCGAGATCTCCGCCTTCGCCCTGACCGAGCCGGAGGTCGGTTCCGACCCGGCCCGGCTGTCGACGTCCTCCGTCCTCGACGGCGACTTCTACGTGCTCAACGGCACCAAGCTCTGGTGCACGAACGGCACGAAGGCGAAGCTGCTGGTCGTCATGGCGATGGACCCTGAGACCGAGAAGATCAGTTCGTTCGTGGTCGAGACGGAATGGGAGGGCGTCGAGGTCGAGCGCCGCTGCCACTTCATGGGACTCAACGCCCTGGCCAACGGCATCATCACCTTCGACAACGTGAAGGTGCCGAAGGAGAACCTGATCGGCAAGGAGGGCAGGGGTCTCAAGATCGCTCTGACGACGCTGAACGACGGCCGCCTGTCGATTCCGAACAGCTCGGTGGGAGCGGCCAAGTACTGCCTCAAGGCGGTACGGGAATTCGGCAGCAGCCGGATCCAGTGGGGCGTGCCGATCGGCAGGCACGAGGCGATCGCGCAGAAGATCTCGGATATCGCGGCCTACGGCTTCGCGATGGAGGCGATCGTCAAGCTGGCCAGCCACATGTCGAACGACAAGCGGCTCGACCTGCGCCTGGAGAGTGCTGCCTGCAAGGAGTGGAACACCTGGCGCGGCTGGCAGATCATCGACGAGACGATGCAGGTCCGGGGCGGTCGCGGCTACGAGACGGAATCGTCCCTGCGCGACCGCGGCGAGGACCCGGTCGGCATCGAGCGGATGATGCGGGACTTCCGGATCAACCGCATCTTCGAGGGTTCGAGCGAGATCATGCACCTGATCATGGCTCGCGAAGCGGTGGACAAGCACCTGCAGGTGGCGGGCACTCTGATCGACCGGCGAGCCGGCACGGGCGCCAAGCTCCTGGCCTTGCCGAAGATCGGCCTGTTCTACGCCTGGTGGTATCCGACCCGCTGGCTGGCCTGGAGCCGCTGGCCCCGCTACGCCGGCTACGGAAAGTACGGAAAGCACCTCCGCTTCATCGACCGGGCGGCGCGCAAGCTGGCGCGCGAGAGCTTCCACGGGATGCTCGTCTACCGGGAGAAGATGGAGCGTCGGCAGATGTTCCTGTTCCGGCTCGTCGACGTCGTCAACGAACTGTTCGCAATGGCCGCCTCGGTCTCCCGCGCCCACTCCGAGGAACAGGCCGGCGCGGCGGACGCCGCTCACTCCGCGGCGCTCTGCGATCTCTTCTGCCGCATGTCGCGGCGGCGGGTGAAGGAGCTCTTCCGCGAGCTCTGGCACAACGAGGACGACCTGAAGTACCGCACCGCACAGGATGTGATGGGAGGCCGGCACATCGGCCGCGAGAAGCTCCTGGACGACCTCGATCCTTCGGGCCGGGCACCGCGCCAGGCAGCGGCTGCCGCTTCCTAGGGAACCGTGTCGACCCCCGCGAGGAGGGTGGCGGCCGGCCCGCCGGCCGACGCGGCCGAACACCGTGTCGGTCTGGTGAGTCTCGGCTGCGCGAAGAACCACGTCGACAGCGAGGTCATGCTCGGCGTCCTCGACGGCCAGGGTTTCGAACTGGTCGCGGATCTGGACCGGGCCGACACGGTCATCGTGAACACCTGCGGCTTCATCGAGGAGGCTCGGGAAGAGTCGATCGACGCCATCCTGGACGCCGCCGCCCGCAAGGCGGATGCCGGCGAACCGGTACGGCAGGTGCTGGTCGCGGGCTGCATGGCCAACCGTTATGGCCGGGAACTTGCCGCCGAGATTCCGGAGATCGACGGCTTCGTCGACCTCGATTCCCTGCGGCAGGTCGGCGCGCTGGTGCAGCTCGGCGGCAGCCCGGCGGCCGAACCCGCGGCATCCCACCTGGTGTTCGACCACCGCGACTCCCGGCTGTTGACCACCGGCGGCTATGCGTACCTGAAGGTCGCCGAGGGCTGCAACAACCCGTGCACCTTCTGCGCGATTCCCGTCTGGCGAGGCCGCCTGCGCAGCCGACCGGTGGAGAGTCTGGTCCTCGAGGCGCGGGACCTGGTCGAGAGGGGCGCTCGCGAGCTGGTCCTGGTAGCCCAGGACACGACGCGCTACGGCGAGGACCTGGGCTACGGCCGTCATGGTCTTCTGCGCCTGGTGGAGGCTCTGCTGGCGGAGACGGACGCGGACTGGATCCGGTTCCTCTACGCCTATCCGACCACTCTGGACGAGTCCCTGCTGGCGCTCATGGCGAGCGAGCCGCGGCTGGCGTCGTACCTCGACATGCCGCTCCAGCACAGCGACCGGGAGGTGCTGCGGGCAATGCGCCGGGGCGGATCGGCCGGCCGCTACCGGCGGATCTTCGCGCGAGCGCGCGAACTCGACCCGGAGATGAGCCTGCGGACGACCTTCATCGTCGGCTTTCCCGGCGAGGATGAAGCCGCTTTCGAGCGGCTGCTCGAGTTCGTCTCCGAGGTTCGCTTCGACCATCTGGGCGCGTTCGTCTACAGTCCCGAAAGCGACACGCCGTCGGCGTCCCTGCCGGGGCAGGTGCCGCGCCGGATCGCGGAGGAACGCAGGGAGCGCCTGCTCGAGTTGCAGCGGCAGATCGCGCTGGAACGTCGCGGACGTCTGGTCGGCAGGACGCTGCCGATGCTGATCGAGGGGCCGTGCGAAGAGACCGAGCACCTGCTCCAGGCGCGGCACCAGGGGTTGGCGCCGGAGGTCGACGGTCGCGTCCTGATCAACGACGCGGCCGGAGAGCGTCCGCTGCCTCTCGGCCTCCTGGCCGGCCGGATCGTCGACGTGGAGATCACCGACGCCTTCGCCGACGACTCCGTCGGCCGTATCGTGGGCTCTGACGTCGCCGCTTCAACGGCCGGGTCGCCGGCCCTGGAGGCAGGTTCCTGATGCAGGCGATCCGCGACGCCATCGCTTCGACCGAACTGCCGCGCGGCGTCATTGCGACGATCGGCAACTACGACGGCATCCACATCGGGCAGCAGAGCGTGCTCGACATGGTCACGGGCCGCGCGCGCCAACTCGGGGCGCCTTCCGCGGTCATCACGTTCGATCCCCATCCGCTGAGCGTCGTTCGTCCGGACGACGCGCCGTCCCGGCTCGTGACGCAGGCACAGAAGGAGGAGCTGCTGCGGGAAGCCGGCCTGGACTACGTGCTGACGATCGGCTTCACTCACGAGTTCTCGAACACCCGGGCCCGGACGTTCGTCCGGGATTTCCTGCACGGAAGGCTGGCGGTCGCCGAGCTCTACGTCGGCTCCCACTTCACGTTCGGACGGAGGCGGGAAGGCGATATCGCGCTGCTCAAGGAGATGGGAGCGTCCCTGGGCTTCGCGGCGGTGGAGATCGACGAGGTTCGAAACGACGGTGAGCGGGTTTCCAGCAGCCGAATTCGGAATCTCGTTCTGGACGGCCGGATCGAGGAGGCGAACATCCTGCTTGGCCGCCCGTACGCGATGATGGGCACGATCGCCCAGGGTGACCGCATGGGTCAGCGGCTCGGCTGGCCGACGATCAACCTGGCGCCCGAGAACGAGCTCTACCCCAACAACGGCGTCTATGTGACCAAGGTCTACTTTCCCAGCTTCGAGTCGACCTTCCGGTCGGTCACGAACGTCGGCACGCGGCCGACCGTGTACGAGAACTACGGGCGGGTGATCGAGAGCCACATACTCGATTTCTCGAGCGACGTGTACGGCGAGCGTGTGCACCTTTCGTTCTGCCGCCACCTTCGGGAGGAGAAGCTCTTTTCGTCGATGATGGACCTGTCCGCCCAGATCGGACGGGATGCGGACGCGGCAAGGGAGTACTTTCGACGTACGGAGAGTTGACGAGAGTTGAACTGATACGAGGAACCCAACCGATGGCAAGTGAACAGATCTTCAACGTGGACAGCCAGAGCTTCGAGGACCAGGTACTGGGGTCGGAGACCCCGGTGCTGGTCGACTTCTGGGCGACCTGGTGCGGCCCGTGCCGGATGGTGGCGCCGATCCTGGACGAACTGGCCGGGGAGTACGACGGGCGCCTCCGCATCGCCAAGCTGGACGTCGACCACGCCCAGGACGTGGCGGTGCGCTACGGCGTGCAGGGCATCCCGCACTTCATCCTGTTCAAGGACGGCGAGATCCTGGGCCGCATGACCGGCGCCGCGCCGAAGATGCGGTTCGAGGCTTTCCTGAACGATCACGTCTGATCCGGCACCTGGCGGCGGTGGGATGACCTGGCCGCGCAGCGAGCTCCTGGGGGCGCTTCTTGCCGAGGAGAACGCCGAGGCACTGGTCGTTCTGGCCGGCTCGAGCCGGGACCCGGACCTGGCTCTCTTTGTCGGAGGCGCCCGGCTGGGAGAGGCCTGCGTGGTGGCGCACGGCGGCGGCGCCTGTCTCGCGTACTTCACGTCGATGGAGCGGGACGAGGCGGCCCGGGCGGAGGCGGATGGTGTCGGACTGCTGCACCCGGCCGACTTTGACATGGAGTCGCTCCGCAAGGACGGCAAGAGCCGCGAGGAGATCCTCGCGGCGGCGGTGAACGCCGCCTTCGAGCGCACCGGGATCGGCGCAGGCAGGGTCGTCCTCGCCGGCCGGCCGCCGGCCGGATCCGCCCTGGCCCTGGCCCGGACGCTGGAAGAGGGAGGCCGGCAAGCGGTCTCGGGCCGGGCACTGATGCTGGCGCTGCGGCGGAGGAAGACCGGGAGCGAGATCGATGGCATCGCCGCCGCCGCCCGCGCCACGGCGGAGGCCTTCGAGTCGGTGGCGCGGATGCTGGCCGAGAGTTCGGTCCGGGGGCGCGGGGAACTCTGGCTGCGCGAAGAACGCGTCACCGTGGCCAGGGTCAAGGCGCTCGCGGCACAAGTGTTCGCCGGTCACGCTCTGGAGCAGCCCGAGAGCTCCATCGTCGCTCCGGCGGAGGAGGGCGCCACCGGTCACAGCACCGGTACGCCCGACCGGGTGCTGCGGGCCGGCGAATCCGTGGTCGTCGATCTGTTCCCGCGGGCTCGGCTGTTCGCCGATTGCACGAGGACCTTCTGCGTCGGCGAGCCGCCCGAGGCGCTGCTGCGAGCCCACGGCCTCGTGCTGGAGGCGCTCAAGGCCAGTCTCGAAGCCGTTCGGCCCGGCATCCGCGGCTGGACCCTGCACGAGCGCGTGTGCCGCCTGTTCGAGAACGAGGGCTTCGAGGTGCCGGACCGGAACCCCGGCGCTCAGACCGGCTACTTCCACCTTCTCGGCCACGGCGTCGGCTACGAACTGCACGAGCTGCCGAGCTTTCGGAAGACCGGGCCGGGCACGGAGGAACTCCGGTCCGGCGACGCGGTCACGATCGAGCCCGGGCTCTACGACCCGGACGCCGGGTGGGGAGTGCGGCTCGAGGATCTCGTCGTCGTCACCGGGGACGGGATGACGAATCTCACGCCCTTGCCCTACGAGTTGGACCCACGCGCCTGGCGGACCGGGTGCGCCGGCGTCCCCGCCGGCTTCTGAAGGGGCGCGCCGCGAAGCGGCGACCACGTTGCGGCCTAACTCCGGTCGACCCAGTAGTTGGGCGCGTCCTTCGTGATGACGACGTCGTGCGCGTGGCCCTCCTTCTGGCCCGCGGCCGTGACCCGGACCATGCGGGCGGCGGTGCGCAGTTCGGAGATGCTGGCGCAGCCCGAGAGGCCCATGCCGGAGCGCAGGCCGCCGGTCAGTTGGGCGATCACCTGGTGGACGCTGCCCTTGTGCGGGACCATGCCCTCGATGCCCTCGGGCACCAGCTTCGAGAGCGGTTCGTCATCGGACTGGAAGTACCGGTCGGCGCTGCCCTCGGCCATCGCGGAGAGGGAACCCATTCCACGGTATGCCTTGTAGCTGCGGCCCTGGTAGAGGATCGTCTCGCCGGGGCTCTCCTCGGTGCCGGCGAGCAGCGAGCCGACCATGACGCTGTGGGCGCCGCAGGCCAGGGCCTTGGTCAGGTCGCCGGAGAAGCGGACGCCGCCATCGGCAACGATGGGCACTTCGCCGGCTTCGGAAGCGGCGTCGCGGATGGCCGTGACCTGGGGCATGCCGGCGCCGGTGACGACCCGGGTAGTGCAGATGCTGCCCGGGCCGATGCCGACCTTGATGCCGTCCGCGCCGCGTTCGACGAGCGCCCGCGCGCCCTCGGCGGTCGCCACGTTGCCGACCAGGAGCTGGGCGTCGGGCAGTGCCTCGCGGATTCCGGCCAATGCACCGAGCACGCCGCGACTGTGCGCGTGGGAGGAGTCGACGACGAGCACGTCGGCCTGGGCCGAGGCCAGCGCCTGCGCCCGTTCCAGGTAGTCGCCGGCCGTGCCGACCGCCGCCGCCACTCGCAGGCGACCGAGGTCGTCCTTGCAGGCGATCGGGTACTCCATCATCTTCTGGATGTCCTTGACGGTGATCAGGCCCTTCAGGTTGCCGTCGTCGTCCACGACCAGCAGCTTCTCGATCCGGTGCTGGTGAAGCTGCGCCTTGGCCTGTTCCAGCGTCGTTCCCTGGGGAACCGTGACCAGGTTCTCGTGCGTCATCAGCTCGGACACGGGACGGCTCGTGTTCGTCTCGAACCGGAGGTCGCGGTTGGTCAGGATGCCCACCAGGTGTCCCTCGCCGTCGGTGACCGGTACGCCGGAGATCTTGAAGCGGGCCATCAGGTCGAGCGCCTCGTGGATGCGCTGCTCGGGCCGGATCGTGATCGGGTTGACGATCATCCCCGCCTCGGAGCGCTTGACCCGGTCGACTTCGGTGGCCTGGGCTTCGATGGAGAGGTTCTTGTGGATCACCCCGATGCCACCTTCCTGGGCCAGGGCGATCGCCAGCTCGGCCTCGGTCACGGTGTCCATCGCGGCCGAGATCAGGGGGATGTTCAGTTCGATCCCGCGCGTGACGCGGGTGCCGAGGCGGACATCGTTCGGATGCACCTCCGACAGGCCCGGGGCCAGGAGGACATCGTCGAAGGTGAGGGCGAGTGCGGGGGCGCCACCCCCTGAATCCGACGTTTCCATGCCGAACGCTATCAACTGGCAAGCTGCGACGCACCCGGCAGGCGAGCGGTCCCCGGTAGTCAGCTCAGCGCGTACGCGGCGTTGACCTCTACACGGCGACGGGGGCGCCGCAGCACTTCTTGTACTTCTTGCCGGAGCCGCAGGGGCAGGGAGCGTTGCGGCCCACCTTCGCCTGGGCACGGACGACGGTGCGGGGCTTCTGCGGGCGCATGGGTGGGCCGCCGGACGCCTGGGCCGGCGGGAAGCCGCCGGGGGCGGCGCCCGGGGGGCCGCCAGCGGGCATCCCCGGCATACCCGGGCCGGGGCCCGGCTGCGAACCCGCCGGGGGAGCGGGAAGGCCGAGGGCGCTCGGGTGGCGGAAGCTCATGTCCGCGGGGCGCAGCGCCCGACGCCGGCGTTCAAGTTCGGCGATCTCCTCGGCGGAGATGGGACGCAGGCGGAACAGATCCTTGATGATCGTGTCCTCGATTCGTTCCTTCATCTCCGTGAACAGCTCGTAGCTCTCGCGCTTGTACTCGTTCTTCGGATCGCGCTGGCCGTAGCCCCGGAGGCCGATCCCCTCCTTCAGGTGGTCGAGGGCGAGCAGATGATCCTTCCAGGAAGAGTCGACGACGCGGAGCATGTGGTGGCGTTCGGCGGCGCGCAGCGCCTCGGCGCCGTGCGCTTCCTCCTTTTCGCCGTAACTCTGCTCGGCCGCACCCAGGATCGCCTCGCGCAACTCCTCCGTACCGAGTTCCTCCAGCGGATCCCCGAGGTCCTGTTCTTCGAGGTCGAAGAAGACGCGGATCTCGGAGCGCAGTTCGTCGAGCTGCCAGTCCCGGGGGTCCGCCTTGGCTGGACAGTGCCGGTCGATCAGGTAGTCGACGACGTCGCCGGCGATCCGCGTCACGTAGTCCCGTCCCTCGCGGCCGAGGAGGATGTCGCGGCGCAGCTCGTAGATCGCCTCGCGCTGCTTGTTCATCACGTCGTCGTATTCGAGGAGGTTCTTGCGGATCTCGAAGTTCCGGCCCTCGACCTGGGTCTGGGCCCGTTCGATCGCGCGGTTCACCATGCCTGCCTCGATCGGCATGCCCTCCTCCATGCCGAGGCGCTTCATCAGCGCCTGGACCCGATCCGAGGCGAAGATGCGCATCAGGTCGTCCTGCAGGGAGAGGTAGAAGCGTGAGGAGCCCGGATCGCCCTGGCGGCCGGACCGGCCGCGAAGCTGGTTGTCGATGCGCCGCGACTCGTGCCGCTCCGTGCCGAGGATGTGCACGCCGCCGGCCGCGACGACTTCCTCCCGTTCCGCCGCGCAGAGCTCCTCGTACCGGGCGAGAGCCTCGGCAAAGCTCTCCGGATCCTTCGCTTCGTCGACCTCGGCCCGGGCCAGTTGCTCGGGGCTGCCGCCGAGGACGATGTCCGTGCCGCGGCCCGCCATGTTCGTGGCGATCGTCACCGCGCCGCGGCGGCCGGCCTGGGCCACGATCGCCGCCTCGCGCTCGTGGTACTTCGCGTTCAGCACGACGTGCTGGACCCGGTTCTTCTTGAGCAGCCGCGACAGCATCTCGCTGTTCTCGATGGAGACGGTGCCGACCAGCACGGGCTGGCCGTGCTTCTGGCAGTCCTGGATTTCCTCGACAACGGCATTCCATTTCTCGGGGGCCGTGCGGTAGACGAGATCCGAGCGATCGTCGCGAATCATCGGCTCGTTCGTCGGCACGACGACGACGTCGAGGTTGTAGATCTGGCTGAACTCGCCCGCCTCCGTGTCGGCAGTGCCGGTCATGCCGGCCAGCTTCTCGTACATGCGGAAGTAGTTCTGGAACGTGATCGTCGCCAGGGTCTGGTTCTCGCGCTCGATCCGCACGCCTTCCTTCGCCTCGACCGCCTGGTGCAGGCCGTCGGACCAGCGCCGGCCTGGCATCTTGCGGCCGGTGAACTCGTCGACGATGACGACCTGGCCGTTCTCGATCAGATACTCGACATCGCGGCGGTAGAGGTGGTGCGCCCGCAGTCCCTGGTTGACCGCGTGCAGCACGTCCATGTTCTCCATCTCGAACAGGTTGCCGACGCCGAGGAGCTTCTCGACCTTGGCGGCGCCCTCGTCGGTGAGGGTCGCCGTGTGCGCTTTCTCGTCGCAGACGAAGTCGCCGGTCGTGTACTTGCGGTCGCCTTCGCGGACCTCCTCGCCGCGTTCGAGTCTGGGGATGATCCGGTTGACGAGCGTGTACTTCTCGGTGGACTGCTCGGACGGCCCCGAGATGATCAGGGGCGTTCGCGCCTCGTCGATGAGGATCGAGTCGACTTCGTCGACGATCGCGTAGTGGTGGCCCCGCTGAACCATCGACTCCAGCGTGAACTTCATGTTGTCGCGCAGGTAGTCGAAGCCGAGTTCGTTGTTCGTTCCGTACGTGATGTCGGCGCCGTAGGCCTGCTGGCGCTCCTGGTCGGTCAGGCCGTGCTGGACCACACCGACCTCGAGACCGAGGAAGCGGTAGATCTGTCCCATCCACTCGGCGTCGCGTCGCGCCAGATAGTCGTTCACGGTGACGACATGGACGCCGTTGCCCGCGAGGGCGTTGAGGTAGACGGGCAGGGTGGCGACCAGGGTCTTGCCCTCGCCGGTCTTCATCTCGGCGATCTTCCCCTGGTGAAGAACGACCCCGCCGAGCAACTGGACGTCGTAGTGCCGCATGCCCAGGGTGCGGCGCGAGGCCTCGCGAACGGTGGCGAAGGCGGGAACCAGCAGGTCGTCGAGGCCGGCGCCCTGCTCCAGGCGGCTTCGAGCCTCGCCGGTGCGGGCCCGCAACTGGTCGTCGCTCAGCGCTTCGAGTTCCGGCTCGAGCGCGTTGATCCCGTCCACGAGCGGCCGAAGCCGCTTCAGGTCGCGGTCGTGCTTGCTGCCGAAGACCTTGGTGATCGTCTTTGAGATCATGGGAGCGTTCCCTTCGGTCCGCGCGACGGTGGCGCCGACCGCTTGCCGGGAAGAAGGCTGGGAATCCTAGCGCGGCGTTTCGTGACGCAGCGGGGCCTCAGCCCTGGTCCCGCAGATACTCGAACGGGTTGCGGGGGTCGCCTTCGAGTCGCACCTCGTAGTGCAGGTGGTAACCCGTCGCCCGTCCGGAGTTGCCGACCCGGCCCAGGACGTCGCCGCGCTGGACCTCCTGGCCCTCCTCGACGACGATCTCGGCCAGGTGCCCGTACCGCGTTTCGTAGCCGAAGCGGTGGAGCACGTAGACGGCCCGGCCCAGGTTGCCCATCCGCTCCGCGCGGACGATGATCCCGTCCGCCGTCGCGAGTACCGGAAAACCGCGATCCGCGGAGATGTCGAGACCGGAGTGGTGGGCTCGCTGGCCGGTGATCGGATCGCGCCGGAATCCGAATCCGCTGTTGATCACGCCGCGCACCGGCCAGATCATCGGGGTCGAATCGAGGACGAGCTGGCGCTCCTGGAAGGCGCCGTCGACGGCGTCGAGCCGACCTCCGAGCAGCGACGCCCGTGCCTCCAGCAGGGAGAGATCGGAACTGTCCGGCGCGCTCAGGCTCGTGAAGGTGCCGCCGGCGCCGGCTTCCGACAGCCGGCTCTCCGGCTCGCCGCCAACGATCTGTTCGAGTCCGGCGACGATCGCGAGGTCGCGAGTGCGGTCCTCCGCCTCGGTCAACGCCTGTTGCAGGCGGGAGACGCTTGCTTCGAAGGAGGCGTTGGAGCGGCGCAGATCCACGTTCTCGCGCTGTATCCGCTCCAGGTCGCGGAGCTGGACCGCCGATCGGACCTGATAGACGGTAACCCAGCCCGTAACGCCGAGGACGAGTGCGGCCGCCGCCACGATGGCGGTCAACCAGCGGCTGCTGATCCGGAACTGCCGTGTTCGCCTCATCGAGTGAGGGACGAAAACGATCGTGTGAGTCCTTTGCGGCATATCGACCGGGATCGATTTTAGCAGCAAACGCCTGAGCCGTCAGAGCGGCGGCCGGGCGAGGCGGAGGGTAGCCCCGCCCGGCCGCCGTGCGCGTCGGCGTCATGGGTTGCGGCGGTCCAGCGGCCGGTACTGAATCGCTTCCGCAACGTGGGTGACGTCGATCCGCGGGGAGGAGTCCAGGTCGGCAATCGTGCGAGCCACCTTGAGTGCTCTGGCCAGTGCCCTGGCCGACATGGCCAGGCGCTCGAAGGCCGCGTCGAGGAGGTTCTGGGCTGCCTCGGTGGGTTGGCAGTGCTCTTCCAGATCCCGGCGCGACATCGCGCTGTTCAGGGGCTCCGGATGGCCGGCGGGGAAGCGGAAGGCCTGGGTGCGGCGGGCCGCCGCCACCCTCTCCGCGATCTCGGCGGAGCTCTCGCAGGCCGGTCCCTTCAGGTCCTCCAGGCTGGGAACCGGCATCTCGACGTGGAGATCGATCCGGTCGAGCAGGGGACCGGAGAGCCGGCGGCGATAGCGGTCGATGTCTCCCGCCGCGCAGACGCACTCCGCCCGCGGATCACCGAGGTGGCCGCAGCGGCAGGGGTTGCAGGCGGCGACCAGGGTAAAGCGGGCGGGGAAGGTGAGCCGGGCTTTTGCCCGGACGACCGTGACGACGCCGTCCTCGAGCGGCTGGCGAAGCGCCTCGAGCGCATCGCGCCGGAACTCGGGCAGTTCGTCCAGGAACAGCACGCCGGCGTGCGCCAGGCTGATCTCCCCGGGTCGGGGAACGGAGCCGCCGCCGATCAGACCCGACGAGGAAACACCGGCGTGCGGGCTGCGGAAGGGGCGAGTCCAGACCAGTCCACCGGCGCCGTGGGCGAGGCCGGACAGGGAGTGGATCTTCGTCACCGTGATCGCCTCCGCGCCGGTGAGCGGCGGCAGGATGCCGGGGAGACGCCGGGCAAGCATCGTCTTTCCGGTTCCCGGCGGCCCGACGAAGAGGACGTTGTGCCCGCCGGCCGCGGCGACCTCCAGGGCCCGCTTGGCCGTTTCCTGGCCGCGGACATCCGAGAAGTCGGGCTCCGTGCCGTTCCTGCTCCGCTGCGGCGGCATCGCCGTCGCCGGCGTGATTGCCCGGTCGCCGGTCAGGTGTTCGATCGCTTCACGCAGGTGGGCGACGGGGATCACCTTCGTTCCGCCGATGGAAGCGGCCTGCCGGCTGTTCGCCGCCGGCAGAAGGACTTCACGGATGCCGAGTCTCCCCGCCAGCTCCGTGATGGACAGGGCGCCTCGAACGGGCCGCACCTCGCCATCGAGGCCCAGTTCGCCACAGGCCATCCGGCCCTCGAGAGACTCGGCGGTGAGTTCGCGATTGGCGGTCAGCAGCCCGAGAGCGATCGGCAGGTCGAGCTGGTTGCCCTCCTTGCGCAGATCCGCGGGCGCCAGGTTGATGACGACGTTGCGGCTCTGGAGGTCGTAGCCGCTGCTCCGGATCGCCGCCCGTACGCGGTCACGGCTCTCCCGTACCGCGGTGTCGGGCAAGCCGATCAACTGCATCGCCGGCAAGCCGAAGTAGGCCGCGACTTCCACCTGGACCTCCCGCGCTTCGACGCCCCAGGGCGTCGCGGAGTTCATGTACGCGATCACATGGACTAAGACGCAAGGTCGCTCCCGAAGCGTGTTCGGCCACCCAAACGCAATGAGAGCGCAGGCGAAGAACCTGCGCTCTCAGAGTGTCCCGGGCTCGGGATGGATGCGTTTTCGCGGTAGGCGATCTATGCCCGGTGGCCCCCGACTCGTTCCGGCTTGCCTCGGCGCGGTCCGTTCGGACGGCTCGGGCGGTTCAGGCGACGGTCGAGCGGTCGGAATTCATGGTCCATTCAAGCCCTGGACTCGGCGGCCCCCGGCTTGGCTCCCGCGCCGGTCAGCGTCGGGGCAACCGGGGGCTGGAGATGGCCCGGTGGTGTCATGGAACCTCCTTCCGTCTCATCGGTGAAACCACCGTAGGGGGGCGGCCGGTAGTTGTCAAGCAACCGACCGGTCGGATGGTACGGGCGTAGTCCGTGGCGTAGACTGCCGGCGATCGGACGGAGCTTGGTCGGGAGGTGGTTGCGGCGGTCGAGCGCGGGCTCAGAATGCGAGGCCTCAGGTGGTTTCTGCGGCTGCTGGCGAGGCTGTTCTTTCGCAGTGTCGAGGTGGTCGGCAGCGAGAACGTGCCGCGGGACGGAGGCGGTCTGCTCGTTGCCTGGCACCCGAACGGTCTGGCCGACGGCATCCTGCTTCTCGGCTTCTGTCCTCGCCCGGTCACGTTCGGCGCCCGCCACGGCCTGTTCCGACTTCCGATCGTCGGCTGGTTGCTGCGCGGCGCCGGCGCCGTGCCGCTGTATCGTCGCCGGGACCGGGGCGAGCCGGGCGCCCGCATGAGCGACGAAGAGCGGCGGGCGGCGAACCATCGGAGCCTCGGCGCGCTGGCTTCCGCCGCGCGGCAGTCCTTCGTCGCCATCTTTCCGGAAGGCGCAACGCACGACGAGCCCCAGGTGCTCGAGCTGCGGGCCGGTGCGGCGCGGCTGTTCCAGCTCGCCCAGGAGGGCGGCGGCGATCCCCTGCTGGTGCCGGTGGGACTCCACTACGAACGCAAGCACGCGTTCCGTTCCCGGGTCCTGCTCGCGTTCTACCCGCCGGTCGAACTGCCGGAGAATCTGTGTCCGGAGACCTTCGTCGACCGCCTGACCGGGCTGATCCAGCAGCACCTGATCGAGGTCACTCATCCAACCGAGAGCTGGGAGCTCCACCGGGCAATGGAACAGGTGCGGTCCCTGGTGCGCGCCGAGCAGGCGGCGCGTGAAGGCGTTCCGAGGCTCCGGAGGGCGCCGATGCAGGAGCGGGACGAGGGCTTCGCGCGCGTCTGGGCGGGGTATCGAAGGCAGCGCGCGATCGACCCCGGCGTCGTGGACCGGCTCGTCGCCCGCGTAACGCGCTACGGCGAGGCGCTGCGGTTGCTGGGCCTGAGCGACCGGGACCTGGATGGCGCTCCGCTCGGACGCACGGTCTGGCGCGTGATTCTCCTTGGCGTCGAAGCGCTGCTCATGCTCCTGCTGTTGCCGACGGTCGTCCTGATCGGCAACCTGGTCAACCTCCCGGCCGCGCTGCTCGTTGCCCTCGGCGCGAGAAAGCTGTCCGTGACCCGCAAGGAACAGGCGGGCCTGAAGATGTTCCTGGGACTGATCATCCTGCCGATGGCCTGGATGGCGGCCAGCCTGGCCGTGGGCCTGGCCTGGACCGAGCCCCTGCCCGGCTTCGACTGGAGGCCCGAGGCTCTGTGGGTACGAGTCGCCGGGATGCTGGCCCTGTGCGTGCTTTCCGCGCTGCTGGGCCTCCGCTACCACCGGTTCATCGCCGAGCTCGGTCACGGTCTGCGAGCGCTCTGGGTCGGCGGTTTTCGCAGGGATACGGTGAAGCGGCTGCGCCGGCAGCGTTCGGCTCTGTACGACGAGGTGATCGGCCTGGTGGCGGTTCTCGACGTGTAATCCCTCCGGTTGTTGTACCCTCCCCGTGCCATGGGGCGGGTCATCGTTGCCTTCTTGGGACGCCTTGGCCGTTCCGGCCCTGCCCGGCCGTTGCGGTTGGCGCTGCGCCGCGTGATCGGCGCGGGCGCCTACGATCGTTTTCGCATCGCGGTGTGGGCACGGGCGAAGGAGGTGGCGAGGGTGGATCCGCTTCACGCCGACATCCTGCCGTTGATCGAGCAGCTCGAGAGCGCCGGAGACCTGAGGGCCGGCGCCGCGAGGAAGCTGCGAGCGGTGGCCAGGGGGATTCGCGCCGAGGTGAGGCGGGAAGCACGGAGTACCTGAGGTCGCATGCGCGTCGGTTTCGACGTGAGCAAGCTGTTCGGGCCTCGGGACGGCGTAGCCAGGTACTCAGCCAGCCTGCTTGAGGCGCTGGCGGAGCTGTCGGAGGAGCGGGGCGGCAGGCCGGACCTCGTTCTGTACGCGCTCGACGCGGAGGTCGACGCAGGCGGCTGGAAGGGGCTCCTGGAAGGACTGCCGGGGAACGTACGGCGTGGACCGGGCCGCTGGCCGCGGCGCCGGGATCTCGATCTGTTCCACATTCCGACCTTCGCCGACCCTGCCTGCTTCGACGGACCGGTCGTGTTCACCATTCACGATCTGACCTTTCTCACCCACCCGCGGTTTCACGTACCGGCGAATCGGAACCAGTGCCTGCTGGCGACGCTGCGAGCGGTCTCGCAGGGCGCGACGATCCTCGCCGTATCGGAGGCCACGGCCGAGGAGGTGCGGAAGTGGTTCGTGTTGCCGGACGATCGGTTGCGGGTGGTCTACGAGGCGGCCTCGGCCGCCTTCGCGGCCTTCGATGGCGCCGGCCTGGAGGCGGCGAGACGGCGACTCGCCGAGCGCTTCGGTCTCGACGGGCCGTTCGTCCTTTCGGTGGGAACGCTGGAACCGCGCAAGAACATCGCCCGGCTGATCGAGGCCTACGGCGGCCTTGCTCCGGATCTGCGGACCCGGGTCCCGCTCGCGCTGGTCGGCGGCGGCGGCTGGAAGCGGGACGCCGTGTTCGCGGGCGACTGGCCGGACTTCGTGCGCCGCCTCGGCGCCGTGTCGGAGGCCGACCTGATCGCCCTCTACAATGCGGCCTCGGTGGTGGCCTATCCGTCGCTGGTCGAGGGTTTCGGGCTGCCGGTGGTGGAAGCGATGGCCTGCGGGACGCCGGTCCTTACGTCGAACCGGTCGTCGCTGGTCGAGGTGGCCGGGGACGCCGCCCTGTGCGTCGACCCGTACGACACGGCGGCGATCCGGCGCGGCCTCGACGCCCTGCTGCGGGAGCCCTCGCGGCGCGATCGCTACCGCCAGGCCGGTCTGGAGCGCGCGGCCACCTTCTCCTGGCGGCGGGCGGCCGAGGAAGTGATCGGCATCTACGGTGACATCACAGGCGAGGGCGGCGCGCGGACCGTCGGACCCCGATGACGCAAGAGGCTGCGGGGCCGGGGTCGATCGGCGTCGTCGCCTACGAGATGGAGGGCGCGCCGACCGGCGTGGGGAGGTACCTCGAGGAGCTCCTGACGGCTCTCCGCGCGACGCCGCGGGCGCGTGACTGGCGCCTGCGACTGTTCTTCAAGGGCGATCCCTTCGAGCATCCGCTGTGGACCGGAGGGGGGGCGGGGGGCTGTACCTGCGAGGCCCTGTTCGATCGCCGCGCCGATGCGCATCCGATCCTCTGGGAGCAGGTCCGACTGCCCCGCATCCTCCGGCGTCGACCCGTGGACCTGCTCTTCTCACCGGGCTACAGCCTGCCTGGCGGGGGTTCTCGTCCGTCGCTCGTCACGATTCACGACGTGTCGTTCGAGGTTCTGCCGCGCGACTTCAGTTTCCGGGAGAGGTGGCGGCGGCGTTTCCTGGCACGCCGCGCGGCCCGTTCCGCGACCAGGGTGCTGACCGACACGGGCCGGACCGCCGCCGAACTTCAGCGGCGCTACGGCCTGCCGGAGGAGCGGATCGCGGTCGCTCCGCTCGGCGTGGCGGCCCGGTTCGGGCAGGCACGACGGTCGGAGTCTCGCGGCGATGCCGGACGGAGCGAGCGTCTCTCCGGGCTGGGTGTGCGGCGTCCGTACCTGCTGGTTCCGGGTTCCATCCTGGCGCGCCGGCGACTCGACCTGGTGCTGGCCGGCCTGACCCGGCTGTTGGTTGAGGCGCCGCAGGCCGGGGCGGTGACGGCTGCTGGCGATCTGAGAGTCGAAGAGCTCCAGCTCGTCATCGCCGGCTCGAACCAGTTGCCGAGGCCGGCCGACCTGGACCACCTGATTCGTTCGAGCGGCTGCGCCGACCGCGTGATCCGGATCGGCTACGTGGATGACCGGGACCTTCCGGAGCTGTACGCGGGCGCCGTCGGGACGATCTACGTGTCGGAGTACGAGGGCTACGGCCTGCCGCCCCTCGAGTCGCTGGCGGCCGGCGTGCCGGTGCTTGTTTCCGACGCCCCGGGGCTGCTCGAGTTGTGGCCGGGCTATCCGCTTCGATGCGACCGCCTGGACGTCGATGGGGTGACGGATGGGCTGCGGCGGCTCCTGTTCGATGGCGAGGCGAGAGAGTCCGCGGCGGCCGTGGGTTCGAGCCGTGTACGGTCGCTGACCTGGGCCCGCGCCGCCGAGCGCTTCGCCACGGAGCTCGAAACGGCGTGGCGAACGGGCCGGGGGCAGGGTTCATGAGCGGAGCGGAGTCGCCGGCGACCAGCGTCCTGGTCGTCAACCACAACGCGGGGCCGCATCTTCAGGAGTGCCTGGAGCGGCTGCGGGCCGTCGCCGGCGAGCGCGGGACTCAGGACGGGAGCCTCGAGATCATCCTGGTCGACAACGCCTCGACGGACGGTTCGACGGAGGCGGTTCGCGAGTTCCAGGAGCGGGCGTCGGACCCGGCGCCGCCGGTTCGGCTGATTCCCCTGGAGCGCAACGTCGGCTTTGGCGCGGGTTGCAACACGGCGGCCGGGCATGCGGCGGGCCGCTACCTGCTGCTCCTGAATCCGGACGCGTGGATCGACGGGCCGTCCCTGCTCCTGCTGGAGGAAGCGCTCGATGCGGACTCGCGTCTCGGCGTCGCCGCGCCGGCGCTTCGCTACCCGGACGGCTCACCCCAGTTCGTCTGGGCGCCGGGTGTGGGCGTCGCGGGAGAAGCGGTCCAGAGGTTCCGCAACCGCTTCGAGGGGAGAGTCTGGAACCACGCGCTGTTGCCACGGCTGCTCCGGCCGCTGCTCGGGCAAGGGTGGTTCTCGGCCGCCTGTCTGCTCGTTCGCCGGAGCGCGTTCGAGGAAGTCGGCGGCTTCGACGAGGGCTTCTTCCTCTACTTCGAGGACGCCGACCTCGGGTTGCGGCTGGCGCGGAAGAACTGGCGCCAGCGTCAGGTGGTGGGCGCCCGCGCCCGCCACGCGCGCGGCGTCACGACGGGGCGTCGCGGGACGCGGCTCCTGTCTCCCGAAGTGGAACGCTTCTACCGTGCCTCCCAGTTGCGCTACTACGACCTCCACCGGCCGCGCTGGGAGCGCTCGTATCTGCGACGGCGGCTGCGCCGCAAGTTCGGTCGCGTCGCCGACGACGAGCAGAGGACGGCGTTGCTGCGGCTGCTGTAGTCGGCTGGTAGCGTGACATCCGATGCGCCAGTACCTCGACCTGCTGAGGGAAGTGCTCGACGACGGCGTGGTCCGCGACGACCGCACCGGCACCGGGACGCGCAGCGTGTTCGGCAGGCAGTTGCGCTACGACCTCGCGGACGGGTTTCCGGTGCTGACGACGAAGCGCTTGCACCTGCGATCGATCGTCGTCGAGCTGCTGTGGTTCCTTCGCGGCGACACGAATGTCGAGTTCCTGCACCGGCACGGCGTCTCGATCTGGGACGAATGGGCTGACGAGCACGGCGACCTCGGTCCTGTCTACGGCTCGCAGTGGCGGTCCTGGCCTACCCGGGACGGCCGGTCGATCGATCAGATCGCCGCGGTGATCGAGCGCATTCGCAGCGAGCCGAGCTCACGGCGGCTGATCGTCAGCGCCTGGAACGTCGCCGAGGTCGACTCGATGGCTCTGCCGCCCTGCCACACCCTGTTCCAGTTCTACGTTGCCGGCGGCCGTCTGTCATGCCAGCTCTACCAGCGCAGCGGCGATCTCTTCCTGGGAGTGCCCTTCAACATCGCTTCCTACTCGCTGCTCCTGATGATGGTCGCCCAGGCCTGCCGATTGGAGGCCGGGGAGTTCGTTCACACCTTCGGTGACGCCCACCTGTACAGCAACCACGTGGACCAGGCGCGCGAGCAACTGACCCGGGAACCGCGACCGTTGCCGCGGATGCAGCTCAACCCGGACGTCGGCTCCGTGTTCGACTTCACGCTCGACGACTTCGAGCTCGTGGGCTACGAGCCGCATCCGCCGATCCGGGCTCCGATCGCCGTCTGAGAACGGTGGGAGGGACGTAGCGGGATGAGAGTCTCGGCGATTCTGGCCGCGGCGACAAACGGCGTAATCGGCCTCGAGGGTCAACTGCCCTGGCGGCTCAGGACCGACGTGCGCCGCTTCAAGTGGCTGACCACGGGCCACCACGTGGTGATGGGCCGGCGCACCTGGGAGGAGATCGGCTGCCGGCCGCTGCCGGGCAGGACGTGCGTCGTTCTGAGCAGGCAGGCCGGGTTCGAGGCTCCCGGCGCCGAGGTGCAGCGCTCGCTCGAAGCGGCGATCGAGGCGGCCCGTCGGGCGGGCGAGGAGGAGATGTTCGTGATCGGGGGCGCCGGGCTGTTCAGCAGGGCGTTTCGGTTCGCGGACCGCGTGTATCTGACCCGTGTACTGGCTGAGGTCGAAGGCGACACGGCGGTCGATCTGTCTCCGCTCGACGACTGGCGGCAGGAGACGACGGAGGATGTGCCGGCCGGCCCCGAAGACGACCATCCCACCCGCTTCGAGGTCCTGGCGCCGCCGGCGGACCGCCGGTGAGCGAGGGGCGCTCCAACCCGGGCAGCCGCGCCGACCTGCTGCTCGGCTGGGCGCTCGAAGCGGGCTTCGACCGAGCGGGCGTAGCCGCGCTGGAGCCGCAGGCCGGAACCGGTTCCGCCTTCCTGCGCCGGCTGGAACGGGGCCTCTTCGCCTCGATGGCCTGGCTCGGCCGCCGGCCGGGCCGGCGGGTGGTCCCGGCCTCGCTTCTCGATGGCGCCAGGTCGGCGATCTGCGTCGCGCTGCACTACCACCCCCTGGATGGTGAGCCGGAACCGGCGGGTGACCTCTGGCCGCGGGTGGCGCGCTACGCCCGGGGCGACGACTATCACGACGTGATGGAGCGCCGTCTGCGGCGGCTTTCCTCGCGCATCCGGGAGGCGTTTCCGGGCGCCGGCACTCGCCCCTACGTCGATACGGGGCCCGTGCTGGAGCGGGCGCTGGCGGCGCGGGCGGGCCTCGGCGCCGTGGCCAAGAACACACAGTTGCTCGATCGCAGCGGCTCCTGGTTCCTGCTCGGCGAGCTGTTCCTGACCCTGGAGCTCGAGCCGAGCGAGCCGCTGGCCGAGGACCTCTGCGGCGACTGCCTGCGGTGCCTCGAGGCCTGCCCGACCGGAGCGCTGCCGGAACCCTACGTGCTGGATTCGGAGCGCTGCATCAGCTACTGGACGATCGAGCATCGCGGGGAGCTGCCCGAGACGGCGCGCACGATGGTCGGTGACTGGGTCTTCGGCTGCGACATCTGCCAGGAGGTCTGCCCCTGGAACCAGCACCGGGCGGCTCCCGTCGAACGGCAGCGGGCCGGGATCTTCGGGCTTCCGCCAGACCGCGCCGAACTGGACCTGACCGCCCTCCTGTCGATTTCGGAGGACGACTACCGCCGCCGTTTCCGGCACAGCCCGATGAAGCGTGCGGGCAGGTCGGGCCTGCGGCGCAACGCGGCCGTGGCGATGGGCAATCGGGCGGATCAGGCCTACGCCGCGCCCCTTGAACGGGCCCGGGAGAGCGGCGATCCGGTTGTCGGCAGCCATGCGGACTGGTCGCTGGGCCGCCTGGCCGGGGGCAGGGGCAGGGGCCGTAAGTGACGTGAAATCAGGGACTAAGCACGGTCGAATCGGCCCGATTGGAGAACCTCCAAACGGTTGACCAGGTAGTGCCGCGTCCCTATACTTGTTCGTCTGACCCCGGCGCCGGTTCGTCCCTGGGCGACTGCCTGTGGCGGCTCGTCCCGGGGCACGACTGTCGCCGTCGAAGTACCTTGAAACGCCTACCGCCGCCGTCGAGACACTGCGGCGAGAACACAGGAACCCATGGAACCCACTGAAGAACACACGACCGAGGCGCTTCCCCTGGAAGCGCCCTCCGCGGACACGCTTCCCCCGGAAGCGCAGGCACAGGACGGGGACAACCTGTCCTACGAACAGCTCGTCGAGATGTACGACGACAGCATGCGGCATCTCAACGAAGGCGAGATCGTCGCGGGAACGGTGATCGCGATCACAGCCAACGACGTCGTCGTCGATGTCGGCTACAAGTCCGAGGGACTGGTGCCGATTCACGAGTTCACTTCCCGGGACGGCAAGCTCCAGATCGGCGTCGGCGACGAAGTCGAGGTCCTGCTCGAGCAGACGGAAGGCGCGGACGGGCATGTGATGCTCTCGAAGGTCAAGGCCGAGCGCATGCGCATCTGGGCCCAGGTCGAGACGAGCTTCAAGGAAGGCAAGGTGATCAAGGGCCGCGTGATCGACCGGATCAAGGGAGGGCTGACGGTCGATGTCGGCCTGCGTGCCTTCCTGCCGGGTTCTCTGGTCGACATCAAGCCGGTCAAGTACCTGGAGTCGTTCAAGGGTGAGGAACTCGAGTTCAAGGTGATCAGCCTGGACCGTCGCCGCAACAACATCGTGCTGTCGCGCCGCGCGGTGCTCGAGAAGGAGTACGCCAAGAAGAAGGCCGAGACCCTGACGAAGTTGAAGGAAGGTGTGCGGCTTCCGGGCGTGGTCAAGAACATCACCGACTACGGCGTGTTCGTGGACCTGGGCGGTATCGACGGCCTGCTCCACATCACGGACATTTCCTGGGGCCGTGTGAACCATCCTTCGGAGCACTTCGCCGTGGGCGACGAGGTCGACGTCGTCGTTCTGCGCTTCGATCCCGAGACGGAGCGTGTCTCGCTCGGATTCAAGCAGACAACCGAGGATCCCTGGACCCTGGTCGACAAGAAGTACCCCCTGGGTTCACGGGTGCGGGGCCGGGTCGTCAGCCTGGTCGACTACGGCGCCTTCGTCGAACTCGAGGAGGGTGTCGAAGGCCTGGTCCATGTGAGCGAGATGTCGTGGACGAAGAAGGTCGTGCCGCCGTCGAAGATCGTCAGCGTCGGCCAGGAAGTCGACGCGATCGTGTCGGAACTCGACATGAGCCAGCGCCGGATCAGTCTCTCCCTGCGACAGGTCGAGTCGAATCCCTGGGAGGATCTGGCGGCCCGCTTCCCGGTCGGCACCATCGTGGAGGGCCGCGTCAGGAACCTGACCGAGTTCGGCGCCTTCGTGGAGATCACGGAGGAGATCGACGGGCTGGTCCACGTCTCGGACATGAGCTGGACGAAGCGCGTCAAGCACCCGAGCGAAGTCCTCGCCAAGGGCGACGCCGTCCGGGCCCGGATCACCAACATCGACGTCACGGGCCAGCGCGTGTCCCTCTCGATCAAGGACTTTCTGCCGAACGAGTGGCAGGACTTCGTGGATGGTCACAGCGTCGGTGACGACATCGTCGGCAGAGTGGTCAACGTGACCGACTTCGGGCTCTTCATCGATGTCTACGACGGACTGGAAGGGCTGGCCCACGTCAGCGAAGTGGATGTGCCGGGCGGCAAGCTCGAGGACCACTACCGGATCGGCGAGTTCGTCCGTGCGCGCATCCTGCGCATCGAGGACGAGGACAAGAAGGTCGGGCTGACGCTGCGCGGCGTGACCGAGCTCAGCGACGAAGAGGCCGACGAGCTGTCCGCGGAACGGGAGCGGAAGCTGGCCGCGGCCCGCGCCGCGGCGGCCGCGGCCGAGGAAGACGCCGAGGAGGAAGATGCCGCCGGCGAGGCTGAGGCATCCGGGGCGGAAGAGCCGGCGGAAGCGGCCATGGAGGACGGTGCCGAGGACGTCGCGGAGATGAGCGCGGCCCCTGCGGACGGTGATGAAGTTGAGGCGGCCGACGAGCCCGAGGCCGGGCCCGAGGGCGAGGCCGTTGCCGAAGAGAATCCGGCAGACGAGGAGTCGGAGGGGAGCTAGTACCTGCTGGACCTCTGGGAGGAGCCGAGAATGAAAGACGCGATCCAGTTCCCTTCCGACATCCGCCACGGCGTGACGAAGGCACAGTTGGTCGAGGAGGTCGCCCGTAGCGCCAACCTCACCAAGAAGGACGCCGAGGTCATCGTCAGCACGGTCTTCGAGAGCATCGTCGACTCCCTGAAGGACGGCGACAAGATCGAGCTCCGCGGTTTCGGGAGCTTTCGGATTCGCGAACGGGGTTCCCGGATCGGCCGGAATCCGAAGACCGGCGCTCGGGTCGACGTCCCCTCCAAGAAGATTCCCTACTTCAAGCCCGGCAAGGAACTCAGGGAACGCCTCAACTCCGACGAGTAGGTCCGCCCGGGGCTGAAGGAAGCAGCCAGGTCCCGTGGCCGAGCCCGCCGCCGCGCACGCATGACGACGACTCCGCCTCCTGCCGCCCCCCCCTCGCAGCCTCAGGGACTCGCGCGGCAGATTCTGGTCGCGGTCGCTGCCTGGGCGGTGCCCGGGTCCGGTCACATGCTGCTGAAGAAACCGCGCCGGGCGGCCGTCGTCTGCGGGGTCGTGCTGTTCTCCTTCCTCTTCGGGTGCTGGCTGCAGGGTCACCTCTACGTCGTGATTCCCGAGCAGCCGCTCAGTCGTCTTGCAACGCTGAGTTCGATGGGCGCCGGGGCTCCCTACCTTCTCGCCCGTTACGTGGTGGAGTACGAAGGCGACATCCTCTCTTCGACGTTCGAGTACGGCAAGGCATTCCTGCTCACCGCCGGTCTTCTGAATCTGCTCGCCGTACTCGACGCCTGGGACATCGCCAGCGGTTCGAAGGACTGATCCGGTGCTGACCAGTCACTTTGCCCTGATGGTGATCTACGCTCTGCAGGTCAGCCTGTTCTTTGCCGTGCTCTGGCGGCGGCGATTCAGGGACAGGGCGCGGCTCTTCCTGCAGATGATGATCGGCATGGTCGGCGGGGGGCTGGTGCTCGCCTGGCTGATGTTCCCGTTTCCATGGTCGCCGCCAACGCCGATTCCCTGAGCGTTCTGATCTCCGCCGGAGAGGCGTCGGGCGATCGGCATGCCGCGGGCCTCATGGAGGCCGTGGCCCGTCTGGCCGGAGACGGAAGGCGAATCCGCTTCTTCGGACTCGGTGGCGACGCGATGGCGGCGGCCGGCCTGGAGCCGGTCGCGCACAGCGACGAGGTCGCGGTCGTCGGCATCGCCGAGGTTGCCCGCGAGCTGCCGCGCATCCGCCGCGCGTTCCGCAAGCTGCTGCTGGCTTCCGAGACGCGCCGGCCCAGCCTGGCCGTTCTGGTCGATTTCCCCGACTTCAACCTGAGGTTGGCCCGTCGCCTGCGCCGCCGTGGCATACCGGTTCTGTACTACGTGTCGCCCCAGGTGTGGGCATGGCGGCGGCGGCGGGTACGGACGATCGCCCGCCTCGTCAACCGGATGCTCGTGCTCTTTCCGTTCGAGGTCGAGGTGTACCGGGGACACGAACTCCACGTGGATCACGTGGGACACCCCCTGGTAGACGACGTACCGGAGCTCGAATCGGCATGGGAGCGGCAGGACGGCGTGCCGGAGCGGCCGATGCTGGCGCTTCTTCCGGGTTCGCGCAACAGCGAGGTTCGGCGGATCCTGCCGCCCATGCTGCGAGCGGCCGCGGAGCTGGTCGGGGCGGCGGAACGCGCCGGCCGCGTGCGTCTGATTCTGGCGCCCACGGTTGACGAGACGCTCGTGCGGCGCCTGATCGCCAGTGGGCCTCTGGACGGCGACGAACTGGACGTTGTGCGCGCCGACCGGTTCGCCGCGGTCGCCGGTTCCCACTTCGCGTTCTGCGCCTCCGGAACGGCCACGCTCGAGGTCGGGCTTCTCGGAACGCCGATGATCGTGGTCTACCGGGTTTCCCCGCTGACCTACGCGGTCGGACGTCTTCTGGTCGACCTGCCGTTCGTCAGCCTCGTCAACCTGGTGCTCGGCCGCCAGGTGGTGCCCGAGTTGCTGCAGGCGGAGGCGGATCACGAACGGATGGCCGCCGCGGCGTCGAGGCTGCTGAGCCGTCGAAAGCGCATCGATGCCATGCGCGCGGCGCTGGCCGAACTGAGGCCGGCCCTCGGCGAGTCCGGAGCGAGCGAGCGAGCGGCCGGTTGCCTGCTCGAGGAACTGGGGGTCCCGGAAGAGCCGGCCGAGCGCCGGCGGCGTGAAGGGGCGACTCGCTCGTGAGAAGCATGACCGGCTACGGCGAGGCGACGGCAACCGTACGCCGCCGTCAAGTGACGGTCACGGCGCGCTCCGTGAACCACCGCAACCTGGATGTCGTCTTGCGCGTGCGGAGCCCTTTCAGAACCCTCGAACCCGAACTGCGGACCGCGGTCGCGGCCGAGGTCCAGCGTGGCCGGGTGGAGATCGGGGTCGAGATCGAGTCGACGGAAGACGCGGCCGGGTTCGACGAGACGGACGCGGCCGTGGAACGGTTGCACCAGACCGTGCGGCGCTGGCGCCGACGGGGAATCGTCAACTCGGGGTTGAGCGCCGGGGAGCTCCTCACGGCGGCCCGGGCACTCCGGGCGGAATCCGGAGTCGGCGCGGCCGGTCCTCAAGAGCGAGCGCTGGTGATGGAAACGTGCCGGCGCGCGATGGCGTCTCTGGTGGTCGAGCGGGAACGGGAAGGGCGGGTTCTGGGCGACTCGCTGAACGGACATCTGGCTTCGCTGCGCGCCTGCGTCGGCGCTCTGGCGGCGCGCCGGAGCGAGGTCATCGGACAGGCGGCCGGAGAACTCGAGCGCCGGATCGGTGAACTGCTGGGAGCGGGCGACCCGCTCGACCCGGCTCGCCTGGTGCAGGAGGTCGCTCTCCTGGTCGAGCGCAGCGACACTGCCGAGGAGCTGGAACGCCTCGATGGCCATCTGGAGGGTTTCGAAACGGCGATGAAGGAGGGGAGCGCGGTCGGGAGGCGGCTCGTGTTCCTGAGCCAGGAGATTCTGCGCGAACTGAACACGGTCGGCTCGAAGTGCCGCGATCTCGAGATGCAGCGAGGCGTGGTCGAAGGTAAGGTGCTGTGCGAGCAGTTGCGCGAACAGGCGCAGAACGTCGAATGACTGCGGGCGGATGAAGAGCGTGGACAGAGAACCGGACGCCGGGGAGGAGCCGGTCGTGCCCAGGGGAGAGTTGTTCATTCTCTCGGCGCCGTCAGGCGCCGGAAAGACCACCCTGGTCCACCACGCCATGAAGCTCGTCGACGGTGTCGAGTTCTCGATCAGCCACACGACCCGTCGGCCCCGCGAGAACGAGCGGGACGGGGACGACTACCACTTCGTCGATCGGGCGACGTTCGACCGGATGGTGGCCGATGGCCGGTTCCTGGAGTGGGCGGAGGTTCACGGCAATCGCTACGGCACGGCGGTGGACGAGGTACTGCCGCGCGTCGAGCGAGGAGTCGACGTCCTCCTCGACATCGACGTGCAGGGCGCGAAGCAGGTGATGTCTCTGCCGGGCGGCGCTGCGGGCGCGCTCGAGACCGCGGTCTGGGGCATCTTCGTCATGCCGCCCAGCTACGACGCGCTCGTATCGCGGCTACGGGGGCGGGACCTGGACGACGCGCCCGAGATCGCGCAGCGTCTGGCCGGTTCGCTGGCCGAGGTAGGCCGGGTCCGGGACTACGACTATGTTATTGTCAATGATCGCGCTGAGGCCGCCAGCAGGATCCTGGCGGCCATCATTCTCGAGAAACGACAGCGAAGGGGGCGGATGCGAGAACGCGTCAACCGCGTTCTCGCGGACTTTCATGCACATGGAACGGATTCCTGAGAAGATCGACAGCAAGTTCCGGTACGTGCTCCTGGCCGCGCGGCGCGCCGAGCAACTGATCCGGGGGGCTCCGGAACGGATGCAGCGGGAGAGCCCGAAGTTCGCCCGGCATGCGATGAAGGAGATCGCGAACGAGCTCGTCGACTGGGACTACGGCGAGGCGCCCGAATCCGCGGACGCGGACGGCGCTGACGAGGATGGAGCGGACGCGGAGAACGGCGGTCTGAGTCCCCCCAGCACCGTCAACTAGGGACCGTCCCGCGTGCCTGAACGGGCGGCCAGGGTCCTCCTGGGGATCACCGGCGGCATCGCCGCGTACAAGGGCGCTTACCTGGTCCGTCGCCTGCGGGAGCAGGGCCTTGAAGTACGCTGTGCGCCCACCCTGGCTGCCGAGAGTTTCGTCTCTCCCTTGACCCTGGAGGTGCTGAGCGGCGACCGCGTCTACGGCCAGGAGTACCTGGCGCGCGACGGCGGCAGCGACGGCGCGGAGTTGCACGTCGAGGCCGCGCAGTGGGCCGACCTGCTGTGCGTCGCGCCGGCGACCGCGAACACGCTGGCCCGCCTGGCGCTGGGCCTGGCGGACGACTTCCTGAGTACGACCGCGCTGATGTTCGAAGGGCCGGTGGTGGTCGCTCCCGCCATGCATGACGCCATGTGGCGGAAGGCGGCGGTCGAGGCCCGCGTCGCCACCCTGCTCGACCGCGGCGTCGAGGTGGTCGGCCCGGTCGAGGGAGTACTGGCTTCAGGCGAGCGGGGCTGGGGCCGCATGGCCGAGCCGGAGGCGATCGTCGACGCCGTGTGCCGGAACCTTGGCCTGCCCGAGGCGGGAGACGGCGCGTTCGCCGGCCCGCTCGCCGGCAGGAGAGTCGTCGTCACCGCCGGGCCGACCTACGAGGCGCTCGATCCGGTGCGTTTCCTGGGCAATCGATCGAGCGGTCGCATGGGGTTCGCGCTGGCGCGCCAGGCGGCGATCCGTGGCGCCCGGGTCAGGCTGATTGCCGGTCCCGTGAAGCTCGAGACGCCCGCCGGCGTGGAACGTGTCGACGTCGTCTCGGCCGCCGAGATGGAGGCGGCGCTCCAGGAGGCGGTTCCCGACGCGGACCTTGTGGTCATGGCGGCCGCCGTCGCCGACTACCGGCCCCGCGAGCGCGCCGAGCAGAAGATGAAGAAGTCGGGCGGAGACGGCCTGGTGCTGGAACTCGAACAGAACCCGGACCTCCTGGCCGGCCTGGCGGCCGTGGCGCCGCGAGCGCTGCGCGTCGGTTTCGCCGCGGAGACCGAGCACCTGGAGCGCTCGGCGCGGGACAAGCTGAAGGCCAAGGGGGCGCACTGGATCGTTGCCAACGACGTCTCCCGCGCGGACATCGGCTTCGAGTCCGCCGACAACGAAGTCGTCGCCTTTGGCCAGAAAGGGGAAGTCGAGCGCTTCCCGAAGCAGTCCAAGGATGAACTGGCGGGACGGCTGCTGGAACTGTTCGCAGCCGAGGCGACGTGAGCCGGAACCGTCTGCCGATTCCACAGGAGATCGATCTGCTGCGGGATCTGGGTTTCACGGACGCCTATCCGCCGGCGACGTCGCCGGGGCGACCATCGTCGAAGCCAGCGGCGACCGGGGGACGCCTGGAGCGCCTGCGGGCGGTTGCCGAGGAGGCCCAGGGCTGTACGGCGTGCAGGCTTTGCGAGACGCGGCAGAGGGTTGTTTTCGGCGCCGGCGACGGCGAAGCGGATCTGATGTTCGTGGGCGAGGGCCCGGGCGCGCAGGAGGACCGGCAGGGTCTGCCGTTCGTGGGGCCTGCGGGCCAGCTTCTGACGAAGATCATCCAGGCCATCGACCTGCGGCGCGAGGACGTCTACATCACGAACGTCGTGAAGTGCAGGCCGCCGAACAACCGGGATCCGCAGCCTGACGAAACGGCGGCCTGCCGTTCCTTTCTCGATCGCCAGATCGAACTCATCGCACCCCGCGTGATCGTCGCCCTGGGGCGGGTAGCGGCGCAGTTTCTGCTGGGGACGAAGACCTCGCTGGGGCGCATGCGGGGGACCTGGCACGAGGCCGGCGGCGTGCCGGTGCGGGTCACCTATCACCCGGCTTTCCTGCTTCGGGATCCGTCGTACAAGCGGGCCACCTGGGAGGACATGCAGATCGTTCGCGACCGGCTGCTCCGCAGCGACGGGGAGGAGTAGTCTTCGCTACCTTGAAGGCGGCGGTCAACCGGTCCGAAGGAGTTCCCCCGGGCGTCTGCGAGGACGTCTGCGGGGCGATCGGCGGTACGCCGATGGTCCGTCTCCGGCGTTCCCTGGGCGACGCCGGCGCCGGCGTCGAGGTGTTCGCGAAGCTCGAGTACCTCAACCCGATGGGCAGCGTGAAGGACCGGGTCGCGCGGTACCTCGTGGATCGCGCGCTCGCGTCCGGCGCGCTCGAACCCGGCGGGCTGGTGATCGAGGCGTCCTCCGGCAACACGGCGATGGGCCTGGCCATGATGGCCACGACCCGCGGACTGCGCTGCCGCGCGGTCGTCCGTCGCCAGACCAGCCGCGAGAAGCTCGATTGCCTGCGGGCTCTGGGGGTCGAACTCGTCCTGGTCGACGGCGATCTGGACCCCGAGCACCCGGAGTCGTACAACCGGAAGGCCCGGAGCCTGGTAGCGGCCGAGCCGGGAGCCTTCTTTCCGGACCAGCACAACAACCGGGACAACAACGAGTGCCACTACGAGACGACGGCTCCGGAGATCTGGGATCAGATGGAGGGCCGGATCGACGTCTTCGTGGGTGGCATCGGCACCGGCGGCACGGTTTCAGGGGTGGGCCGCTTCCTGAAAGAGAGGGATCCGGCCATCCAGGTCGTGGCGGTCGATGTCGAAGGGTCCGTGTTCAGCCGCCACTTCGCGGCTCTCTCCGGAGCCTCCGACGCGTCCGCGCCGGCGGGCCGCTACCTGCTCGAAGGACTGGGGGACGAAGAGATCATCGACTGTCCGGAGTTCGAGGTCTTCGACCGGATGCTCCAGGTCAGCGACGCCGAGGCGTTCCTTGCGGCCCGCGGACTGGCACGGCACGAAGCGATGCTCGTGGGTGGTTCAAGCGGCGCGGCGCTCTGGGGCGTGCGGCAGATGCTGCCGGAACTTCGGCCGGGCGCCCGGGTCGTGACGCTGTTTCCCGATTCGGGGACCCGGTACCTGAGCACGATCTACAACGACGACTGGCTGCGCGAACAGGGGCTGCCGGTCGCGCGCGAGGAGCTCGGGCTTCAACCGGCGAAGATCAACTCGTAGCCCACGGCCATGATCGCGAGGTCGAAGCAGACGTGGCTGAGCCAGGGCGCCAGCAGACGGTTGCCCGTCGTGCGGTAGAGCAGCGACCAGAGGACGCCTCCGAGGACGACCGGCAGCGACATGAGGGTCAGGACCAGGATCGAGGTATCGCCAAGATAGACGCCGATGACGACCACGTGATGAGCGGCAAAGCCGATGGCTGCCACCAGGTGCGACCACCTGGAGGAAATCAGACGGCGGAGCCTGCCGTAGACGAAGGCCCGCCAGTAGACCTCCTCGAGCCAGGAGTGGACGAAGCTGATCAGGAGCGCCGCGACGATGTAGCGCTCGAGCGTGTCGAGATGGAAGTCGGCCAGTTTGACCGTGATCGCCCCGGCGGCGGTCGCGGCCATCTCGCCGCCGCCAAACAGAACGGCATAGGCCAGCCAGGTGAAGCCGGCCCCCGCGATGCCGGTGCCCAGCCCGAGGGCGATCGATCGGCCCGGCCTGGAGGGGCCGAAGGCGGCCGCCAGCAGAAGGCCCAGGGCCGCCAACGGTCCGGCGAACTGGAGCGCCTTTGCTCCGAGGTAGACGGGTGCGACCCAGACCGTCCCCTCGAGCCAGACGAAGTAGGCGAGCGAGGCGATCGTGGGCAGCGTCATCGCTGCGGCCAGGATCGTCCACCAGAGCCCTCGACGTCGCGGCTCGATCGCTTCGTGGCCGCCTGGCCGGTTCATGGCTGGGCGCCGTCCGCCAGGGCGTCGAGGTAGGCCTGCCGGTACCTACCCGCCACGATGTCCCAGGTCAGGTGGGCGACGGCCCGGCCGCGGGCGCGGGCGCCCATCCGGCGCCGCTCCTCCGGGTTGGCGATGAGACCCGCGATCGCCTCCCTCAGAGCGGCGCGATCCTGCTCCGGAACGAGGATTCCCTGCGCTCCCGACTCCACCGCGAGAGGGATACCGGAAACCGTGGTCGCGACCACCGGCAGCCCGCTTGCCAGGGCTTCCAGGATCACGTTGGGCAGGCCGTCGACGTTGCCCTGCGGATCGTGAACGGCGGGTAGGACGAAGAGGTCCGCGCAGCGGTAGAGGCCGGGCAGATCGTCGTGGGCGACAGCGCCGGGAAGATGGACACGGCCCGTGTGATCGGGCTTCCAGCCATTGACTGCCCCTCGGAAGCCTTCCATCTGATCGCCGTCGCCGGCGATGATCGCGTGCAGGTCGCTGAAGTCGGAGAGCAGTCGGGGCAGAACATCGATCAGCACCTGGAAGCCCTTCTTCGTGGCCAGGCGGCCGACGCCGAGCAGGACGGTGGCGTCTCCCGGAATGTCCAGGCGTTCGCGCCAGGGTTCCACGTCCTGCTCGCCCCCGAGTTCCGCGGCCGGGCGGAACATGTCGGTATCGACGCCGTAGGGGATGACGCGGGACGGTTTGCCCTGGTAGCCGATCCGCTGGACTCTCTCGACGAGTTCGGGCGAGCATCCGGTGAGAAGGCCGCAGCGGGACAGGGCCCGACGGATGGCCGGGCGAGCGACCGCCTTCTCAGCCAGAAAGACGTCGCTGCCGTGGAGCCCGGCGGCGATCAGCGTCTTTCGGCTGTGTACACCCGGCCAGAGGGCTACGAGCCCGTTCGGCGCGACCCAGTGAGCGTGGAGCAGATCGTAGCGTTCGCGGCGGAGGTGCCGGGTGACGGCTTTCGCCGCCGCGAGCAGGTACAGCGGAGCGGCGAGCGCCGCGCCCGGCCGTACATGCTCGTCCGCGGCCAGACTGCGGCCGTAGCCGAGGACCTCCATTCGAGGGGGGGCATATGAGAAGGAGTGCACATCCACGCCGTCGTCGTTCCAGGCACGACGCACCTGCGGCGCGCGCGGAACGAGGACGGTGACCTGGTCGCCGGTGCGGACCAACCCACGGGCCAGCTCGCGGATGAACGGTCCGGCCGTGTCGCCGGGCCAGCGAGGGTAGGTCTGGGTGAGGAAGAGGATGCGCAGGTCCGCGCTCCTGCTGCCGGGCAACCGGTTCAGCCGACCCGCTCTCGCACCGAGTAGCTGTCGGGCCGGCGAAAGTTCTTGAAGGTGATCAGTTCGCCGATCAGGCCCGTCGTGACGATCTGGATGCCCAGGACCATCAGCAGGACGCCGAGCAGCAGCAGCGGCCGGTTCGAAAGCGAGGCGCCTGCGAACCAGAGCGTCGCGAGCCAGGCGCAGATACCCAGACCGGCGGCGAAGCTGATCAGGCCGATCGGGCCGAAGAGGTGCAGCGGGCGGCGGGTGAACCGGCTGATGAACAGGACCGTGATCAGGTCCACGGGTCCCTTGTAGGAGCGATCCCATCCGTACCGGCTGCGGCCGACGCGGCGCGGATGGTGCGCCACCGGAATCTCGCCGACGAGGAAGCCGCGCCGGCTGGCGAGCACGGGAATGTAGCGATGGAGTTCGCCGTACACGGCGACCTGCTCCAGGACCTCCCGGCGGTAGGCCTTGAAGCCGGAGTTGAAGTCGTGCAGCCGGACGTTCGAGAGAGTTCGCGTCACCCAGTTGAAGACCCTGGACGCCAGGCGACGGCGCCACGGGTCACGCCGGGTGCGCTTCCAGCCCGAGACGAGGTCGAGAGGGCCGTCTTCGAGCGCCTGCAACAGGCGCGGAATCTCGTCGGGATCGTCCTGAAGGTCGCCATCCATCGTGACGAGAATCCGGCCCCGTGAGTGATCCACGCCGGCCGAAAGGGCGGCCGCCTTGCCGAAGTTCCGGCGCAACCGGATGAGCCGCACCCGGGGATCGCGCTGGTGTTCGCGGCGAACGGCATCGGACGTGCCGTCGGTCGAGCCGTCGTCGATGAACACGAGTTCCGCCCGGACGTGAATGGCGTCCAGGTTCGCCAGCACGCGCTCTGCGAGGGTGGAAACCGTCGCACTCTCGTCAAGGACCGGCACGAGGACGCTGACGTCGAGGGGCGTTCCCTCGTCCCTGGCGGCGGACGGCTCCTCAGCCCGGGAACGGGCTTTCCTGGGCGGCGCCGTCAACTCGATCGTCTCGGCCATCGTCTCTCGCCGTCCTCGTGGTCAGCCTACAGCAACCGGCCGCTGCCGACCTGGCCCGAGGAAGGGCCTTGCGGACTCAGTCCGTCGGCGCCGTGGTCTGCCCGGTCGCCGTGGACGTCTCCGGGAGCCGCGGCGGTTGCGGCGCCGTTTCGGGTTGAGGTGGACCGTACACGATTCTCCGCCCGTTGACGATCAGTACGGCCGGCTCGGATTCGAGGTCGAACTGGACCGTCGTTTCCTGCCTGGCGTTGACCCGGATCTTCTGGTCGATCCGGTCGTCCGGTTGCCACCTGGGGTTTCGGAGGAGACTGAGCACATGCGTGCCGGCCGGTACGGGCAGGTCGCGGATGGGTGTCCAGCCGATCGCTTCGTCACCGATGCGGACGAAAACGGGGCGTTCCGATTCGGTCGCCGCCGCGACACTGACCATGCCGGGTCGAACCAGAGGCACCGGCGTTTCCAGCAGCCGGTCGACGCCGACCTGGGTAACGACCTGTTCCCGGATCTGGTAGTCGCGAGTGGCGAGTTCGAACGTCAGCACGTGGTCGACTTCGGCTTCGACCTCGAAGACCCTTCTACGGTCGAGGACCACGGGCGTGTCGCCGTCGATGGAGACGGTGATGTGCGGATCCCAGGCGGGCGCGAGGGCCAGACGGCCGATGCCCCGGCTGACGGCTGGACCGGCGTCCGGGGGTGGTGCTTCGGGTTCCTCGAGCGTACCCGGACTGACGGGCTGCGTGGCGGGTTCCTCGCTTCCGGTCTCCGCGGCCAGAGCCTGCCGTTCGACCGGCGCCTCGTTCCGCGGCGCCGGCGCTTCCGAGCCGGCGAGCGGGCTGCCCTTCGACCACCACAGTGTGCCGCCGAGCCAGAGTGCCGTTCCGGCGACCGTGGCGAAAGTCAGCCAGCGGCGACGAAGGCGGGAACGGGCCGGCCGACGGATCGCGTCGGCGACCCGGTCGAGAGTCGGCGGGGAGGTCGTCTCCGGAGACTCGGCGCCTCCGTTGATCTCGACTTCAATCAGTGAGGAGGCAGAGGTTTGCGGTGTCTGCACCGAGGTTGCCGTCCAGTCCCTCGGCCCGTCCTGCGACGGCGCTTTGTGGCTGGTGGTCTCGGCGAGGAGATGCCGGCGGGCGTCTTCGAGGGCGTCGACGATGGAGGTGAAGTGCGTTGCACGCTTGGCGGGATCGTCCCTGAGGCAGGCTTCGAGAACGGAAACAAGCGACTTCGCGACATGCGCCGGGAGCTGAGCCCTGATCGCCTCTTCCAGGAGACGCCGGTCCTTCGACTTCAGCCGGCGCTGGGGCGCCGGCCGTTCGGTGGGCTGGAAGGACAGCACGCGATGCGTGAGCACACCGAACGCGTAGACGTCCGTCCGCACATCGGCGTTCTCGGCGCGCAGCAACTCCGGTGCGCTGTACCTGACGTGCGCCCGCGGTCGCGGATTCGCGAAACCCCGGACCGCAGCGGTGTCGTCGGAGCGAATCGTGATGGCGCCGGGGTGGATATCTCCGTGGACGACGCCCCGGCCATGCGCGTACTCCAGTGCGCGTGCAACCTGCGCGAGCCAGCCCAGAGCCGTACCGACCGGGAGCGTCTCGCACCGCTCAAGTCGGGCCGCCAAGGTCTCGATGCCCAGGGACTGCTCGATTCGACAGGATGTCGCGCCGTCGATTCCGAAGTCGAGAATCCGGGCGATCGAGGGATGCTCGAGCTGTTCGATCGCGGCGGCCCGCTTCAGGAACAGGGCCTGAGCTTCGGCGTTCTCCGTGACCCAGGTGTCGACGACGACGCAGCTTTCGTCCCGCGTGTCGCGACCGAGATAGGAGGCTGCTCCAGCCTTCGCTTCGAGGCGGCGGAGAATCTCAAAGTGACCAATTCGTTGACTCATGCGCGAATGCCAAGAAGTTGATGCGAGGGCGCTATGATAGCACAGTTTTCCCCTAAGTTGTTGTTTTTCAGTGGCTTGTGTGTGTCGAGCGACAGCGCGCGAGCAGCGCTGCTAGGGTCGGCGCGGCAGGTTCGAAGATGGATGCGGACAGTGAGAGCATGGAGCGCTGGGCCCGGGGCCTGGTTTGCTCCGCAACCGGGGTCGAGGCGCCTCTGGACGAGCCGGCCTTCCTGTCGCCCGCGGGCAAGCCGTGGCTCGTAAGCTACGAACTGGATCGGCAGCGGGGTGAGACCCTCGCGCGCGACCTCCGTCAGCGACCGTGGACCCTGTGGCGGTACCGCGAGTTGCTGCCGGTGTCCGACTTCCACGCCCGGGTCGATCTGGGCGAGGGCGGCACTCCCGTGCTGCGGCTTCGACGCGCGGCTCCGGAGGGCGTGAGCGTCTTCGTCAAGAACGAGGCGGGAAACCCGACGGGCTCGTTCAAGGACCGGGGACTCTCCCTGGCCGTGAACCGGGCCCGGGAACTCGGCGCCCCCGGGATCCAGCTTCCGAGCGCCGGCAACGCAGGCGTCTCGGCCGCGGCCTACGCAGCAGCGGCCGGGTTGCCCTGCCGCGTGGGGCTGCCGGAGGACACTCCGGCGACCGTTGCTGAGCGTTGCCGTGGGTTCGGCGCGGAGGTGATCGAGTCGGGCGGCACCCTCGTCGACGCAGGCGCCGCGCTCCAGGAACGTGGCGGCGGTTTCTGGGATCTTTCCACCCTTCGCGAGCCGTACCGCGTCGAGGGCAAGAAGACGATGGGCTTCGAGGTCGCCGAACAGTTCGGCTGGCGGCTGCCGGACTGGATCGTCTACCCGACCGGGGGTGGCACCGGCATCGTCGGCATGGCGAAGGCCTTCGCCGAACTCCGCGGGCTGGGCCTTCTGAGCGGACCGCCCGCGAAGTTCGCGGTCGTCCAGATGGCGGGCTGCGCACCGATCGTGCGGGCCTGCGAGGAGGGCGGCGAGCATGCGAATCCCTGGGAGGCGCCGGATACCCGGGTCTGGGGCCTGCGGGTGCCGCGAGCGATCGGCGATTTTCTGGTCCTGCGCGCGGTGCGCGAGAGCGGTGGAACGGCGGTCGCCGTCGAGGAGGACGCGGTGGCGGAGATGACGCGGAGAATGGCGGCGCGGGAGGGGCTCCTGATCGGCCCCGAGACCGCGGCAGCGCTGGCGGCGGTCGTGGAGCTCAGGGACTCCGGTACCATCCGTCGCGGCGAGTCCGTGCTGGTCTTCGCTACCGGCCATCCGGCCAACTACGTCTAGGGGAGGCTCTGCGCGATGCCCGAGCAGGTGTTCGGTTCGATTGCGGATGGTGTGAACGGGCTGCTCGGACCGGTGGCCGGGTGGCTGGAGGGCCTGGTCTGGAACACGCCGCCGCAGGCGCCCATCCTCGCCCTCGTGTTGCTGGGCACCGGCCTGTTCGTGACGATTCGGCTGGGCCTGATCCAGTTGCGGGGTTTCCGGCACGCCTGGGCGATTCTCGGCGGCAGGTACAACGACCCGGAAGACGAAGGCGACCTCGTTCACTTCCAGGCGCTGACCACGGCCCTTTCGGCGACGGTGGGCATCGGCAACATTGCCGGGGTCGCGATCGCTATTCGCATGGGCGGTCCCGGGGCGCTGTTCTGGATGTGGGTGACGGCGTTCTTCGGCATGGCGCTCAAGTTCGCCGAGTGCACGCTGGCGGTGGAGTACCGGCGCGTGCACGGGGACGGTTCCGTCTCCGGCGGTCCCATGTACTACATCGAGAAGGGCCTGGGAGCGAACTGGAAGTGGATGGCCATGCTGTTCGCCGGCCTGGCCGTCATCTGCTCGTTCGGCACCGGCAACATGAACCAGGCGAACACGATGGCCGATCAGCTCGAGTCCCAGTTCGGCCTGGCGCCGGTCTGGAGCGGCCTGGTGTTCGCCTCGCTCGTGGCCCTCGTGATCATCGGCGGCATCCGCCGCATCGGCAGGGTGACCTCCATTCTCGCGCCCGGCATGGCCGTGATCTACGTTGGCGGCGCCCTCTTCATCCTGCTCGCGAACATCGAGAGCGTGCCGGCGAGCTTCGCCCTGATCGTGGAGCAGGCGTTCCGGCCGACCTCGATGGTCGGCGGCGCCGCGGGTTCCTTCCTGATGACGATGATGTGGGGCATCCGGCGCGGTCTGTTCAGCAACGAGGCGGGGCAGGGCAGCGCGCCGATCGCGCACGCCACGGCCAAGACGGACGAACCGGTTCGCGAGGGTCTCGTGGCCTCGCTGGAGCCCTTCATCGACACCCTGGTCATCTGCACGATGACCGGCCTGGTGATCGTGACGACGGACGCCTGGCGCGATGCGGCGCCCCAGAGTTTCGGTCTCGACGAGGTCGAAGGCATCCACCGGGTGCTGGAAGACGACTCCGGGCTGCTGGCGGCGCGGGAGGAGCGTTTCGGCCTGGGCGGCGGCGCGCTCGAGGTCGTCGACGGAGCCGCCAGTGGCTCGTTGGTGTTCCTCAACGCGACGATCGTCGACGCGCGCCTGGTGGACGACGAGGGTTCCGCCTGGAGCGGCAGGCTGGAGCTGGCCGCCGACGGTTCCCTCCGTACCGCGGCGGCCGAGCCGCGGATCGAGGGCGACGCCCTGCTGAACGGTGCGCCACTGACCGCCCGCGCCTTCAGCCTCGGTCTTCCGGGCAGCCGGGGCGACCTGATCGTCACGCTCTCCGTGCTGCTGTTCGCCGTGTCGACGGCCATCTCCTGGTCGTACTACGGCGACCGCTCGACCGAGTACCTCTTCGGAGCGAGGGCGATTCCGGTCTACCGCTGGATCTACGTCGGCTTCTTTTTCAT
>JAJDZH010000131.1 GCA_022824725.1 Thermoanaerobaculia bacterium | reverse complement strand
CTGCGACGGTCAGGCCGGCCTCCAGGAGCTGGCGGGGAACGCGACCCTGCTGTTCTACATGACGCAGGAGGGGCAGGAGGGCCGGCAGGCGTTCCTGGAAAAGCGGCAGCCGGACTTCTCGAAGTTCCAGCGCTACCCATGAGCCTTGGCGGGCGCCGCCCCGGCAACCTGGGGGCGTGGGCGCAGGCGATTCGTCCGAAGACGCTGTGGGCGGCGGTGACGCCGGTCATTGTCGGCAGCGCCTGCGCCCTGTCCGTATCGGGCTTCCGGCTTGGTCCGGCCCTGGCCGCGCTCGGAGTCGGTATCTTCATCCAGATCGGCACGAACCTGTCGAACGACGTGCTCGACTTCGATCGCGGCGCCGACACGGAACGCCGGGTAGGGCCAGTACGGGCGGTGCAGTCCGGGCTGCTCAGCCGCGGCCAGGTGTGGATCGGGGCGTGGATCGCCTTCGGTCTCTGCATCGTTTGCGGCCTCTACCTGGTGGCGGTCGCGGGCTGGCCGGTGCTGGTAGTCGGCGCTGTCTCGATCGCATCGGGGCTGCTGTACACGGCCGGCCCCTGGGCGCTGGCCTATGTCGGCCTGGGCGACCTGTTCGTCTTCCTGTTTTTCGGTCTGGCCGCCGTGGTCGGGACGGTGTACGTCCAGGCGCTGGAAATACCGGCCGTCGCCTGGTGGGCAGCGATCGCGGTCGGCGCCCTGGCGACGGCGATTCTCGTCGTGAACAACCTCCGCGACCGCGAGACGGACGCGGCGGCCGGCAAACGGACGCTGGCGGTGCGCTTCGGCGCGCGCTTCACGCGGCTGGAGTATGCGGCGCTGCTCCTGGCCGGGCATGCCGCCGCGCTGCCGCTGGTCGTCCGTTTCGGTCCGTGGCCCCTGCTGTCGTGGCTGGCCCTGCCGTTCGCAGTCGCCGTGCTGCGGTCCGTGTGGCGCGGCGAGGGCGCGGCCCTCAACCTGGCGCTGGCGGCGACCGCCCGCCTGCTTCTCCTGTTCGGCGTGCTCCTGTCGATCGGCATCGTGCTGGGGGCCCGGCACTGAGCGACGGACTCTCGGTTCGAGCGGCGGGGCGTGAAGCGCGGGGGCCGGCGCTGGTCGACGGTGGCCGTGAGGTCGGCTGGGCGGAGCTTGCGGAGCGGGTGGATCGGACGCGAGACGCGCTGCGTCCGCGGCTCGACGAACTGGACGCGCCGGTCGTCGCCGTCGTTGGGGGCACGGGGCCCGACACAGTGGTCAACCTTCTCGCGCTGCTTGAGGACCGGGTCTCGTTCGTGCTGATCCATCCCCGGTGGACGCGCGCCGAACGCGACCGCGCGATCGGGATGGCCGGAGCCTGCCTGTGCCTGGAGAGTGGCGGAGCCCTGGTCGCGATGCCGGCGCCCGCCGCGGCCGGCAACCCGAGCGTCGGTCGGGGCGCCGCGATCGTCTTCACTTCCGGCACGACGGGTCTGCCGCGGGGCGCAGTTCTCAGCCGGGCGGCGCTGCGCGCGTCGGCGCTCGCGCATGGACGGGTGCTGGGCTGGCGTGCCGGCGACCGCTGGCTCCTCAGCTTGCCGACGGCTCATGTGGGCGGCCTGATGATCGTCGTTCGCTGCCTCCATGCGCGGCGGACGGTTATCGTGGGTGGACGTCGGGCTTCCGGGAGCTTCGATGCCGCCGAGACCCTTCGGGTCGTCGAACGCGACCGGATCACGCTTCTGTCCGTCGTGCCGACGATGCTCGCGCGGCTTCTTCAGGCAACCAGGCGTCCGCCGCCGAGCCTGCGGGCCGTGCTCGTGGGCGGCGCCGGCGCTCCGCCGGCCCTGATGGAGCGGGCCAGAGAAAACAGCTGGCCGGTGTTCGCGACCTACGGGCTGACGGAGGCCTGTTCCCAGGTCGCGACGGAGCGGCCGGGCGAGACGCCTGGGGGGGTCGGTACGCCGCTGCCCGGCGTAGAGGTACGCGTTGCGGCCCGGGACGGGACCGCCGGCACGATTCAGGTTCGCGGCGCCATTCAGATCCGGGGAGAGAGCCTGTTCGACGGCTATCTCGGCCCGGAGCCGGGCGTGCCGCTCGAGCGCCCCTTCGAGGCGGACGGCTGGTTCGATACGGGCGACCTGGGGGCGATCGGAGAGGACGGTCTGCTCCGGGTCGTGGGTCGCCGCTCCGACCGGATAGTGACCGGCGGCGAGAACGTCGATCCCGCGGAAGTCGAAGCGGCCGTCGTGGAGTGGCCCGGCGCGGCGGCCGCCTGCGTGGTCGGTCTGGAGGACGAAGAGTGGGGCGAAACGGTGGGCGCCGTCCTGGTACCGACCGTCGGCTTCGAGTCCCTTGGCGGGCTGGCCGGACTCGGAAGGCACCTGGGTGGACGTCTCGCCGGGTTCAAGCGGCCGCGGTGCTGGCGTGTCGTGGCTGCGCTGCCATTGGCCGCTTCGGGCAAGGTGGACCGAAGCGCCTGCGTTCGACTCCTGGTCGAGTCGCCAGGCCCGCGGGCGGGGCAGGAGGGACAGTGACCGTCGACGCCGCGGTGGCGGAGTTCCGGGACCGACTCGACCTCGAGCGGCGGCTCCGTCCCTTTGAAGCGTTTCGCTATCGGGCGAGCGACGCGGGGACCAGGGCCGTGCACCTGGACGACTTCGCGGCGATCCCGTTCCTCGACGGCGTTAGCGGCGTCGAGCACTATCAGCACCGGGCTCGGCTGCGGGCGCGGGGAGGCGACTCCTATGTGGCCTCGACGTCCGCGTCACCCGGCTACGAGCGTTACTGCCGGGAGGTCCTCGGTCTCGCCGCGGTGGAGCTCCTGGAGGTCGACCCTGCCGGCGACCGGCTCGCGATCGCCCGCGCCTGCATGGAGAACCGCGCGCTCCTGGGCCGGCTGGGAACGCTTGCCCGCCGCGGCGGCCTCGTGGTCGAGCCCTTTCTCGGCGCCGAGGCGATCTGGGATCTCGCGGCGGCCGTTGCCGTCGCAACCGGCGCCCGGGTGCGGGTGCTGGCGCCGCCGCCGGTGACCTGGATAGCCAACGACAAGGCGAACTTCGAGGACCTCGTCACCGCGGTCCTCGGTCCCGGCTTTCTGCCCGAAAGCCGCCGGTCGGCTTCGCCGGAAGCGCTGGCTCGCGCGCTGCTCGAACTCTCGGAAACGGGTCCGTCCGTGGCGCTCAAGCGGCTGCGCTGTGCTTCGGCGATGGGCAACGAAGTGTTCGAGTCCGCGGCGCTCCGTCGCCGTGGACTCTCGGGGGCCCTGGAGATCGTCCGGAGTTTCCTCGAGAGGACCGGCTGGGAGGGCGGCGAGGATGTACTCGCGGTTCGCTGGGAACAGGCGACATCGTCTCCTTCGACTCAGTGGTGGCTGCCGCCCCCTGGTGGCGGGGAGCCAACGCTCGACGGCGTCTACGAGCAGATCCTGGCCGGAGAGGAGGGTGTCTTCGTTGGCAGTCGGCCGAGTGGGCTGGCGCCGGAGGTGGAGGAGCGGATCGTGTTCCAGTCAGGGCAGGTGGCGGACGCGCTGCGGCGGCTGGGCTACGTCGGCCGCTGTTCGTTCGACCACCTGGTGCTGGCGGACGGCCGGGTCGTGTTCACGGAGTGCAACGGACGCTGGGGCGGCACCAGCACGCCGATGAGCCTGGTCGACAGGCTCTACCCGGGCGGCCGTCCGCCGTATCAGGCGCAGTCCTTCGTTCATCCGGAACTCACGGGGCTCACGTTCCGGCAGCTCCTGGCGCGTTTGGGCGATGCCGTGCACGACCGCGGCTCGGCAGCCGGCCGGTTCCTGCTCTACAACGTGGGACCGCTGGAGCAGTTCGGCAAGTTCGATGTCGTGGCGCTGGGCTCGAGCCGCGCCCACGTCGAGGAACTGATGACCCGGGAACTCCCGCGCCGGCTCGGGCTGGGAGCCTGAGCCGCAGGGCGCGGTGCGGCGGGTCCAGCTAGCCGTCGTCGCGGAGGCTGCGGTCGAGCGCCTCGCTCATCTGGCGCAGGCGCTCCGCTTCCGCGGACGACAGCACGCCGCCGTCCTGGCAGGCCTCGATCGTCGAGGTCATCTCGTTCAGCCGGTCGAGCGCTTCGTCGGTCGACCCCCGTCGCTCGGGCGCCGCGTGAGCCGCCGCGAACAGCAGGGTCGACAGCGTGAGGGCAAGTCGCCGCAGACGCTGCCGCGGCGGCGCCGGGACGGATGCCGGCTCGGCGGTCGCGTCGTAGACGTCCGCCAGCAGAATGCGCGAGATCGCGTATGCGTCCTTCACCTCATTGGTTACAACGAACGGGAGGCCCGGTTGGTTTCCGGCAATCGATCGATCACCTTCTTCTGCAGGACGCGCCGGTCTTCGAGCCGGATCGCGGTGAGCCCTGCACCCCAGACGCAGCCGCTGTCGAGAGCGAGCAGGTCGGGTCGCAGGCGGAGTCCGAGGGCGGCCCAGTGACCGACGACCGCCGTATGGTCCGGGCAGCTCCGCGGCGCCACGTCGAACCAGGGTCGGAGGCCTTGCGGCGCTTCCTCGAGCGGGCCGCTGTAGTCGTGGGTCCGGCCTTTCCCGTCGAGCATCCGCATGCGGGTGAACGCCACCAGCGACTTCTTGTTCCGGCGACGCAACAGGCTCTTCGCTTTCGGACCCCGGAGCTTTCGTTCGAGCCGCCTGGCCGCCTTGGTGGCGTCCTCCCGGAACCAGCCGGGCCGCAGCCCCGCGTGGACGAGGACGTAGTCGCGTCCCGCGACCCGGTCGAAGTGAACGAAGGGCCGCCGGCGCAGCCAGTCGACCAGTTCGGGTGCGTCCGCCGCCTTGAGGGCCTTCTTCAGGGTGTCTCGCGGTTTCTTGCTGGCGACCCCGAGGTGCCGCGCGATCAGGTGCAGGTCGTGGTTCCCGAGGACGACCTGGAAACGGTCGCCCATCTCGGCGTCCAGCGTGCGCGCCCAGCGCAGCGTCTCGAGTGAGCACGGCCCCCTGTTCACCAGGTCGCCCACCATCCACAGACGGTCCGCGCGGACGTCGAGCTCCATTCGGCCGAGCAGGGCCTGGAGCGTCCGGAAGCAGCCGTGGACGTCGCCGATCGCCCAGGTCGCCACCGGATCCCCTGCTAGTCGACGATGGCCTGGTACGTCAGGCTCTGGAGATCCTGGCGGATGTTCAGGTGCGTGTACGGCCGGACCTGGGTCATCAGGATGCCGATCAGTTCCTCTTCGGGATCGACCCAGAACACGGTGCAGAACGCGCCGCCCCAGGAGTACGACCCGACCGATGCCGGCATCGCCGAGGCGCCCTTGTCCGTCACCACGCTGTAGCCGAGGCCGAAGCCGTAGCCGGGACCGCGCAGCCAGAGGCCGTGGTCGCCGGTGTGGTTCGACGTCATCAGTTCGACCGTCTTGCGGCCGAGGATGCGTTGGCCGTCCAGCTCGCCGCCGTTCAGCATCATCTGGTGGAAGCGGTAGTAGTCGGCGGCGGTGGAGACCAGCCCGCCGGAGCCGCTGAAGTACTTGTGCGGCTCGCGGACGTGCCGGGCGTTCACGTCCGGCGCCTCGGTGAGGACGATCCTGCCGTCCTCGCCCGGCCGGTAGAGCGCGGCGAAGCGGCCGACCTTCGACTCGGGCAGGTAGAAGTACGTGTCGACCATGCCCAGGGGCTCGAAGATGCGCTCCTTCAGGTACTCGTCCAGGGTCTGGCCGGACAGCACCTCGACCATCCGCCCGACGACATCGACGGAAGGGCCGTACTGCCAGGCGTCGCCGGGGTGGAACTCGAGCGGCAGCTCGGCGAGGGCGGTGACGAAGTCGCCGACGGTCCACTCGGGGTCCCGGTCGCTGCGGAGCTTGGCGTACTCGGCGCCCAGCAGCCCGCGGTAGCTGTTCGCGAAGCCGGCCGTATGGGTCAGGATGTGCTGGACCGTGATCGGCCGCGCGGCCTGAATCAGCTTGTAGGGCGCGCCCAGGTACTCGTCGGCGTCCGGCACCGTCGCGACCTGCATCTCGGCGAACTCGGGAAGGTACTTCGCGATCGGGTCGCGAAGCTGGAAGCGGCCCTCCTCGTACAGGGTCATCAACGCCACGGAAGCGATCGGCTTGGTCATCGAGGCGATCCGGAAGATCGTGTCCCGGGTCATCGGGGCGCCTTCCTCGGGCCAGCGTTCGCCCTGGGCCTCGAAGTGGACGACCTTGCCTCGGCGCGCGACCAGGGTCACCGTGCCGGCGACCTGCCGGCGGTCGATGTAGGCGCCGACGGCCTCGGAGAGCCGCTCGAGGCGCTCGCTCGACATGCCGGCGCTCTCCGGTTCGGCGATCGGTAGCGGAGCAGGCGCCGTCTGGTCGGCGGCCGTAGCTGGCGGAGCGGCCGCCAGGGCGCCGGCGAGGAAGCCTCCGAGTAGGAACGCGGCGGCGGACAGCATCGGGACACGGTTGCGTTGGTCGAGGTTCATGGTGCGCCTCCCTGGGCGTGTGGCGTTGGTCGTCGGGGCTTGGCGGTTCAGCGTCTCGCCCGGGGCGTCAGCGTCGTCGTATGCCGTTCGCCGTCGCGCATGTAGACGACCTCGATCGGCTCGTCGATCTTCACGGCGTCGAGGGCGTACGTGTAGTCGTAGATGTTGGCGATTACCTGGCCGGCGAACTCGACGATCACGTCCCCGGCCTCAAGGCCGGCCTCGGCGGCCGGGCCGCCCTCCATCACGCCGCCCAGCAGCAGGCCTTCCACTTCGCTGGCGTAGTCGGGAATCGTGCCGGTGTAGGCGCGCACGGTGTCGCGGCTGCCGCCCTGCTGGAGGGTCCGCTCGACCTTGACGAACTCGAGCGGCTCGGTCTGGTTCGCGGCGCGGCGTGTGAGCAGGGCGGCGAAGCGGGCCACGCGCTCCAGGTCGTCGAAGTTGATGAGGTCCGCCGTGTCGGTCGGCCGGTGATAGTCCTCGTGGGAGCCGCTGAACAGGTTGACCGTCGGAACGCCGGCATTGTTGAAGCTCGAGGTGTCGGTCGGCAGGTACGGGTCGGTCTGCACGCCGAGATCGAAGCCCACCGGGACGTTGGCGGCTTCGACCAGCCCGGTCCAGTCGGGACTCGAGCCGACCGCCTGGACGGTCAGGCGGTTGTCGCGGACGCGGCCGACCATGTCCAGATTCACGTACGCCGCGATCCGATCGGCCGGGATGACG
>JAJDZH010000151.1 GCA_022824725.1 Thermoanaerobaculia bacterium | reverse complement strand
TGGCCGTCGGAGCCGACCGCTTCCGTGTCGCCCCACAGGTCCTCGAGGAGATAGTCGCCGGTGGGACGTCGCCAGAGATGGTGATGCGGATCGACGATCCGGCGGGACGGGTCGACGGTTTCTTCCTGGACCTGGGCAAGCCACCCGGCCGTGCCGGGAGCGGGTGCTGACATTGGGCGCCTCCTGGATGAGTGGGGGCGTACCCTAGCAACGCGGCCGGGTGCCGCGTCAGTGCTTGTAGTCGCGGTGGTGCTCGGCCAGGAGGTCGCGGCCGAAGTCGCCGTCGAAGTCGCGCCAGACGGTGTGGCTGTGGTTCGCCCGGTTCTGGACGTTGTCGTACTCGATGACGAAGTCGGGCGCCTGCACGCGGTAATAGTGGGGGGCGCCGGGCTCGCCCGGGCCGATCCAGGCGAAGTGGATCGCGTCGCCGGCGGCTTCGACCTGGGCGCGGCGCTTCTCGGCAAGGTCCGGCGGCACGTTGCCGGCGTACTCCTCGATCAACGCGTCGAGCAACTCGCGCTGATCAGACCCGAGCGCGCTGGCGGGGAGGCCCTGAGGTTCCTCGCGCTGCACCCGCGGCTGGTTCGAACTGAAGATGTCCCGCGGCGCCTCGTCGCCGATCACGGTCCGCTTGCGCTGGTCAGCGTCGAGGGAGTCGAGGAGCCTGCGGGCGAGGTCCTCTTCGCGGCCCAGGGCACGCAGACCCTCGCGCGGACCACTCGGGACGCGGTGGGGATTGGCGCCCAGGAACAGGGGCGTGGAGGCGGTCGCTTCGCCGGCGACGACGGTGAAGTTGAGCGACACGTGGTGTCCCTCGAAGCTCCAGCCCCAGTCGCCGTCTTCGCTCGGCTCTCCGAAGAACGTCACGTGGTAGCGGAGCGGGTCGCGCATCGAGGTGAAGCGGTTGGCGCCGGCCGCTTCTTCGAGCTTCCGCAGTACGCTCTCCAGGCTCATCACGGTGGTCGTCTTGCCGTAACCCGTGCGGCTGAGGGAGGCGCTGAGGAGGGCGTGGAGCAGGTGGTGCTGGTCGGGACTCATGTCCAGCATCGACAGCCCCTTGCGCTCCTTGGGGATGAAGTGCCAGTCGACGCGTTCGGCGGCGTCGAAGTCGAGCATGACGGTCGCACGCTGCTCATCGCTCAGGGCGGCGAGCAGGTTGTTGGCCGCCGAGGCCATCGTGTCGGAGGTCTTGTCGTTGCCGGCGGCGGCGAGGAATCCGGCCGCGCCGGCGCAGCCCAGGGCGATCAACAGCATGCGTGCGGACATCGTATGTCTCCTGCGGTTCTTGCGGCGCCGGCGGCTGGTCGCCGGCTGCCTTCCCTTGCCGGTCGGGACTCCTCAGAGTATCGCGCCTAGAGCGCCTGCGGCGGCTCGCGGGTGTCCGTGCAACAGGGGTGACAGAAGTGCCTGACGCGCGTCCTGAGACGGTCGATGGCGCGGCTAAGATCGCGCGATGATGAGCGTGCTGGGCGAGTGCCGGGCGTTGCTGCCGGTTCTTCTGCGAGACAACTGGCGGCGAGGTCGGACGGAACGTTGGGGCCGGCTGGCGATTGCCGGCGGATTCCTGTTCGTGGGCCTGCTCGCGGCCTTTGGCGCCGCGGCGACGTTCGAACTGCAGGACGAGCGCCTACGCCGGAACATGCTGAACCTTCTCGCGGCGCTGGGTGTTCTGTCCTGGCTGCTCGTGGCGGTCGTCGGCCGGCTGGAGATGTCCCGGCACTTCGACTTCCGGGGGCTGGTGGCGCTGCCGGTCCGGTTCAGGTCTCTTTACTCCCTGCGCGTCGGCGCCGGACTGTCGGGCCCTTGGATCGCCCTGTTCGGCCCGGCGCTTCTCTACCTGCTCTTCAGGCGGACCGACGGTCTTGCGCACTTCGTCGCGGCCCTGCTCGCGACGGTCGCCCTGGTCGTCCTGCTGGGCCGGCTGGTTGCTCTCGTTCTGCTCAAACTCGACGATCTGAACGCGAGCTGGATGACCACGGCCGCGCTGGTGGTTCTGGCCCTGGCGGCCGCGTTCGCGGTCGAGCCCGTGATGAGGGACCGGGCACTCGATCTGACGGAGCAGCCGGTCATCGAACTGATCGCCGACCAGGTGCGCGAGTCGCGGCTGCTGACGGCCGCCGGCTACCTGCCGGGTGGGCTGGTTGCCGCGATCTTCGAGGCGCCGCGGGATCTCGGCGCGAACCTGGTCCGGTTGGTTGCGCTGTGGCTTGCCGCCGCCGGTTGCATGCTGGCCGAGTACCGGATTCTGAGGAACCAGCGTCCCGCCCTGTCGGGGCGAACGGACGACGTCGCAGGCGTCCACCTGCCGCTCGCGCGGATTCTGCGCAGGTCGCGGCGCCTCGGGCCCTCGACCTGCCTGACCCTGATCGAGTTCGATTCGTGGATGAGGCTGAAGTGGGTCCGCGGCATCCTCGTGATCGGCGTCTTTCTGGCGCCGCTGGTGCAGACGGGCCGTCTGCTGGGCATCGTGCAGGGGCTTGTCATCATCGGGTTCATGCTGGGGCTCCGGAACAACGTCTACGGGGTGGCGCACCGCTCGATCGGAGAGCGGTTCCTGCTGCCGGTGCGCCTGGTCGACGTGGCGACGGCCGGCGGCAAGGGCCTGACGCTCTTTCCCGCGTTCGTCTTCGGCCTCTCCGTGGCCTGGGCTTGGCAGCGGGTGGGCTGGCCGGGTTGGGGGACGTTCGCCCTGTGGCTGGGGTTTCCCGCGGTCGTCCTGATCGCCGGTCTGGGCTTCGGAGCGTACTCTTCGGTCCGCTGGCCGTATCCGGTCGATATCGGGCCCTACGCCCTGAAGTTCCCGTCCGATCCGGGCGGCTTCTCTGCGGCGCTCTGCTTCGTCGGGCTCGCCGGGGGGACTCCTTTCCTGCTTGAGCATCTGGCTCGGAACGTGGCCTGGGGGCCGGCGGCGGCGACTCTTGGCGGTCTGGCTCTGATTCTCGGCGCCCTCGCGGTCGGACCTCTGCTGATTCGTGCGGCCGACCGTCAGGCGCGATCGGCCCCTCACCGGGTTCTCGACTCTCTGGCGGGCCGTCGGGAAGAGCAGCGGGCCCGGGGGGCTGCCGGATGATCCGGCGATGCTGAGCGTGTGGTGGCAGCGGGCCGTCCTGTCCGTCTCGACGCTGCTTCTACCGGCGTTCCTCGCGCCGTCCCCCGTCGCCGCCCAGGACCGGCCCAGTCTCGCTGCGCTCCGGATCGACCAGGCGGTTCGGGTCGACGGCGAGCTGACCGACTCGGCCTGGTCGGCCGCCGAGTGGACGGGCGGCTTCACGCAGCGCGACCCAAGCCCGGGCGCGCCGTCGACGGAAACGACCGAGTTCGCCGTCGCCTACACGCCGGACACCCTGTTCGTCGCGGTCCGCGCGAACGACCGCGAGCCGGAACGGATCGTGGCGAAGGAGATGGAGCGGGACAGCGACCTGTTCCAGGACGACTCGATCCTCCTGATGCTGGACACGTTCCACGACCTCCGCAACGGCTACGTCCTGGTGACCAACCCGAACGGCGCCCGCGGCGACGCGTTGGTTACCGACGAGGGCCGGGACGTGAATTGGGCCTGGGACGGTGTGTGGCGGGTTTCGGCGCGCCGGACCGCGGCGGGCTGGGTGGCGGAGATCGCGATTCCGGTTTCCACCCTTCGGTTTGATCCCCGGGCCGAGCTGTGGGGGCTCAACGTCCAGCGGGTCATCCGCCGGCGCAACGAGGAGACGCACTGGGCGGCGATGCCTCTCGAGGCAAGTGCCGAGGACCTGAACCAGCAGGGAAAGATCGCCGTGTATCGTGTCTCCCTGGCGGGTGATCTGACCGGTCTTCGAGGCCTCCGGCCCTCGCGTCAGTTCGACGTGAAGCCCTATGTCATCGGCGGCCGCACCGACGACCCGGCTCTGGGCAGCTCCGACGACTCGGACGGAGGCATCGACCTGAAGTGGGGCCTGACGCGTTCGATGGTCCTGGACCTGACCTGGAACACGGACTTCGCCGAGACCGAGGTCGACGACCAGCAGGTGAACCTGACCCGCTTCTCCCTGTTCTTCCCCGAGAAGCGCGACTTCTTCCTCGAGAACGCCGGCGTGTTCGACTTCGGTCCCAGGCCGAAGGTGCCGTGGGAGAGCGCGCTGATGAGGCCGTTCTTCTCCCGCCGTATCGGCCTCGACCAGGGGCGCACGGTCCCTCTCGAGCTCGGCGCCAGACTCACGGGCCGCGCCGGGGGCTGGAATGTCGGCGCTCTCGGTGCGCGGACCGAGGCGCTCCATGGCGAGGCGGGCGAAATGCTCGTGCCCGGGACGACCTACGGCGTGACCCGGGTGACCCGGAACATCGGCGACCGATCAACGGTCGGCGGCATCTTCACGGAGAGGAGCCGCGAGGGGTTCGAGAGCGAACGCCTCTACGGCCTCGACGTCGACTTCAAGCCGACTCAACGCCTCGAGTTCTCCGGTTTCTGGGCGGTGAGCGATCGCGGGGTCCCGGATTCCGAGCAGGAGGCCAACGAGTCGCGTGGGGCCGGCTTCATCTACCAGGGGCCGGAGCTCAGTCTGACGGGGGACTACGTGGAGGTGCAGCCGGACTACGAACCGGCGGTCGGATTCCTGCAGCGTCGGGACTTCCGGATGGTCAATCCACGCCTGGAGTGGCGGCCGAGGATCGAGAGGGCCGGGCTCCTCAGTTGGTGGTCGGATCTCAGCTACGAGCGCTTCGAACGGAGCAGCGACGGCCGGCTCGAGAGCCAGACTGTCGGTGTCTCGCCGCTGGGCGTGCAGACCCTGAGCGGCGAGTTCCTCTGGGGCGGAGTCCGGAGAACGAAGGAGCAGTTGTTCGCGCCGTTCGAGATCTCACCCGGGATCGTCGTGCAGCCGGGTCTCTACGAGAACGACGGCTTCGCCGGCGGGTTCTCGACGAGCGGCAGGCGGGCCGTCTGGTTCGACAACATCACCTTCGGGGGCGGTTTCTTCGACGGCAACTGGCTCAGAACGAACTCCGGGTTGACCTTTCGCCTGTCCCGCTTCCTCCGCGTCTCGACGCAGTGGACCTACGCGGACGTCAAGCTGCAGGCCGGCGCCTTCAGCTTCGACCAGTTCCGCCAGCGGATCGACGTTTCCTTCAGCCCGAACATCCGGCTCAACCTGCTGGCCCAGTACAACACGTCCGACGAGCTGCTCGGCGTCAACGCGCGCTTCCACTGGATCTACCGTCCGGGCTCGGACCTCTTCATCGTCTACAACGAGAACTGGACGGCCGAGACGATCAGCCGTCGCGAGCCCCTGGGCCGGCAGTTGATCGTCAAGCTGAACTACCTGCTGCAGCGCTGACGCGGCTGGAACTGGCCGCCCACTGGGTGCGCGGGTCTTCTGACCCGCTGCCGCCGTAGGTGGCCGGAAACGCGTGCCGGCCGCCAGGCCGGCTCCGCTTTGGCGGCCAGTCCAGCCACGTCAGGCGACGCTTGGGTCGGCCTGCACCGCCAACTCCCGGACCACGAAGGACGAGCGGCCGCTGTTCTCCTCCCAGATGCCGACCGCCAGCCGGTAGGAGCCCGGCGGCAGGACGACTTCGCTGCGGACGGCGATGTACTGGCCTCCGGCCTGCTCGAGTTCGGCGACCGGCACGTTGAGTTCGAAGTCGAAGTGCTGGGGAGGCATCCGGCTGCCGTCGTCGCGCTGGACCTGGACGACCACGCGGAAGAAGCCGCTGGCGACCGGGTTGCGCGTCGCCCGGACCGGCGCGAGTTCGAGGTCGCCGATCGGCAGACTGGCCCTGACTTCCAGCGGCGTTTGCCCGGGCTGGTCCGGCCGCTCGCGCATCGCGGACCTCCTGACCTGGACCTCCATGCCGTGGTTGTTCTCCTCCCAGCCGAACAGCAGCGTTCCCCAGGCCCGGCTGGCCAGGTTCTGCTGGATCGTCACCGGCGCGTAGCTCGCCCGGTAGCGGAGCGAGCCGCTCCTGGCGAGAGGCCGTTGCCGCAGCCGGAGGGTGATCTCGCGAATGCCGGTGTCGCCCATCGAGTCGGGAGGCGTGAAGGAGAGCGAGTAGTAGGTCGAGATGTCGGTGCGGGTCGACTGCAGGAACTCGGCGACGCCGGTATCGGAGACGAAGGAGAGCCCGCCGGTCAGGCCGGCCAGACTGTTCAGTCCCGTCCGTACGTTCGAGAGCTCGACGATCGAGCCGCGGTCCTTGGAACTCTCGCCGAGTTCGCTGATCGCCGGGTCGATGACCGGCGGCTTGAGCGGGTAGAAGGTGACCCGGTGAGTGTTCGCGAGTGCCGCCAGTTGATCGAAGGCGTCCGCGCAACTCAGCTCGGCGGCCAATGTCTGGAAGGCGAATGCGCCGCCGTCGTCGACTTGGACGATGTTCGTGGCCCTGCCCATGCGGTCTGCCCGGTCGACGCCGAAGGGCCGGTGATTGCGGTCGTTCAGGTCGAGCGAGCCGCGGGCGCTGATCATCTCGTCGCCCTCGATCTGCCGGGAAGCGCCCGCGAGGCGGTCGTACATCGTCTTGGCCGCGCTGTCGAGGGGGTGGCGGGGAAGGCCGTCGCTCACGAACAGGATCGCCTTGCGGCCGGGAACGAAAGCCAGCGCCTCGACCAGCGAGCGCACCGCGCTGACGGTCAGCAGGGTGTCCTGCCGCAGGGCCTCGCCGAAGCTGCGGAGGTTCGCTTCCACGCTGGCGAGGGAAGCCTCGCCGAGACGGTAGCGGCTGCCCCTCGCCGCCATCAGGCGCAGCGTCTCCCTCATGGCCAGGGAAACGGAGCGCTGGTGGGTGCGCAGGGTCGTCGCTGGGATGTCCCGGTTCATCGCGGCTTCGATCGTCGCCCGTACCGCCGCTCGGTCGCGGGTGGGTGACAGCAGCGGCTCGAGACGGTCGCCGAACGCGGCGGCCGCCACCCAGGTCGGGTTGGCCGCGATCTCCTCGTCGAGTGCTCCGGCGATCTCGGCCAGGGCCGCGTCGCGGTGCTTCCGTTGCAGGTGGCGCTCGTCGATGAAGAGGAGAATCGTCAGCCGTCCGGTGACGGTGGTGCGGAGGTCTTCTCCCGCGGCCACGCTCAGTATCTCGACCGGTTCGTCCTGGACCTTGAGTTCGAAGTCGTCCTTGGTCAGGCCGGTCACCGGCCGGTCGGAGGAGTCGGTGACGACGGCGTCGAGACTGATCAGCCGAACGTCGATCGACTCGCGGAGCACGATGTCCTCTCGAATCTGATCCGGCCGCGGCCGACCGTCCTGCGCGTTGGCCCCTGTCGGGCTCGCGAAGTGGGACGCGGTCGTGAGCGCCATGGCGGCGGTAGCGACCAGCAGCCTCGGCGGCCGGCGGTGGCGTGCGGAACCGGTCAACGGAGACTCACATGTTAGCGCCAGCCGTTCGTTTCCGCGTCGCGGCGGAACCCGGCGAACGGACTGCTATCCTCACCGTTCGCGACCAGAGCAGGCCCTCATCGGAGGAGGCAGATTGTGATGAAGCGGAGTCTCACGGAACGGGCGGTGTTGACGCTGCTTGCGGCGTTGGTGTTCGCGGCGGTGCCCGCGGCGGCGCAGGACAGCGACTACAGGGCGCCGCGCACCCACGACGACAGGCCGGATCTCAACGGGATCTGGCAGGCGCTGGGCGCGGCCCACTGGGACATCGAACCGCACGCCGCACGCCACGGCCCGGTGGTCGAGATGGCCGCGCTGGGCGCGATACCGGGCGGTCTCGGCATCGTCGAAGGCGGCAACATCCCGTACCTGCCGGAGGCGCTGGAGAAGCGCGATCAGAACCGCGAGAACTGGCTGGCGCTCGATCCGGCGGTGAAGTGCTACATGCCGGGCATCCCGCGCGCCAACTACATGCCGTTCCCGTTCCAGATCGTCCAGACGCCCGATCACGTGCTGATCGCCTACGAGTTCGCCAGCGCCAGCCGCGTGATCTACATGGACCGCGAGGGCTTCGAGGCGCCGTTCGATACCTGGATGGGGCACTCGATCGGTCGCTGGGAAGGTGAGACGCTGGTCGTCGACGTGACGAGCCAGGTGCCCGACACCTGGCTCGACTCGAGCGGCAACCACCACACGGACGCGATCCACGTCGAGGAGCGCTGGACCGCGATGAGCCCGTATCACCTCCAGTACGAGGCGACGATCACCGACGAGAACGTCTACAGCCAGCCCTGGACGATCAGCCTGCCGCTCTACCGCAGGGTCGACCCGAACATGCAGTTGCTCGAGTTCAAGTGCGTCGAGTTCGCCGAGGAGCTGATGTACGGCCACCTCCGCAAGGGCGCCGACTCGGGTCCCTGACGGATACCGCCAAGGAGAGGAGAACAGCGATGAAGTTCCAGCGAATCGTCCTACTGGCAGCAGGCCTCGCCCTGGTGCTCGCCATTCCGCTCGCCGCTCATCACGCCTTTTCGGCCGAGTTCGACGCCGACAGGCCGCTCCAGCTTCGCGGCAAGGTGACGAAGATGGAGTGGATCAATCCCCACGCCTGGATTCACCTGGAGGTGATGAACGACGACGGCAGTGCGACCGTCTGGATGGTCGAGGGCGGCACGCCGAACACGCTCGCCAGGCGCGGCTTCACGAAGAGATCGCTCCTGCCGGGTACCGAGATCGTCGTCGACGGCTACCAGGCGAAGGACGGCTCGAACAAGGCGAACGGCCGCGACCTGACCTTCCCGGATGGCCGCAAGCTGTTCATGGGTTCCTCTGGCACGGGCGCGCCGCGCGACGGCCGGGATCCGACCGAGCAGTAGCGGCGGTTGCGGAGGCGGCGCCCGGCGGGGGCTACTGGCCGCCGCTGGCCGCGCCGCGCGTCTCGTCCTCGAGCAGCCGGGCGCCCCTGAGAATGTTGCCCATGGCGTAGTTCCCCTCGTGGCAGGCGTACTCGTAGACCTTGGCGGGCGTGCCCGGCCACAGGTACTCGCCGCTCCAGGGCGCGCTCCACACGGTCGGATCCTCGACCGTGAAGGCGTAGAGCAGGTCGTCCGCGTTGGCCCGGGTGAAGCGTTCGGTCACCTTGAGGTTCCGTGAGGCCAGGAAGAGAGCCGGGCGGTCGATGAAGTTCGTCGTCTCGACGACGAGCGTGTCGCCCTCCCACCAGCCGATCGAGTCGCCGAGCCAGCGGCGCTCGCCCTCCGGGGCGTGCTCGCCGCCGATGCGGACGATGCGCGCGTCGTGCACCATCTCGACCAGGATCATCAGGTGGTCTTCGGTCTGCACGATCCGTTTGGCGTTGTTGTAGAGCACGGGCAGCATCGGCGGTCCGCCGGTGGAGCCGAAGCCGATCAGGCAACGTTCAGGCACGCCCAGGTTCTCCGGGCCGTCGTACGGACCGGGGCCCTCGACCTCGAGCCACCAGGCCGTGCCGTCGTTGCCCCGCCGGCGACCGCGCTGCTCGGACATCCGCTGCAGCGTCTCGGCGGTCAGTTGCGGCATCCGGCCGTTCGGCGGATCGACGATGATCGAGGTCCGGAACCTGCCGTCGATCGAGAACACGTCGCTGCCGCGATCGGTCCAGAAGTTGTTGTAGCCGCCGACGTTGCCGGCGCCGCTCGTCTCCCGGAACTCGTCGCCGAGGCCGATGGGCGGAGCGCCGCCGGGTGGGGGCGGTTCGTCGATCCGGCGGACGGCGGCGCGGGCCGCTACGCGCTGGCGTTCCCGTTCGACGATCTCTTCCGCCTGCTCGCGCGTCAGGTACAGGTTGTCGCCGAACTCCTGAGGTCGCTGCAACGGGGTCAGCGTGGAGATCTCGTAGTCGCCGGTCAGGTCGGGACGGCCTGAGGCCGTGCGCGGGATCGCTTCGTCATCGGCGGCAGGCGCGGCGGGTACCGCGAGGAAGACAATGGCGGCGGCCGTGGCGGCAGCGAGAGTAACTCTGCTCGGCATGGTGGCTCTCCTCATCGATTGCTGGGAGTGCCACCGTTATACCAGCATGCCGCGGCTGAGGCAGGCAGAGAGTTGGCGCCGGGCCTTGTTGGTCGCCATGCACAGTGGGCACGAAACGCCCTGCCTATTCGCCGAGCGCCGGGAGCGACCCGGCGCCTGGTGTCGACTGTTGTATTCGGCAGGAGACCCGGCTCGCAGGCCCACGGCGCGACGACAACCAACGGCGAGAAGCTACCGCGCGGTCGATTGTCCGTCAAACGACTCGACCATCTGGCGGGCGCGGACCGGGACGAACGCTGAGGCGAAACTGCCGCCTGCCCGCGTCCCGGTCAGCTCGGTGTGAGCCGGGCGAACAGACCAGCCGCCACGGCGGTGAAGGCCGTCGTCGCTGCCCAGTAGATGGCGGCCAGCAGCCATGCCTTCCGCTGCGGGACCTTGAACACCACGGCGGCGCCCAGCGCGAGCAGCGCGAGAAACCAGATCGTGAACGGGTTGATGCTCGCGTAGACGGCGTTGAGCGTCGCGTTGTCGCCGGCCAGCAGCAGGTCGAGTCCCATCGGCGCCCGGAGGTCCAGTTGCGATCGGATCGCGTCGGTGCCGCGGACGTGAACGAGAAGGAAGTTGGCCCAACTCTGGAGATGAGTGATCACGGCCAGGTGGATCATCAGGGCGAGGGATTGGACGAATCGGAGCCGTCCCTGGAGGGCGATCGCCAG
>JAJDZH010000137.1 GCA_022824725.1 Thermoanaerobaculia bacterium | reverse complement strand
ACTGAGCACCGAGGCCAGCGACACGAAGGCGAGTTCCGCGTTTCCCGAAGCCACCATGGCGAAAGCTTGCCCCACGTTCTCGCCGAGGACGATCTTCGGCCGCAGGCTCTCCCACAGGCCGAGTTCGCGCAGCGTCTCCCGAGCCGCGGCGCCGTAGGGCGCCAGGTCGGGATTCGCGATCGCGAGCCGGCGGAAGGAGCCGTCCCTCAGCGTGTCGGCGCCGACAGCAACCCCAGGATCTGCGCTCCAGAGCACCAGCCGCCCGATCGCGTACGTCCGCCGCGATCCCTCGACCCCGAGACCCTGCTCCACCAGCAACCGCGGACGCTCCTGGTCGGCCGCCAGGAACAAGTCGAAAGGAGCACCGTGGAGGATCTGCGCGTAGAGCTTGCCGGTCGAGCCGACGGTCACCGTGACCCGGTGGCCGCTCTCCCGCTCGAACTCGGCGGCGAGCGCCTCCACGACCTCCGCGGCGTTGGCGGCCACCGCCACCGTCGTTTCTCCTGCGAAGGCGCCCCCGGCGGCCAGTAGCAGCGCCGCGATGACCCCCGGGACAGCCCTCAAACGGCGACCGCCTGCGCCGTCCGCCTCGGATCGCCGCAGGCGATGGCGCCATCCTCCTCGATCAGAACGCCCTCGAAGGAGCCGCAGAGCCAGTTCCACGGGTTCACGACCTCGACCGTCTGACCGGCTTCCTCGAGCAGCCGCACCGGATCGCCCGGCAGGTCGGCTTCCACGATCAGGGCGCCGGGCACGCCCATCGACGAACCGCCGAAGCGCGGCTTGTGGACCGAACTCTCGAGGTCGAGGCCGAAGTCCAGCAGGTTGACCGAGTTCTGGACGATGTTCTCGGTCAGCGACACGCTCGGCGAGCCGGAGGCGAGCACCGGCTTCCCGTCACGCGTGAAGATGTTCGGGCAGATGCGCGCGTGCGCCCGTCCTCCCGGCTCGACCGGACCGGAACCGAGGTGGACGCCGGAGGCGCAGGCGTAGACGCCGTCGACGTAGATGCCGGTCCGGAACGGCATCGACATGACCGAGTGCAGCACCGTGGCGACGTTGCCCTCCGCGTCGACCACCGTGACGTGGTTCGAGCCCGGCGGGGGCGGCGGCAGCACGCCCAGCGCCTCGTAGCGGTCGTTGGGGCTGGCCGGCCTGCCATCGAGCGCGGCGAAGCGCTCAGCCGCGTACTCCTTCGAGATCGCCCGCTCCACCCCGGGCAAGGTGCCGTCGAAACGCCCCCCCACCGCGTCGGCGTACACCCGGCCGATGATCTGCATCATCCTCAGCGTCGTCTCGCCGGACTCGAACGCCGGGCCCGTCTGCTGGAGGTCGAGCAGCTCGACCATGTTCATGATCTCGACCAGGGCCTGGCCGCCGAAGTCCGGCGCCGGCGAACCGACGACGCCGTAATCGCGGTACGTGCCCTTGACCGGCTCGTCCCAAAACGCCTCGTAGGCCGCCATGTCCTCAGCCGTGATCAGGCCGCCCCTGGCCTGGACCGTCTCGGCGTACCGGCGGCCGAACTCGCCGCGGTAGAAGTGGTCGCCGCCGTCTTCGGCCAGCCGGTCCAGCGTGTCGGCCAGCTCGCTCTGCACGAGCTTGTCGCCGATGTCGCGGAGCGTGCTGCCATCGAAGTAAATCGCCCGGCTGAAGGGCTCCCGGCCCAGCACCGCCGACTCGACGAACATCTCGCCCCAGAGGAAGGGATGGATCTCGAAGCCCTCGCGGGCGTAGTGGATCGCCGGGGCCATCACGGTGGCCCGCGGCAGGCGGCCGTGGCGGTCGAGGCCGGCCTCGAATCCGCCCCAGAAGCCCGGCACGAAGCAGAGGGTGCCATCCGTCTTCGTCATCAAGGCCCCGAACTCGGCCACGTCCATGTTCCGCACGTCCGGCACCGCCTGCGGCGCCGCCATCATCCCGTTGACGTAGGTGTACTCCCCGGAGGCGGCGTCGTAGTAGAGCATCGACAGGCAGCCCGACAGGGTCGTCATGTGCGGCTCGACGACGGCCTGGGCGATGCTCGCCGCCATCACCCCGTCGCAGGCGTTGCCGCCCAGCGCGAGCATGTCGGCCGCGGCGGCGGACGCCAGCGGATGGGTGCAGATGGCGATGCCGTTCGCGCTCCGGACGGCCTGCTTGGGTCCGAAGCGCGCCGTCGACACGAGTGCCCGCCGGCGCTCATCGTCGGGCGGCGTCCAGCCGTTCACGGCTGGCGGGGCGGAGTTCGCGGTTTCCGATCCCGGTCCGCAACCCATCGCCATGGCCGCGCCGCCAGCCGCCGCGGCGAGCAGGGTCCGGCGATTCAGAGTCAGGTCCGCCCCCTCAACGAGTCCTCTTCCCATCACAGCCTCCCTCGCGCAATCAAGGGGTACGAGGTTACCGCGTAAGATGCCCCACCCGTTCCACGAACAAGGAGAGTTTCGAGCAATGACCGAGCCGGTTCTTCTCGTCGACAAGTCCGACGGCATCGCCACCCTCACGTTGAACCGCCCGGGCGTGCTGAACGCCCTTTCGGAGGAGCTGCGCAACGACCTCGCCGAGGCGATCGAAGACCTCCATCACGACGAGGAAGTCGGCGTGGTCATCCTGACCGGCGCCGGCCGCGCCTTCTGCGCCGGCCTCGACCTGAAGGAGATGAGCGATCCGGACCGCAAGCGCAGGGCCATCGCCGATCCGCCGAAGCTGCTCCGTTCGCTCAGGCAGCCCGTGATCGGCGCGATCAACGGCATCGCGGTCACCGGCGGCTTCGAGATCGCCCTCTCCTGCGACCTGCTGATCGCGGCCCCGGAGGCCCGCTTCGCCGACACCCACGCCCGGGTCGGCCTGCTCTCCGGCTGGGGCCTCTCGGCCCGGCTGTCCCGGGCCATCGGCCCCGGCCGGGCCAAGGAGCTCTCGCTGACCGGCAACTACCTGTCGGCAGAGCGCGCCTGCGAATGGGGCCTGGTCAACCGGATCGTGCCGCGGGAGGACCTCTTGCCCACCTGCCGCGAGCTGGCGACCGACATGCTGACCTGCCAGCGCGACGTGATGTTCCAGTACAAGCGGATGATCGACCGCGGCTTCGACCTCACTCTCGGCGACGCGATGGACTACGAAGTCGAGGTCAACCGCATGTACCGGGGCCCCAAGCCCGAAGAAGTCGGAGAACGCCTCGCCGGCATCCGCGCCCGCGGCCGCGCCCAGGCCGAAGACGCCCGCTGAAACACCAGGTGCGCCGGCACTCCGGAACTGGGTGCGCCGGCGCCCCCGCCGGCATTCCGGGACTGGGTACGCCGGCGCCCTCGCCGGCTTGCCGCCGCAGGCGGCCGAAAAACCGCGCCGCGAAGCGGCGACCATCAGCCCGCGCTCAACTACTCCCCGGTAGCGATCGGATCGAAGTACTTCTCCACGATCCACTCCGGCTGCCAGCGATCCGGCTCACGCTCGGTGCCCGTGAGGTCGCGGTGCAGCGACGCCGGATCGGGGACCGACAGCGGCACAGTGTCGCCCATCGCGGTTTGCCAGCCTTCAAGAAGGGCTTCGAGGCGAGCCGCGGTTCGCGCGTGGCCGGGATCAGCGAAGAGGTTCTCGAGTTCGTCCGGATCGTTCACCAAGTCGAACAACTGGCGGTGGTTCACGTTGGGATACACGATCAGCTTGTAGCGGTCATCGCGTACCGCGCGCATCACGTCCCGGTAGGGCAGGAAGACGCTCTTCCGCCAGCTCTGGTCGCCGCCGGACCAGAGCGACGCGAGATCCCGACCGTCGATGCCGGGCGGCGCCTCAGCGCCGCCCTGCGCGAGC
>JAJDZH010000334.1 GCA_022824725.1 Thermoanaerobaculia bacterium | reverse complement strand
CGGCTCTCTCCTCGTCTGGTTCCGGTCGGAAGGCCGAGGATATGCTGACCGCGGAAGCGCTCGGGGGCTGGTGCCTCCTGCGGTCTTCAAAACCGTTGTCCGGGACGTGATGCGCCTCGGGGGTGGGTTCGATTCCCATGCGCTTCCGCCACGCGCCGGGCTGCTGGCGTTATGGCGTGGCGGGGCTTGAGGTGTCGCTCTTCGACGACTTCGAGTCGCCGGACTTCTTGCCGGAGTCGGATGACGACTCGCTGGCCGCGGCCTTGCCGTTCCCGTTGGCGGTGTCGCCGTGCGACTTGCCGTTGCCGTTGTCCTTGCGGGCGTAGTCGTTCACGTACCAGCCGCTGCCCTTGAACTGGAAGGCGGGGGCGGAGAGCAGCTTCTTCAGGCTGGGCCGGCCGCACTCGGGGCAGTCCTCGAGGGGCGGGGCCGAGAACGCCTGGATGGCCTCCAGGGTGGCCTCGCATTCGGTGCACTGGTACTCGTACAGGGGCATCGCGGCGCGCGATTGTAGCAGCTTGTTGGCAGTCTCCGGGGAGGACTGCCAGCCGCGACTACCGACTCACAGGGGGAGCACCTGGCAGGGCTCTCCAGCGGCGGCCGGCGCGCTGGACTTCGGTACCCGCACGAGGCCGTCGCCGGCGCCGTAGGCGACCAGATCGTGGGAGCCGAGCGGCGGCCTCGGTTCGACCAGCACCTCGCCGGACTTCACGCGGAACCGGCAGGGCAGGAAGCGGTCGCGCCACTTGGCGCCCGGAAGGTCCGCGGTGAGCCGCCCGCTGAGCGCTCCCCGCCAGTACCTGTCCCGCGCTCCGGTCATGACCCGCAGCAGGGGCCGCACGAACAGCCAGTAGGTGACCATCGCGGAGGCGGGGTTGCCGGGAAGGCCGAACACCCATCCCCGGTCGTGCCGGGCCGCCACCAGCGGCTTCCCGGGCTGGATCGCGACCGCGTCGAAGAGAAAGCGGCAACCGAGGCCGCTGTCGCCCAGGACCTGCTCGACGAAGTCGAACTCGCCCATCGAGACGCCGCCCGAGATCAGGAGGACGTCGGAGTCGAGGCCGCGTTCGACCTTCTCGCGCAGCTCGGCCGGGTCGTCGCGGGCGATGCCCAGGGAGCGGGCCTCGATCCCGAGCTGCGCCAGCGCGGCGCGGAGGAAGTCGCGGTGGGAGTCGCGGAGCTGGCCCGGTCCCGGCTCGGCCTCGGCGGGGACGACCTCGTCGCCGGTGGAGAGCGTGGCGACCGTCGGCCGGCGGTGGACCGGCGCCTCGTGGATGCCGTGGGTCGCGAGAACGCCGGCGCCGCCGGGCGTCAGCAGCTCTCCTTCGGCGAGCAGGGAGCCGCCGGCCGCCGTGACCTCGGCCTGGCGGCGGATGTGGCTACCCGGCGGGACCGTTTCCACGATGCGGACCGCGCCGCTGGCGCCCGCGGCGGAGGAGTCGTCGAACTCGGTCTGTTCGATCGGGATCACCCGGTCTGCGCCGGCGGGGGCCGGGGCGCCGGTCATGATCCGCAAGGCCGCGCCGGCTCGAAGCTCCGCGCCCGGCGGGTCGCCGGCGGCAACGATGCCGTCGACGGGCAGCGTGGCGCCCGCCTCGACGTCGCCGCCGAGGGCGAAGCCGTCCATCGCCGAAACGTCGTGGGCGGGCACGTCGACGGTCGCGGTCAGGCTCCCGGCGAGCACCCGGCCGACCGCGTCGGCGCGGCTGACCTGTTCGACCGGCAGCGTCTCCGCCTCCGCGGCGATCGCGGTCCAGGCGTCCTCGGGGGTGAGCATGCGGCGTTGTTACCTGAGCTGGCGCATTGCCGTCAACGTCCGGTTGTTAGCCGATCCGTGTCAGGGCCGAGTACATCGGCAGGTACATCGAGATGACGATGCCGCCGATGACGACGCCGAGGACGGTGATGAGCGCCGGCTCGAGCAGCTTCATCAGGCTCTCGACGTCCGCGTCGACTTCTTCCTCGTAGAAGTCGGCGATGCGGTTGAGCATCGGACTGAGCTTGCCGGTCTGTTCGCCGACGTAGACGATCTGGCAGAGCATCGTCGGGAAGACGTTCGTCCGGCGCAGCGCGGCGTGGATCGAGCCGCCCTGTTCAACTTCGCCGCGGACGGTCTCGAGCGCCTCGGAGACGACCGTGTTGCCGGCCGCGCCGGCGGCGGTCCTCAGCGCGTCGAGGATCGGTATGCCCGAGGCCAGCAGGACGGAGAGGGTGCGGCAGGCCCGTCCCGTGATGATCCGCTGCATCAGCTTGCCGACGACCGGCAGCCGCAGCACCAGCCGGTCGGCCCACTGGCGGCCCTGCCGGGTGCGGAGAAGCCGGCTCGCCGCGAACACCGCCGCGGCGCCGCCGCCGAGCAGAACGAGCACGTAGGCGCCGATGAACTCGCTGACGCCGACCACCAGCCGGGTCAGGAAGGGAAGATCGCCGCCCAGGTCGGCGAAGAGGTGCCGGAACACGGGAATCACCTTCCAGAGGATGAGGAACACGACGGCGGAGGCGACGGCGAGGATGGCGGCCGGATAGGTGAGGGCGGAGCGGACCTGGTTGCGGAGTTTCGCCACCTTCTCGATGTGGGTGGCGAGACGGTCCATCACGAGATGGAGAGCGCCGCTGGCCTCGCCCGCGGCGACCAGGTTCACGTAGAGGTCGTTGAAGGCCCGCGGCCGGCGCTTCATCGCTTCGGCGAGGCCGGCTCCGGCCTGGACCTCGGAGCGGACCTCCAGCAGGATGGCGCGGAGCCCCCCGTGCTGGCCCTGGATGCTCAGGATGTCCAGGCCCTGGAGCAGCGGCAGGCCCGCGTCCAGCAGGACGGCCAACTGGCGGCTGAAGACGGCGAGCGTCTTCGGCCCGACCCGGCGGCCGGGGCGGAACCAGCTCGGCCGCCAACGCCGCGGCGCTTCGGGCTCGTCGGGCTCCGGTGCGAGCAGCTCGTCCTCGTCGGCGAGCCAGGGCGCGCGGAACACGCTCAGCGGCCTCCCGGAACGCGGGCGCCGCGGGTGCGTCCGAGATTGTCGGTGCGCCGGTCGTCAGTACGTCGCGGGAGACTCGGCCGCTTCGCCGTCCTCGTCCGCGGCCTGCAGGTCTTCCCAGCTCCTGAGGTGCTCCAGGAGAACGAGAAGGTGATTGTTGACCCGCGCGGCCGTATCCGCGTTGTCGCCTGGCGGATGGTCGTAGACGAGGTTGACGAGCCGGTTCTCCATCGGATGAACCATGAACAGCCGGATCCGCTGGAGCGTCGTGCCGTCTTCGGCCTGGAACCTCCCGCGTGCATAGCGCGCGGCGCCGAAGGGGCCGTAGAAGAGCGTGCCGCCGACGCCCAGGAACTCGCCTCCCGGCAGCGCCTCGAACAGCGGTCGCTGCTCCTCCCTGATGACGTCGATCGCGGAGACCTCCGCGAGTTCGATGTGGCTCTCGGTGGGCTCGCCGAGCTCGAGATGGATCGAGCCCACTGGCCCCGCCGGGGTTTCCGTCGTCTCGATGAGTTCGCAGGCAAGCTCCAGCGCGTGGCTGCTGGGCTCCACCCGCGCGCAGCCGTCCGGCAGGTCGACGAGTCCGAGCCCCTGCACTTCGAGGGCGATGGGGGTCGGGCCGGCTTCCTCCGGAGCGGCCTGGCAGCCGATGTGGGCGATCGAGACACTTGTACCGACCAAGACGAAGAACGCCTTCCGGAGCGTGTTCCCACCGTGCCTGGACATTGCCGGGACAGTACCATGCAGGTCACCGCCGATCGTGGTCGGTCGTGTCGGCGCGGACCATGCCGCGGACCGTGCTTCTGCCCTGGGAGGGAATGACCGTGGACAAGCCCATCGCCCGTGTACTCAACCTGATCGACGACGGTGAACAGCGCCTCTGGACGCTGACGCCGGACGAGGCGCGGCGGCGCCTGCTCGACGGCCCCGAGGCGGTGCTCGGGATCGACGGTTCGTTCGCCCTGGCCGCCCGCCGCGGCGTCGACGTCTTGATGGCCCGCAGCCTGGACCGGCCGATGCGCTACTTCCTGGCCAAGGAATCGTCCGGGCCGATGCTGGTCATCGCCCAGCGCATCGACGAGATCAGGGACTGTCTCGCCGACGAGGGCTACCTCGACCAGTTCCACCCGACCTACACGCGGATGGTCCCCGCGCACCACGCGACGACGCTGCGCCTGGTCGGCTGCCCGGACCCGAACCCGACCCACGAGCGCTTCTTCGATCCGCCCCGCGGCACGCTGCCGCCGGACCTCGACCTGATCGGGGAGCGCTACGTCGAGGCGCTGATGTTCGAAGTCCGCGGCTGGCTCGCCGCGTTGCCCGCCGGAGCCGCCCGGGAACCGATCGGCGTCTGCTTCTCGGGCGGCATCGACAGCGGCGCGGTGCTCCTGGCGCTCAACCGCGCGCTGCTCGAGTCGGGGCGGAGCGCCGCGCGGCTCAAGGCGTTCACGCTGCGGGTCGGCGCGGGCGCCGGCGACGCCGAACAGGCGCGGGAGTTCCTGCGCCGCGTGGACCTCGAGATGCTGGGCGAGGAGGTCGAGGCGGGCGCCGCGGATGTCGATCCCCTGGCCGCGATCGAGGTGATCGAGGACTACAAGCCGCTGGACGTCGAGTGCGCCGCGGTCGGCCTCGCCCTGCTGCGGGGCATCCGGGCCCGCTACCCCGACTGGCGTCTGCTGGTCGACGGCGACGGCGGCGACGAGAACCTGAAGGATTACCCGCTCGAGGAGAACCACGAGTTGACGATCACCAGCGTCGTCAACAACTCGATGCTCTACCAGGAGGGCTGGGGCGTCGACGCGGTCAAGCACTCCCAGACCTACTCGGGCGGCCTCGGCCGGGCCACGGTTCGCACCCACGCGCCGGCGCGTCTGCTCGGCTTCGAGGGATTCAGCCCCTTCACCCGGCCGGCGGTCATCGCGGTGGCCGAGGCGATTCCCTTCGCCAACCTGGTCGGCGGTTCCCACGAGGCGCTCTACGACCTGAAGGGCGAGGTCACACGGCGCGGGATGAAGCGGGTGCTCGGCGTCGACTTCCCGGTCTTCCCGAAGCGCCGCTTCCAGGAGGGCGCGGCCTCGGAGGACGTGTTCGAGGCCGCCTTCGACCGGCCGCCGGAGCAGTACCGCCGGCACTTCCAGTCGCTCTACGCCTGACGGGCATGCCGACCTGGGTGCGCGGGTCTGTAGCCGGGGGTCTTCTGACCCCCGGTGAAGTTGCGCCGGAGGCGGCCGGGAAACGCGCCGCGGAGCGGCGACGATTCTTGCGTCCGCGCAGGCCGACCCACGATCCGTGGCTGCCCCAGGGAGTGACGGTCGAACTGGAGCGCGGCCCCGGGGGTGAGTCCACGCCCTCGGCGACCGTGTTCCTGACCGGCGCGGAGTGCCCCTTCACCTGCGTGTTCTGCGACCTCTGGCGGTACACGATCGACGGACCGACGCCGGTCGGGGCGCTGCCGGCGCAGTTGCGAGCGGCGCTGGAGCGGCTCCCCGGCCTGCTCCGGGAAGCGGGGCTCGATCGCTGCGACCAGCTCAAGCTGTACAACGCGAGCAACTTCTTCGACGGCCGTGCCGTGCCGGAGGAGGACCTCGAACCGGTCGCCCGCCTGGCCGCCGGGTTCCGGCGGGTCGTGGTCGAGTGCCACCCGCGGCTGGTCGACGACCGGGTGCCCCGCTTCGCGGAACTGCTGGCGGGCCGGCTGGAGGTGGCGATGGGCCTGGAGACGGCGCATCCGGAGGCGCTGTCGCGGCTGGGCAAGCAGTTGACCCTGGAACAGTTCGACCGGGCCGCGGAGCGCCTGCGCGCCGACGGCGTCGATCTGCGGGTGTTCGTGCTGGTCGGCGTGCCTTTCGTGCCGGCGGACGAGCAGGCGAAGTGGGTCGCGGAGAGCGTGCGCCACGCCGTGCGTGCGGGGGCCCGGTCAGTGGCGCTGATTCCGGTGCGGGGCGGCAACGGGGAGCTGGAACGGTTGCGGGGGCTGGGGCTGTTCGAGCCGCCCGATCTGGCGTTGCTGGAGGAGTGTCTGGCGGAGGGGCTGCGGGCGGCCGAGGCGTTCCTCGCGGTGCAGGTGGACCCCTGGGATCTGGACCGGGTGGCGTCGGGTTGCGACGCTTGCCGGGACGCCCGCGTCGCGGCGATCCGGGAGATGAACCGAACCGGTAAGCCGCGGCCGGCGATGTGTGATGACTGCCGCGGCTGAGTGTCCGGAGGTCGGCGCTTCGCGCCGGCTGCCGGCCAGAAGGCCGGCGCACCGACAGTCCGGACGACCGCAGGCGCACCGACAGCGGCGGCGACCATGACTGGGAGACCTGAGCGGCGGGAGGTCGTCATCGCGGGCGGCGGCTTCGCGGGTTCGATCCTGGCGCGGGCGCTTCACGCCGAAGGCCGGGACGTGCTCCTGGTGGAGCGGGGCCGCCATCCCCGGTTCGCGCTCGGCGAATCGTCGACCCCGCTCGCCAACCTCGCCCTCGAGCGGCTGGCGGTGCGCTACGGCTTCGAGGACCTCTGGGACCTGGCCGCCCACGGCCGCTGGCGCCGCCGGCTGCCGGAGGTGGGCCGGGGACTCAAGCGGGGCTTCTGCTTCTATGAGCACGAACCGGGACGGCCGTTCTCTCCCTGGTCGCCCGGCTCACTGGGTGCGCCGGCGCCCTCGCCGGCATCCGGGCCGCTACGGCCCGGCGGGGGGAGCGCGAGCAGCCGCCGGCTGGTCGTCGCCGCTTCGCCGGACGACGACGCGGCGGACAACCAGTGGCTGCGCGCCGACGTCGATCGCTTCCTGTTCGAGCGCGCCCGGGCCGAGGGCGTCGACTGCCGCGAAGAGACGGCGGTCGAGGTGGCTTCGGCTCCCCGCGATTCGGCCGACGGTCCGGTTCGGCTCAGGGCCGGCGGCCGGGCCGTCGAGGCCGGACTCCTGGTCGACGCGACGGGCGGCTCGCCGCTGGCGGCCAGCCTGGGCGCGAGGGAGGCGTCGCCGCGGCTGCGGACGAGCCTGGTCTATTCGCACTTCGCCGGCGTGGCTCCCTTCGAGCGCGATGAGGCCTGGCCGGACTCGCCCTTTCCCGAGCGCTGGAGCGCCTCGCACCACCTGCTGGAGGAGGGCTGGATGTACCAGCTTCGCTTCGACGACGGGTCGGTGAGCGCGGGCTTCCTGCTGACCGGGGATCCCGCCGGCGAGCCGGAGGCCGTCTTCGCTTCCCTGCTCGACCGGTATCCATCGCTGGCGCTCCAGTTCGCGGACAGCACGCCGCTGCGGCCGGTGGCGTCGCGCTCGGGTGTCGCCTGGCGCCGCGACCGGGCCGCCGGCCGGGGCTGGCTGCTGCTGCCGCACAGCTACGCCTTCGCCGATCCCATGTTCTCGGCCGGCATCGCCTGGAGCCTGCTCGCGGTGGAGCGGGTGGCCGATCTCTGCCGGAGCGGTCTGCCGGCGACCGGGGATCTGGAGCGCTACGGGCGCATGGCCGCCGCCGAGGCGGACCACATCGACCGGCTGCTCGTCGCGGCCTACCGGCTGATGCCCTCGATGGAGCGGTTCACCGCCGCGGCGATGGTCTACTTCGCGGCCGCCTCCTTCGACGAGTTGCGGCAGCGGCTGCTCGACGCGCCGCCGGAGGGCTGGTGCTGGCAGGGGTTCCTCGGCGCCGGCGACGGACGCAGCCGGCTGTTCGAGGAGCTGGACGAACGGTCGGCGGCCGCAGGCGAGAGCGGGTCGCTTGCCGATTGGATCGCGCCGGCGATCGAGCGCTGGAACCTGATCGGCCTCCTGGACCCGCGCCGCCGCAACGCCTACCCGGTCGACCTGGAGGACATGGAACGGCGGGCGGTCGAGGTCGCCGCTGGTCTCGGTCTCGATGTGGCTGAGCTGCGGCGCCGCTGGCCGCGGCTTCGGAGTCCGTCCGCACTCAGGGAGGTCCCATCAGCACGTTGACCGAGCTCTCGAAGCCGGTCTCCGGTCGGTCTCGCCGCAGCCGGCGGGCCGCCAGGCCCTCGATGATCCGCCGGGGCTGGATGTACCGCTCGCGCAGGCGGTGGGCGTCCAGCAGATCGGACGCCAGGGCCAGCGCCGCGGCTCGGTCGTCGCGGTCATCGAGCGCCCCGGCCGCTTCGGTCACGGCACGGGCTGCCCGGTTCCAGCCCCGGCGGGCCCGGACGTCGTCCAGGTCCTTGCCGCCGATGGCGACCAGCCGCTCGGTCAGACCGGCAGTCCACAAAGCGGACGATGCGTCACTCGGGCGCCGCCGCCAGTGCTCTACGAGGTCGGTCGTCTGTTCATCGCCCGGCGTGACGTCCGCGTCTCCGGCGCCGAGGTAGACGGTCAGCGAACGGCTGCGCAGCGTCGGCAGGAGTTCCTGGGCGGACGCTGCAAGGAGCAGGAAGTGCCTGGGGGTCGCACCGATCGGCTCCTCGAGCGTCTTGAGGAGCGTGTTCGCTCCGTGCGGGTTCAGCGTGTTCGCGTCGGCAATGACGAACACCTGGCCGCGAGCCTCGAAGGGCGACATCTGCGCCGCTCGCACCAGGGGCCTGACCATCCCGATGCGGATGTCCCGCCGGGCGGGCGGGCGCTCGAGCAGAAGAAAGTCCGGGTGGCCCTGGCGCACTCCCTCGTCGTTCTCCTCGTCGGCCTTCCCGCCCTTCTTCTCCGAGCTAGCCTTCGCGCGCGCTTCGCTGGCGTACCGACCTTTGTCCACCCTGCGGCAATGGCCGCACTCACCGCAGGGCCGCTCCCGCGGCGCGCGCTCGCAGAGCAGCGCCCGGCCGATCTCGAAGGCGAGGCCGAGACGGTCGTCCGCAGTCCCGCCGGAGACGATCACGGACGGGTAGAGACGGCCCTCCGCCGCGAGACGCGGCAACTCATCCGCGATGCGGTTCATGGTCCGACCGCCTTCCGGCCCGGCTCGACACCGGCGGGCGTCTCCGCGGGCAGCAGGTCGCTCAGCGTGGCCTCGACCGCCCGCGCCACGTCGTCGATGGGCGTCGCCGCATCGATGACCCGGAAGCGCTCCGGCTCGGCCGCCATGCGCCGCTCGTACGCCTCGTGGACCCGGCGGTAGAACGCCAGGCTTTCCCGGTCGATCCGGTCGGCAGCGGCTCCGCGCCGCCGGAGCTGCGCTTCCTCGGGTGACAGCTCGAAGAACAGGGTGCGATCAGGCGCCCGGCAGCTGGTGGCCAGCCGGTCCGCCTGGGCGATCACCTCCGGCGGCACTCCGCGGCCGCCGCCCTGGTAGGCGTAGGTCGAGTCCGTGAACCGGTCGCACAGGACGACCGACCCGTCAGCGACTGCCGGTTCGATCACCTCGATCAGGTGCTGCCTCCGGCTGGCGAAGACGAGCATCAACTCGACGACGCCGTCGACCTGGGCCGCCTCCCGCCGCAGAAAGAGATCGCGCAGCAGGTCGGCGAAGGGCGTGCCGCCGGGCTCGCGGGTGACGATGTGCGCGACGCCGCGGCGTTCGAGGCTCGCCGCGACCCGTTGGAGCTGGGTCGACTTGCCGCTGCCGTCCAGACCCTCGAAGGTGATGAAGAGGCCGCCCATTGCGGGGTCATGCTAGCGCCGTGGCTCGAGCGGACTCCGGCCTTCGGCCGTCGGCGGTTTCAGCCGGTCCTCACCGCTTCGCGGCGATGCCCGGAGCGGGTCAGAAGACCCGCGCACCCAGAGCACTGCCGTACCCGCTCCGCTGGGTGCGCGGGTCCTCTGACCCGCTGCCGCCGGAGGCGGCCAGTAACGCGCCGGGCGAAGTCCGACCTCAGTCCCTCCGGTAGAGTCCCCCGCACGAGGAGGCGACCTTGAGCACAGACACTTCCGAGCACGGAAACCGGCCCACCTGGGCTCTCCATCTGGCCCTTTACGCGGTCCTGCTGGCGGTGATCGGCTTCCTGGTTCTGCGGCCGGGATCCGGGGCCGCGGCCCAGGAGGACGATCCGGGCGAGGATCACGTCGCGGCGCGGCTCGACGGCGTGGACATCGGCTACGACGAGGCGCTCGAACGCGCCGCCACGCAGTTGGATCAGCTCGAGCAGCAACGCATCCAGTGCGACCTGCAGGTCGCCTCGGAGCGTCACGGCCTGCTGGAACGGACCCTCGAGGGGATCGTGCGCGACCGCCTGGTCGAGGCCAGCGCGGAGAACGCGGGCCTCGAGATCGCGGACTGGCGTTCGGGCGAGATGGAGCGGCTTGAAGCCGAGGTGACGGACGAGGACGTCGACGCCTTCTTCGTGGAGAACGAAGGGCGCATTCGGGGCGAGCGGGAGGAGCTCGAGCCCCAGGTGCGGACCTACCTGGCGCAGCAGCGCTTCGTGGACGTCCTGGAGGACGGCCACGAGATCGAGTACCTGCTCGCGCCCTACCGTCTGGAGGTCGAGCCGGCTGGCGGGCCGGTGCGAGGCACGGAGGCGGCGCCGGTCACGATCGTCGAGTGGTCGGACTTCGAGTGCCCCTACTGCAAGAGCGTGCTGCCGACGCTGGAGCGGATCCTGGAGGAGTACCCGGAACAGGTGCGGCTCGTGTTCCGCCACTTTCCGCTGGACGCGATTCACCCGAACGCCCGGGCCGCGGCCGCGGCCGGCGTCTGCGCCCAGGACGCCGGCGCGTTCTGGGAGCTGCACGACCTGATGTTCGAGGAGCAGGACGCTCTGACCGCGGACGACCTGAAGGACAAGGCGAAACGGGCCGGCCTCGACGCGGAGGCGTTCGCCGCCTGCCTGGAGGAGGAAGCCACCGCGGACCGGGTGGAAGCGGATCGCCGCGCCGGTGTCTTCGCCGGAGTGAGCGGAACGCCGGCGCTGTACGTCAACGGCCGGCCGCTGGCGGGCGCGGTGGCCTACGAGCAGTTGGCGGAGGTGGTCGAGGACGAGCTCGAGCGCGCGGGTGGCTGAACGCCCCGTCTTCGTTCCCTACCGGCCGGAGCGCCTGGAGCCGGCCGAGATGGAGCGCCGGGCCGACGCAGTCTTCGAGGAGTTCGACGGCCGGCGGAGCGTCCGGTTCTTCACGGACGAGCAGGTGCCGCGGCGGTTGATCGAACGGGCGATCGAGGCGGCGTCGACCGCGCCGTCCGGGGCGCACCGCCAGCCGTGGCGGTTCGTCGCCGTGAGCGACCCGGAGGTGAAGGCGCGGATCCGCCAAGCGGCGGAGGCGGAGGAGAAGCACAGCTACCTCGGCGGGCGGATGCCGGACGAGTGGCTCGAGGCGCTCAAGCCGCTGGGCACGGACTGGCGCAAGCCCTTCCTGACCACCGTGCCGTGGATCGTCGTCGTGTTCGCCGAGCTCTTCGGCGTGGACGAGGACGGGGCCAAGAGGAAGAACTACTACGTGAAGGAGAGCGTCGGCATCGCCTGCGGCCTGTTCATCGCGGCCCTTCACCGGATGGGCCTCACCACGCTGACCCACACGCCGAGCCCGATGGCTTTCCTGAGCGAGATTCTCGAGCGCCCGCGGAACGAGAAGCCGTTCATCCTGTTTCCGGTCGGCTTTCCGGCGCCGGACTGCGAGGTGCCCGACCTGCGGCGCAAGTCGCTGGCCGAGGTCGCCCTCTGGCGCTCCGGCGGAGCGGGGCGGACGGACGCCGACGCCGACTGAGCGACGGATGATCGGTCTGATCCTGGCCGGCGGCATCGGCTCCCGCTTCTGGCCCCTGAGCCGGCGCCGCCGCCCCAAGCAGCTCCTCGACCTGCTGGGCGGCGGCTCCCTGGTGGCCGCGACCGCGCGCCGGGTCGAGCCGCTGTGCGGGGCGGACCGGACCTGGGTCTGCACGACCGAGGAGCTCGCCGCCGCGGTCGCCGCGGAACTGCCCGAACTGGACGCCTCGCGCGTCCTGGGCGAGCCGAGCGGACGGAACACGGCGCCGGCGATCGGCTGGGCGGTGCGGACGATGCCCGAGGCGGCGCGGCGGGAGGTGATCGCGGTCATGCCGTCCGACCACTGGGTGGCCGACGAGGACGCGTTCCGGGAGGCGCTCAGCCGCGGTGCTTCGGCGGTCGAGCGCGGCGACCACGACGTCGTCACCGTCGGCATCGCGCCGGCCTGGCCGGAGACCGGCTACGGCTACCTCGAACTGGACGCTCCGGCGGAGGTCCTGAGCGTGCAACCCGTGGCGCGGTTCACCGAGAAGCCGGACGCGGACACGGCGGCGCGCTTCAAGGCCTCCGGCCGCCACTTCTGGAACGCCGGCATCTTCCTCTTCCGGGGCACGGTGCTGCTCGATCTCTACCGCGAGCACCTGCCCGAACTTGCCGCCGGCATCGAGTGTCTGGCGGCGGACGAACTGGACGCGGACCGGCGCCGCGAGATCTACGCCGGCCTGGAGTCGGTCTCGATCGACTACGGGCTGATGGAGCGGCTCGACTCGATCGGCTGCGTGGTGGCCGACTGCGGCTGGAACGATCTGGGCTCCTGGGCGTCGCTGGCGGAGGCGCTGCCGGCGGACGGAGACGGCAACCGGACGGTGGGCGACACGTTCGCGGTCGACGCCCGCGACAACCTCCTGTTCGCGGAGGAGGGCGCGGTGGCGGCGATCGGCGTGGAGGGCCTTGCCGTCGTGCGGACCGGCGATTCCGTGCTGGTTGTGCCGCGCGAACGGGCCCAGGACGTCCGCGAGGTCGTGGAGCGCCTCGCGGCCCTGGGCCGGCTGGATCTGCTCTGAGCGCGCCGCCCGTCCTCGTCTGGCCCGGCGCCGGCAGCGGTCCGCGGTCCGCCCGGGACGCCGGCTTCCGCGACCTCGCCTCCTGCCGGGCCGAGTTGCGGGCGGCCTTCGGGGAGCGCCCGGACTGGGAAGTCGAGCTCGGCTTCGGCAAGGGCCGTTTCCTCGTCGCGTCCGCGGCCGCCGATGCGTCCCGTCCCTTCCTGGGGGTCGAGATGGTGTCGAAGTACTTCCGGCTGGCGGCCCGGCGGGCGGCCTGGCGCCGGCTCTCGAACGTCGTCCTGCTCCGCGGCGAGGCGCTCTACCTGATCGCGACCCTGCTGCCCGCGGGCATGGCGCGGACGGTCCACGTCTACTTCCCCGACCCCTGGCCCAAGAGCCGGCACCAGCGCCGGCGGTTGCTCGATCCGCGCACCGTCGACCTGGTGCTGGCGCTGCTCGATCCGCCGAGGGGACGGCTGTTCTTCGCCACCGACCACCTGGAGTACGGCGAGGCGGTGGCGGAGACCCTTGCCCTGCACCCGGCGGTGGCGGTGGAGCGGGTCGCCGCCTGGCCGGAAGGTCCGCGGACGAACTACGAGGCGAAGTTCGAGCGGGAGGGGCGGCCGATCGTGCGGCTCGTGGCGCGGCTTCGGGGCGGTGGCCGGGCGAGCCTGCTGCACCCCGCCGGCCGGGACGATCTGCTGGTGGGGCCTGCCGGAGGTCGTCGGGCTTCGCCCGGCGCTCTCTAGGCTAGGCCGCCTTCGGCGGGAGCGGGTCAGAAGACCCGCGCACCCAGCGGATTGATCACCTGGAGAGCGCCAGCTTCACCTGTTCGTAGACGTCGTCGCTGCAGTACACCCGGTAGCGATCAATCCGCCTTAGGTGCCGGACGAAGTGGCTCGCCTCCTCGAGTTGCACGAGTTTCCCTCCGTTCTGGCGAACCGGCACGCGGCCGCGGCCGAGGCGGTGGGGGTCCTTGGCCGAGTTCGAGACGAGGACGCCTTTGCCGTAGCGTTCGCGCAGGGGTTCGAGCCGCTGCTCGAAGGCGCGCTTCTCGCCGGCGTTCAGGTGCTCGCCGGTCTCGTGGGCGAGCCGGAAGTGGCTGCGGTCGGTGATCGCCCGCGCGTGCAGGCTGTCCGAACGCCGCATTCTCGTCACCATCTCGCCGTCGTCGTTGGCCAGGAAGCGCTCCGGGTCGCTGCTCCAGGCGATTCCCTGTTCGTGCAGCCACTCGTTCAGGTGGAGTTCCAGCGCCTTGCCGGTGACGTGGAAGTAGACCTGCGTGAACATGTAGTAGCGCGCCAGGATCAGACCCTCGACCGCGTGCAGGCCTTCGGCGTCGATCCCCAGGCGGTGGCCGTCGCCGTCGCCGTCCGTGAGGGGCCGCACCGTGGCGATCACCTGGTCGAGGTCGAAGTTGCCGTAGCGGACGCCGCAGAACAGGGAGTCCCGCAGGAGGTAGTCCATCTTGTCGACGTCGAGCTCGCCGGAGACGATCGGCGGCAGCAGCCGCTCCGGCCCGTCGAGATCGTCGCCGAGCAGCCGGATCACGTCGCGAGCCTCGATCCCCTGGCCGTACCGCTCGAACGCGGCGGCTATCTCGCGGCCGCCGAGCAGGCGACGGCTCATTTCCTCGTGGTCGATCCCGCCCTCGAAGAGGTCCTCGGCCCAGTGGCTGAAGGGGGCGTGCCCAAGGTCGTGGAGCAGGGCGGCCGCCCGCACCAGGCGCCGGGCGCGGGCTCGCGGCCCGGCTTCGAGCGGCGTCCCCTCGGCCCCGGCCAGCGTGTCGTAGACGCGGCCGGCAAGGTGCATGGTGCCCAGGGCGTGCCCGAAACGGCTGTGCTCGGCGCCGGGGAATACGAGATGGGTCAGGCCGAGTTGGCGGATCGAACGCAGTCGCTGCATCGGCCGGGTGCCGATGAGCGCGGCTTCGAGTTCGTCGGCCTCGATGAAGCCGTGGATCGGGTCGCGAAACGCCAGCGTCGCCATGATTGCTACTCTACGGTCGCCCCACGCTGGTTCACAGCGATGAAACACCGCCTACCCATCGCGCCGTGGTTGGGAGGACTGCTGCTGGCCCTGACCGCCGCCGTCATCCTCCCCGCCCAGTCGCCGAACCCTACCGCCGCGCCGCCCGATCCGGCGGCCGAGGGGCTCGGTCTGCGCGAACGCCTCGACCGCCTGGTCGAGCGGGTGAAGTACGAGCAGAACCTGATCGTGACCCTGCAGGCGCGGTTGTTCCAGCGCCGTCAGGGCGATCTCCTGCTGGAGCCGGTGGAAGAGCGGGGATGGCTGCGCTACCGGCCGCCGGACGCTCTCCGCTGGGAGATCGTGGAGCCCAAGCCGTCGATCACCGCCGTTCACGGCGACACGGCGACCCTGTGGTATGTCGATCTCGGCACCGCCAAGGTCACGGAAGTGGGCCGCCTTTCGGAGCAGATCCTGGAGTACATGGGGCCCGCGGGCAGCCTCGAGACGCTGTTGAAGTACTTCGCCGTGCAGGCGGAGTTCCCCGAGAACGAGGGAGACCCCTACTACCTGCACCTGACGCCGGACTACCGGAGCGTCGAGAAACGGATCCGGAAGATCGACCTCTGGATCGACCCGGCGAGCTTCCTGCCGCGGGAGTTCAGGGTCGTCCTCGCCAGTGGCGACGAGCGGCTCGTCAGCCTCGAGGACGTGGTCCTGAACGAGCCGATCGACGACTCGGAGTTCATCCTGGCGCTGCCCGACGACGTCGAAGTCACCGAGATCGATCTCAACTGAGCCGCCTGAAGTTCCGTGTCGTCTCGCGTGATGGGGCCGCCCGTCTCGGCCGTCTGACCACGCCCCACGGCCAGGTGGAGACGCCGGCCTTCATGCCGGTCGGCACCCTGGGCGCGGTGAAGGGCCTCAGCCAGGACGTGCTCGAGGCGGCCGGAGCGCGGCTCCTGATGACGAACCTCTTCCACCTCCTGGAGCGGGTGGGCGCCGAGCGGATCACCGGTCTGGGCGGCCTGCACGAGTTCATCGGCTGGGACGGTCCGCTGGCGATGGACAGCGGCGGCTACCAGGTGTTCAGCCTGGCCGGGCTGCGGCGCGTCGACGACCTGGGCGTCACCTTCCGCAGCCCCCACGACGGCGGCACGGTCGAGCTGACGCCCGAGCGGGTGGTGGAGTTCCAGGAACAGGTGGGCGTCGACGCGGCGATGGTGCTCGACGAGTGCCCGCCGTGGCCGGTGGACCGGGAGGCGGCGGCCGAGGCGCTGCGGCGGACGAACCTCTGGGCCAGGCGCTCCCTGGACCGCTGGGGAGCGGACAAAGGCCCGGGTGCGGCGGGCCTGTTCGGCATCGTGCAGGGGAGCTTCTTCGAAGATCTGCGGTCGGCGGCGGCGGAGGACCTCGCCGCCCTGCCCTTCGACGGCTACGCAATCGGCGGCGTCAGCGTCGGCGAAGCGCGCGAACTGGGCCGGCGGGCGACATCCTGGGTCGCCCCGGGGCTGCCGGAGGACCGGCCGCGCTACCTGATGGGTCTCGGCCTTCCTTCGGACATCCTCCACGCCGTGGGCCTCGGCGTCGATCTCTTCGACTGCGTGCTGCCTTCGCGCAACGCCCGCCACGGCACGCTGTTCTCGTCCACCGGCATCGTCCGGATCAAGAAGGCGCGCTACCGGGAGGATCCGCGTCCCGTGGACCCGGCCTGCGGCTGCCCGGTCTGCCGCCGGTACAGCCGGGCCTTCCTGCACCATCTGTTCCGTTGCGGCGAGATCACCGGCAAGGTCCTGGCGACCGAGCACAACGTGAGCTTCTACCTCGACTTCATGGCCGGGCTGCGGCGGGCGATCGCCGGCGGCGAACTGGCCGCCTTCGCGGCGGCGCGGGCGCCGGGAGTCGGCCCGGAGGGGCAACCGGAGGCCGAACGGCGATAGGGTACGCCTCTGCGGTGCGGGCCGCGACCGGTCGGCCCGCCGTTAGCCAAGCACTCCGCTGGGAGCACCAGAGATGATTCCTGATTTCGCACTGTTTGTGGCCACGGGGGGCGCGCCCTCGGGTCTCATTCAGTTTCTGCCGCTCATCCTGATCGGCGCCATCTTCTACTTTCTGCTGATCGCTCCCGAGCGCCGGCGGCGCAAGCAACTGCAGGCGACGGTGGAGGCGCTGAAGAAGGGCGATCGCGTCCTCACGCAGGGCGGCGTCTTCGGCGACGTCGTGTCGACCGAGCCGACCACCGTGATCCTGCAGATCGCGGACGGGGTCAGGGTGAAGGTGACGAAATCGTCGATCACCGGCCTGGCCGAGGAGACACAGTCATGAACCGGAACCTGCTCTGGCGGGGTCTGCTCGTCGTCGGGGTCGTCTCGGCCTGCGCGTTCTCGGCCTTCCCGCTCGCCGACTCGATCAACCTGGGCCTCGATCTCCGCGGCGGCATCCACCTCCTGCTTGAGGTGCTGACCGACGACGCGTTGCGTGCCGAGGCGCAGAAGGACATCGACAGCCTGGTCCAGGAACTCGCCGAGAAGGGGGTCGAAGGAACGAGCGCGGTCACGGAAACCCCGATCCGGTTCCGGCTCTCGGGCCTGCCGCCCGACCAGGACGGCCTGCTTCCTGTGATCATCGAGGAGAACGTGCCGTACTGGACCTGGCGGCGCAGTGGCGAGGAGGTGATCTTCGAGCGCAGGCCGGACGAGGTGAACACGATCCGCGAGCAGGCGATCGACCAGGCCCTCCAGACGATCCGCAACCGGGTCGACGAGTTCGGGGTCGCCGAGCCGGTGATCCAGCGTCAGGGCCTGGGCAGCAACCGGCTGGTCGTCCAGCTTCCGGGCGTCGACGATCCGGAGCGGGTGAAGAACCTGATCAAGAACACCGCCTTCCTCGAGTTCCGGCTCGCCGTGTACCCCGAGAGCGGGGGCGCGGCCTTCGACCGCCAGGAGATCCTCGACCGCTACGGCGGCACCCTGCCCGAGGACCTGGAGATCGTCGCCCAGGACCAGCGGGACGAGGACGGCAACGTGCTCGGGCAGGTCTACTACGCGCTCGAGCGACGTCCCGTGATCACCGGCCGCGACCTGAAGACGGCGCGCGCCGGCATCGGACAGTTCCAGGAGCCGGTGGTCAACTTCTCGCTCACCCACGAGGGCGCCCAGATTTTCGAGGACTGGACCGGGGCGAACATCGGCCGGCCGCTGGCGATCGTGCTGGACAGCAAGGTCCAGTCGGCGCCGATCATCGAGGGCAGGATCTCCGACTCCGGGGTCATTCGCGGTTCGTTCACCCAGCAGGAAGTCGAGGACCTGGCGACCGTGCTGCGCTCGGGCGCCCTGCCCGCGGGCATCAACTACCTGCAGCAACAGGCGGTCGGCCCGTCGCTTGGGCAGGACTCGATCGACCAGGGCACGCGCGCCTTCCTCTTCGGCATCGTGCTGGTGATCCTGGCGATGCTGGTCGTCTACCGGGGCTCGGGCATCAACGCGATGGTGGCCCTGGGGCTCAACTTCGTGCTCGTGTTCGGCGTCCTCGCCTACTTCGGCGCCGCCCTCACCCTGCCGGGCATCGCCGGCCTGATCCTGACGATCGGCATGGCGGTGGACGCGAACGTCCTGGTGTTCGAGCGGATCCGCGAGGAACTGCGTAACGGCCGCACGGTCAAGGCGGCCGTCGTCTCCGGCTTCGGCAAGGCGTGGTCGTCGATCCTCGACGCGAATCTCACGACCCTGATCGCGGCCATCTTCCTGATCAACTTCGGCACCGGCGCGATCCGCGGCTTCGCGGTGACGCTGACGGTGGGCATCCTGGCTTCGGTGTTCACGGCCGTCTTCAACAGCCGCTTGCTGTTCGACCTGCTCCTGTCACGCACGGGCCGCGTCGAGCGTCTGTCGATCTGAGGGGCTACGTCGATGGAGTTCTTCCGCAACACGAGTTTCAACTTCATGCGCGCGCGGCGCGTGTGCCTGAGCCTGTCCACGGTGGTGGTCATCGCGGCGCTCGGCTTCATCTTCAGCCGCCAGTTGAACCTGGGCATCGACTTCGCCGGCGGCACCCAGATGATCGTGCAGTTCGACGAGCCGCCCGACGTCCAGGAACTTCGCGGGCTGCTGCAGGAGGCGGGGATCGAGAACGCCTCGATCCAGGCGTTCGGCGAGGAGGGGGACAACTCGATCATCCTGAAGACCCCGGTCGCCGATGACGAGGAACAGCGGAGCAGCGCCTCCCGCGTCGAGGAGGTGCTGCAGCGGCGCTACAACAGCGACATCAGCGGCTTCGACCTGAACCGGCAGGGCACAGAGGGGCTCGCCTCGATGCTGCTCGGCGCCGATCCGGACGGCATGCGGGCGACGGGTGACGACATCGGCGCCCGGGAGCATTATCGGGAAGCGGCGGCCGAGGTCATGGCCCTGCGCCGGACCGGTGGGTTGATCCGCGACTGGTCCGAGATACAGCCGGGCGAAGCGCTCAGCGCCGAGGCCCTGGCGGCGATCAGGGACGGCGCCACCTTCGGCCACTTCGCGGTCCAGTCGAGCGACAGCGTGCTGCCGCAGATCGGCGGCGAACTGCGGCGCAAGGGCCTGCTGGCGATCGCCTTCTCCCTGGCCGGCATCCTGACCTACATCTGGTTCCGGTTCGAGTTGCGCTTCGGGATCGGCGCGCTGGTCGCTCTCGCCCACGACGTCGCCGTTTGCCTGGGTCTGTTCGCCTTCGCGGGCTACGAGTTCAACCTGACCACGATAGCCGCCTTCCTGACCGTCATCGGCTACTCGGTCAACGACTCCGTCGTCGTCTTCGACCGGGTGCGCGAGAACCTGCGGCGGAACCGCCGGGAGTCCCTGGTCGACGTCCTGAACCGGAGCCTGAACCAGACCCTGTCGCGCACCGCGCTGACCTCCGGCACGACGCTGCTCGCCGTCGGCTGCCTGTTCGTCCTCGGCGGCGACGTGATCCGCGGCTTCTCCTTCCTGCTCCTCGTCGGCGTGCTCGTCGGCACCTACTCGTCGATCTACGTCGCGAGCCCGATCGTCCTGATCTGGGAAACCACCTTCGGCCGCGCGCGACGAGAGAAGAGGGCAGCGGCCGCGTAGGTAGGGGGAGATGGCTCAGGCTGCTGAACGACCCCGGGATCCGGCGCCGCTGCGCGAGCCTGGGGACGTGGGGATCGACGATGTCCTGAGCCGCCTCCAGGAGAACGAGCGCGCCTGCGACGAGGGCTGGCTGCGGGGCGTGGTCGACTTCGCCGAACTGGCCCACCGGGGCCAGGTGCGGCGATCGGGAAAGCCCTACATCAGCCATCCGCTGGGCGTCGCCCACATGCTGGCCGAACTCAAGTTCGATCAGACCAGCGTCGCCGTCGGCCTCCTGCACGACGTGCTGGAGGACACCGGGGCGACGAAGAAGGACCTGGCGGCGAAGTTCGGCTCCGAGATCGCGGACCTGGTGGACGGCGTGTCGAAGATCGGCCGCCACGAGTACGTCCACAGCGACGAAGTGCAGGCCGAGAGCTTCCGCAAGCTGATCCTGGCCTCGGCGCGCGATCTGCGGGTCATCGTCGTCAAGCTGGTCGACCGGCTCCACAACATGCTGACCCTGGGGCACCTGGAGGCGGAGAAGCGGAAGCGCATCTCGCGGGAGACGCTCGAGATCTACGCGCCGCTGGCGCACCGCCTGGGCATGTCGCGGATCCAGTGGCTGCTCGAGGACCTGGCCTTCCAGCACATGCACCCGCACCAGTACGGGGACCTCCGCAAGCAGCTCGACGAGCGGATCAAGGGGGCGCGGCGAACGACGGAGCGGATCGCCGAGCGCCTGCGGGAGGCACTGCGCAAGACGGACATCGAGGGCGAGATCAGCTACCGGGTCAAGGGCTACTACTCGATCTACCGGAAGCTGCAGCAACGCCAGATCGATCTCCCGGAGCTGTACGACTTCCTGGCGTTCCGGATCATCACCGTCGACGTGAAGGAGACCTACGCCGCGCTCGGTGTCGTCCATCAGCTCTGGCATCCGATCCCGGGGCGGTTCAAGGACTACATCGCGATGCCGAAGCCGAACCTCTACCAGTCGCTGCACACGACGGTGGTGGGGCGCGGGGGGCAGCCGTTCGAGGTCCAGATCCGGACCCGGGCGATGGACCTGCTGGCCGAGGAGGGCGTCGCCGCCCACTGGCGGTACAAGGAGGGGCAGCTCGACACGGACGAGAACGACGCCAGCATCGTCTGGCTGCGGCAACTGCTGGAGTGGCAGCAGGAGACGCCCGATCCGCGCACCTTCATGAGCGCGCTGAAGATCGACCTGTACCCGGACGAGGTGTACGTATTCACGCCGAAGGGCGACGTGCTCTCCTTTCCGCGCGGCGCGACGACGCTCGACTTCGCCTACCGGATCCACACGGAGCTCGGCCACCACTGCAGCGGCGCCCGGGTCAACGGCCGGCTCGTGCCGTTGCGGACCGGGCTGAAGAACGGCGACATCGTCGAGATCACGACGAACCCGAACCGGGAGCCCAGCCGGGACTGGTTGAACATCGTCGCCACGCCGAAGGCGCGCAGCAAGATCCGCCACTGGATCAACGCGGAGCAGAAGAAGCGGGCGATCGAGATCGGCCGCACCCTGCTGGCCAGCGAGCTGCGCCGCTACCGGGTCAGCCCGCGCCGGATCTTCGAGTCGAAGGAGATGGCGGACTTCATCGCCGCCGAGGGCTACTCCGGCGTCGACGAGCTGTTCAGCCGGCTCGGCTTCGGCCGCGGATCGGTCAAGCCGGTGCTGCGCGCGGTGCTGCCGCCCGAGCGTCTGCGACACCGCGATCAGGAGCCCGGCCGCCTGCGCCGCGCGGTGAGCAAGGTGATGCCGCGCGACCAGGCGAAGCTGATCGTCAAGGGCGAGGACGACATGCTCGCCTTCTTCGCCGGTTGCTGCAGCCCGCTGCCGGGCGAGGAGATCATCGGCTTCGTGACTCGCGGCCGCGGCGTGTCGGTCCACTCGGTCGACTGCCCGAACGTGCAGAACCTGCTGTACCACCCGGAGCGCGAGATCCGGGTCGAGTGGGCGCGCCGCAACGACGCGATGTTCGCGGTCACCCTGGTCATCGAGACCCGCGACCGCCCCGGGGTGCTGGCCCGGGTGACCGAGGCGATCGCCAAGCAGGGCAGCAACATCCGCCACATCGAGAGCCACAGCCGCGGCGCCGGCGAGGCGGCGATCGACGTCGTCGTCGACGTGCGCAACCGGAAGCACCTGAACCGGCTGCGGGAGTCTCTCGAGAATCTCTCCGCGGTGCGCGCCGTGAAGCGCCGCCAGGGATCGTCGTCGGCGTCGTCGGCTCCCGCCACGGCTTAGGTGCCTGGGCCGCCTGGAGAGGTCCGGGGAGGGGCCCCAGCGGCCGCTCGCGCTTGATTGGTGGATGGGAGGTCGGCGCTCGCTCCGGTCGGCTGCGCTCCGGTGGGTCGTCGGTTGCTGAAAGGGCCTCGGCCGTCGTTTGCCTCCAGTCCGCTGGTGACCCCTCCCCGGACCTCTCCAGGCTGGGACGTTGCCGGGGGCCGAGGTTGAGCCGGCTCTGGCTGGGTGCGCGGGTCTTCTGACCCGCTGCCGCCGGAGGCGGCTGGATAGACGCGCCGGCCGTGAGGCCGGCTCCGTATTGGCGAGTCAGGAGATAGACGCGGGTCGGTGGGGCTCCGTAGAGATCCTTGACGGTCGGAAACGAGATCAAGGAGGGAACGGAATGATTGGAACTCGTCGAATACACCTCGTTCTGGTGGCGATTGTGGGTGCGGTGCTGCTTGGCGTTGCCGCGGCGCCGGTTCTTGCCCAAGGCGCGGAAGCTGCGGCCGGATCGGTGACGGTCCAGGTGACGCCGAGCAGCGTGCCGGAGGGCGGCGGGGAGGTCGAGTTGTTCGGCCTCGTGCGCGACGACCGCGGGCGGCCGCTGGAGAACGCGAGGCTGAACTTCCTCACCCAGACCGGCTCGCTCGGCTCCGGAGGACGGTTGCTCACAACCGGACCTGACGGTGGCGTCACCGATCGGCTCACCGTGACCGCCGCTGAACTTGCCGCGCTGGAGGAGAACAGGTTCTGGTTGGCGGCGGCGGTCGGCTCCGGCGGCAGACAGCTGGTGACGGAGGATGTCGCCGTCCGCATCCAGCGACAGCCGGAGGCTTCCTTCAAGTACAGCCCCGGCGGCCTGCTGGTCGCCTTCAGGGATGTTTCCGCAGGTCAGGTGACAAGCAGACAGTGGGATTTCGGCGACGGCACGACGAGCACCCGCCAGAGCCCGGCACACACCTTTGCGGAGCCCGGCCACTACGCGGTCACGCTGCGCGTCGGGAACTCGGTCGGAACCGACGAAGTGACGAGGCTGGTCCGCGTGTTCGGCTCGCAGGGCGCTGGCGAGTAGCCGGTTCCTAGCCTAGACGCTCTTCCGGCAGCGTTCGTATACTGATTCGAGAGATGGAGAACCGGCGCCGAAACCTGCTTGCCGTGCTTGCCGCCAGTCTGTCGCTGGCGCTGTGCGCGGCGTGCGACAAGACGAGTCCGGTGGCCCCGTCCGGGACGCTGATCACGATCAGTGCGAATCCGGACCGCATTCCCTCGGACGGGAGCGCGGAGATCCGGGTCGTCGCGCTCAGGCCGAACGGAACGCCGGTCAGCCGCGGGACGCTGATTCGTCTCACGACGACGCTCGGCACGATTCCGCCGAGTGTCGGCGTCGACGAACGGGGAGAGGCGCTGGCGATGCTCCAGGCCGACGGTCAGTTCGGGGTCGCCACGGTGTCGGCCAACACCGGCGGTTCCGATACCGCGACGATCGACGTGCAGCTCGGCCTGTCGCCGGCTTCGGTGACGGTGCAGGTGACGCCGAACAGCGTGCCCGAAACCGGCGGCGAAGCGGATCTGCTGGCGATCGTGCGCGACGACCGAGGCCAGCCGCTCGACAAGGCGGAGGTCAACTTCCGGACGGAGATCGGCACGCTCGATTCGGGCGGGACCCTCACCTCGACCGGGGCGGACGGCACGGCGTCGGACCGGCTCATCGTCACTTCGGGCGATCTCGACACCGTGTCGGGGGACAGCTTCCAGGTCGGCGTGGACGTCGGCAGCGGCGGCGGCCAGCTCGTCACGACGAACGTCAGCGTCGCGATCCAGCGGCTCCCGCGGGCGGACTTCACCTTCAACACCCGCAACCTGCTGGTCGCCTTCGAGGACACGACGGACGGCCGCACGACGAGCTGGCTGTGGACCTTCGGCGACGGCAACACGAGCACGCGCCAGAACCCGACCCACACCTACGACGAGCCGGGCACCTACGCCGTCACCTTCCGGGCCACCAACTCGCTCGGGTCCGACGAGGTGACGAAGTTCGTCCAGGTCACGGGCCAGTAGGCCGCCGGGCCGTGGCCGCCGGGGAGCGCCCGACCTCGCCGCAGCCGACGGTGACGATCGGCGAGCTGTACCTGGCTCAGGGCCACCGGAGGGAGGCAATCGCCATCTTCCAGCGTGTGCTCTCGGCAGACCCCGCCAACCGGCGGGCCCGCGAAGCGCTTGAGCGTCTGAAAGTGCTCTCGCCGCGGGCTACAATCCGCGCCCGGGAGGTGCCGGACCGTGCTGAGCAATGAGGAAATCCAGGCTCTGATTCGCTTCGTGGCCGAGGAGCGCCGGGGCGGCTCGGATCTCTCGGTCGAATACCAGGTCGATGGTCTCTACCTGCGGGTTGGGGGCGATCGGGGCGGCGCCGCGGGGGCGCCGCGTGCGGCATCGGCGCCGGCCCCGGCGTCGGTAGCGGAGGATACGCCGTCGCCGGCCCTGGAGGATGTGCCGGCGGCCGAGGAGCCTGCGCTCGACGGACACGTGCTGACGTCGCCGATCGTGGGGACCTTCTACGCCGCGCCGAGCCCGGACTCTCCGCCGTACGTCGAGGCCGGCGCCCGGGTCGAGAAGGGCCAGGTCGTGTGCATCGTCGAGGCGATGAAGCTGATGAACGAGATCGAGGCCGATGTCTCGGGAACGGTTTCTTCGGTGGTGCCGGACAACGGCGACCCGGTCGAGTTCGGCGCGCCGCTGTTCGTAATCCGCACTTGACTGGGTGCGCGGGTCTTCCGACCCGCAACAAGCGCGACGCCGCGAAGCGGCGAGCCCGGGTCGACCCGCTTCCCACGGACGAGACCCCGTGACCGCGCGCGCCGCGCGGCCGTTCCGGAAGGTCCTGGTCGCGAACCGCGGCGAGATCGCGGTCCGGGTCATTCGCGCCTGCCGCGATCTCGGCATCGAAACGGTCGCGGTCTTCAGCACCGTCGACCGGGAATCCCTGCATGTGCGCCTGGCGGACGCGGCCGTCTGCGTCGGTCCGCCGGCGCCCGCGGCGAGCTACCTGCACCAGCAGAACCTGCTCTCGGCGGCGAGCATCACCGGCGCGGAGGCGGTTCATCCGGGGTACGGCTTCCTGGCCGAGAACGCGGACTTCGCCGACGCCGTCGGCCGTTGCGGCCTGGCCTGGATCGGCCCGTCGCCCTCCGCGATCCGTACCCTGGGCGACAAGCGGAGGGCGCGCGATGCCGCGATCGCGGCCGAGGTGCCGGTGTTGCCGGGCGGCCCGGTGCCGGCATCGCTCGAGGAGACGGTGGCGCTGGCCGAAGACACGGGCTACCCGCTGATGCTGAAGGCCGCGGCGGGAGGCGGCGGCCGCGGCATGAGGGCGATTCGCGACCGGGCCGGTCT
>JAJDZH010000018.1 GCA_022824725.1 Thermoanaerobaculia bacterium | reverse complement strand
CGCCGGCCTTCTGGGAAGCGCGCGCGGCGTCCGCCTCGCTCCTTGCGGTGGCGCGGTGCGGGCCTGCCGGCCGGCGCGATTCAACGCCGCCTGCGGCGGCAGCCGGCGGGGGCGCCGGCGCACCCAGTAGCGAAGCCGGCGAGGGCGCCGGCGCACCCGGTGTGCGGCCTCTTCTGGCCGCGGTCGCGCCGCACTGGCATGACGAGGAGCACCTCGCCGAGTTGGTGCGGGACTGGCCCGACGACGCGCGCTTCGAGTTGATCGTCGTCGACAACGGCTCGGACGGCGATCCGGCCGAACTGGCAGCCGACCGGTCGAACGTCCGCGTGCTGGATCCCGGCCGGAACCTGGGGTTCGGGGCGGCGGTGAACCACGGCGCCGCGGAGGCCGCAAGCGACCTGATCCTGATCCTCAACACGGACGCCGTCCCGGAACCGGGGGCGCTGGACGCCCTGGTCGACGGCATGGCGAAGCACCCCGAAGCCGCCGGGCTCGCGCCGCGGCTGCTCGGCGCGGACGATGCCGCCCAGGCGGGCTGGCAGCTTCGGCGCCTGCCGACGTTTCGCACCCTGATCGGTTACTGCTGCTTCGTGGAGCCCGCACCGGCGCCGGAGCCGGCCGCCGGCGCGGCCGTCGAACAGCCCGCGGCCTGCGCGCTGCTGCTCCGGCGCTCCGCGTTCGAGAATGTGGGCGGCATGGACCAACGCTTCTGGCCTGCCTGGTTCGAAGACGTCGACCTGGCGCGCCGCCTCGCCGACCAGGGCGAACGGGTGCTGTACTGGCCGGAGGCCGTCTTCCGTCACGGGCTCGGCGCTTCGGTGCCCCGGCTGGGCTATGGCGCGTTCCTGGCCGCCTACTACCGGAACCTGGACCGCTACGCCCGCAAGCACCATGGTCGCGGCGCCGCTCTGCTGCTGCGTGCCGTGTTGGCTGGCGCGGCGGCGATGCGTATCGTCCTGTTGCCATTGCGGTGTCCAGGGCGCGCGCGGGGGCGCGGCGAGGCGTTCGGCGGGCTTTGGCGGCTGGCGCTGGCGGCTGTGACGGGTTGGAGGACAAGGTGAGCGATGGAAGGAGCGAGGCTGGCGCCTCGCGCGTTTCAAAGCCGCCTTCGGCGCAGTTCCACCGGGGGTCAGAAGACCCCCGGCCCCGGACCCGCGCACCCAGTGTGATCGCTATCTGCACCGTTACCTGGAACGACGCGGCACACTTGCCGCGGTTCTTCGAGGCACTCGCGGAGCTTCAGGGGCCGGCGTTCCGGCTGATCGTCGTCGACAACGCGAGCAGCGACGGCACGGTGGAGGCGCTGCGCGGGCACGCCGGGGCAGCCGGCTTCCCGGTCGAAGTGATCGCCCTCGACGAGAACACCGGCTTCGCCGGCGGCCTGAACCGGGCGCTCGAGAGCGCGTTCGCTAGCGACCCGCAGCCCGAGTGGGTGCTGAGCCTGAACGCGGACGCCTGGCCGGCGCCGGACTACGCGGAGCGGTTGATCGAGAGCGCGCAGCGGTTCACGAGCGAGGAGCGGCCGGTGGGCGCGGTCACCGGGCGGCTGTTGCGAGCGGAATGCCGGGCAGGGCGACGTTCCGACAGGGGCGCCGACAATCCCGTCATCGACGCCTGCGGCATGGCGCTGACCCGGAGCTGGCGGCACGTCGACCGCGGCTCCGACCAGATCGACCGCGGCCAGCACGCGGTCACCGAGCGGGTGTTCGGCGGCACCGGCGCCGCGACGCTGTTCCTGAGTGCGGCGCTCCAGGACGCGGCGATCGACGGCCGCGTCCTGGACGACGACTTCCACTCGTACCGGGAGGACGCCGAACTCTGCTTCCGGCTGCAGGAACGGGGCTGGCAGGTGCTCTACGAACCGAGGGCCCGCGCGGTTCACCGCCGAGTCAACCTCGCCCGGCGGCGGCGGCGGATGTCGCCGGAGGTCAACTTCCATTCCCTGAAGAACCGCTACCTGCTGCAGTACTACCACCGCTCGCTTGCCGATCTGCCGCGCACCTTCCTGGCGACCGCCCTACGCGAACTGGGCATCGTCGCCTACGTCCTGCTTCGGGAACGGTCGTCGCTGGCCGCCTGGGGATGGCTATGGCGCCATCGCCGCCGCCTGCGGGAACGGCGCCGCCTGATCCGGTCCCGCCGCCTCGTCCCTGGCCGCGCGGTCGCACGCTGGTTCGGGCGCGCCGCGCTGCCCGCGGACCCGGAGAGGCCCCGGATCCTGATGCTCGGAAGCCGCGGCATCCCCGCCAACTACAGCGGCTACGAAACGATGATCGAGGCGCTGGCGCCGCGACTGGCCGAGCGCGGCTGGCGGGTGACCGTGTACTGCCGTTCCCACTACGTGGACCGCCGGCTGCGCTCCCACCGCGGCGTGGAACTCGTCGTCCTGCCCACGCTCAGGACGAAGTACGGCGACACGCCGGTGCACACCCTGCTCTCCTGCCTGCACGCCACGCTGTTCGCGCGCGGGGCGCGGGCCGCCCTGGTCGTGAACGGCGCCAACGCGGTCTTCCTGCCGCTGCTGTGGCCGCGGCGCATCCGCACGGCCCTGCACGTCGACGGCATCGAGAAGCGGCGGGCCAAGTGGGGCTGGCCGGGACGCCTGGTCTACGCCGCCTCCGAGCGGCTCGCCTGCCTGCTGCCCGGCGTGACGGTGACCGACGCGGACGTGATCGCCGCTCACTACCGCGGCCGCTACCGGCGCGAGTCGACGATGATCCGCTACGGCGTCGAACCCGAACCCCTGCCGGGCCATTCGGTCCTCGACGAGCTGGGCCTCGAACCCCGCGGCTACTTCCTCTATGTCAGCCGGTTCGAGCCGGAGAACAACCCGCATCGGGTGGTCGCGGCCTACCGCAAGGTCGGAGGCGACCTGCCGCTGGTGATGGTCGGCGACGCGCCCTACGCGAGCGATTTCATCGCCGCGATGAAGCGCGGCGCCGACCCGCGGGTGCGGTTCCCGGGAACGGTCTTCGGCGAGGGCTACCGGGGCCTGCTGTCGTCCGCACTGGCAACGGTCCACGCCACCGAGGTCGGCGGCACGCACCCGGCGCTGGTCGAGGCGATGGGCTACGGCAACTGCGTACTGGTCAACGACGAACCGGCCAACCGCGAAACGGCGGGCGACGCGGGCGTCTACTTCGAGGTCGAGGACGAGGGCTCGCTGGTCGCCGCCTTCGAGTTCGCCCGCGCCGATCGGTCGCGGGCCCGCGACCACGGCAGGCGGGCCGCGCGGCGAGCCGCCGAGGAGTACAACTGGGATCGCGTGGCGGACGAGTACGAGGAGCTCTTCCGGCGGCTGGCGAAGCGTCGCTAGGCGCGGCAGAGGGTCCGGAGGCCAGCGCTTCGCGCCGGATGCCGGCGAGGGCGCCGGCGCACCCAGTGCCAGAGCCGGCGAGGGCGCCGGCGCACTCAGTCGGAGCCGGCGCGCCGGGTGCCGCGTTAGAATCGCTGCCAGCCCCCGCGAGCCGGAGTCATGCTCAAGCAGCGCGTTCGCCTACAGACGGCCCTGATCCTGACCCTCGACCTCTCCCTGGTCGCGGCCGCGTTCTTCCTCGCCTACTGGATCCGCAGCGGCCTCTTCCCGCTCGTGCTGCCGGGGCTCTATCCGCAGCCGCTCTATCCGTTGAGCGACCACCTGCCGCTGCTGCCGCTGGCCCTGGTGACCTGGGGGGCGCCGCTCGTCTTCACGCGGCGCTACCGCTCGCACCGGACGGCCGATCTGAAGACGGAGGGGACCGCGATCCTGAAGGTGGCGGCGATCGCCACGCTCCTCACGCTGTTCGCCGTCTTCGTCCTGCGGCTCGACCAGGTCCTGATCCAGGACAGCCTCAGCCGGACCTGGCTGCTCCTGTTCACCGGTCTCGCCTTCCTGCTGCTGCTGGCGGACAAGATCGCGCTGCGCCTGGTCTCGCGCGACATGCGGCGGCACGGGCTGAACCAGCGGACGGTGCTCATCGCGGGCGCGCCGGAAGCCGCCGCGCAGCTCGCCGAATCGATCGAGGACCACCCCCACTGGGGTCTCCAGATCATCGGCCTGGTCCATACCGGCGGCAGCCCCTCCGCAGAGGCCAACGGGAACGTGCTGGGCAGCATGGACGACGTGCCGCGCATCGTCTCCGAACACGTGGTCGACGACGTGTTCTTCACCGTAACGCCCCACGAACTGCCAGCGCTCAAGGACATCATCGACGGCCTGCAGGAACAGGGCATCCGGACCCGCATCGCGCTCGATCTGCTGCCGCCGGCCCACACCAAGGTCGACCTCGAGTACCTGGACGGGCGGCCGGTCGTCACGTTGTCGCCGGCGCCCTCGAACTTCCTCCTCCTGCTGTTCAAGCGCGCCTACGACTTCAGCATCGGCGCCGCCCTTCTGGTCATCAGCCTGCCCGTGATGCTGATCCTGGCGCTGCTGATCAAGGCGACCTCGTCCGGCTCCGTGCTCTACCGGCAGACCCGCTGCGGTCTGAACGGCCGCCGCTTCACGATGTACAAGCTCCGCACGATGGTTGCCGACGCCGACCAGCGGAAGCGCGAACTGGAGCACCTGAACACGATGGACGGCCCCGCGTTCAAGATGCGCGGCGACCCGCGGATCACCCCGCTCGGCCACTACCTGCGCAAGTTCAGTCTGGACGAGCTGCCGCAGTTCTGGAACGTGGTGCGGGGCGAAATGAGCCTGGTCGGCCCCAGGCCGCTCGAGGAGAAGGAGCCCTACACGCGGCGGCAGCGGCGGCGGCTCTCGATGAAGCCCGGCATCACCTGCCTGTGGCAGATCAGCGGCCGAAACGACCTCGACTTCAACCGCTGGATGGAGCTCGACCTGGAGTACATCGACACCTGGTCGCCGCGACTCGACTTCGTGATCCTGCTGAAGACGATTCCGGCGGTGCTCAGCCGGCGCGGGGCCTCGTAGTCAGCCAACGACGGGCAGGGCGGCCTTGCCGGGGCGGCGGCCCCGGTAGCTGTCGTCCTCGTAGGCGAGGCAACAGAGCAGCCGGCCGCACTGGCCGGAGATCTTCGACGGGTTCAGGCTCAGGCCCTGACGTTTCGCCATCTGGATCGAGATGGGCCGGAAACCGTCGAGCCACGTCGAACAGCACAGCGTTCGGCCGCAGATGCCGACGCCGCCGAGGAGGCGTGCCTCGTCGCGCGGGCCGACGTGCACGAGACGGACCCGCGTCTTGAAGCGGGACTTCAGGTCGCGCAGCAACTGCCGGAAGTCGACGCGCCGATCCGCCGTGAAGTAAAACGTCGCGCTGCGGCCGTCCAGACTGAAGTCGACGCGCGACACCTTCATCTCGAGGCGGAGCGCTCGGGCCCGCTCCCGGCAGAAAGCCCTGCCGCGCACCTCGTTCGCCAGTTGCTTCTCCCTGGCCGCACGGTCGGCGTCGTCGGCCCGCCGGATGACGGAGCGCGCGCTCGACTTCTGACACGGCTTGAACACCGGCATGGGGGACTTCTCGACCCGGCCGTAGGCGGGACCCGGCTTCATCGACACGATGACCTCGTCGCCGCGGGCGAGCGGTTCGCCGCCTGTGCTGCAGAGCGTGAGGTTCGTCTCCTCGCCGAAGCGGACGCCGACGTAGGTGTCCTCGACGGCCGTGGACTGACCCGCGAAGCTGCAGCCAGCGCAATTCATGGCGGAGGTCCGACTCCGGCGCCCCCGTCGAGCACCCTACGCCCGATGTCCGAGCGCATCGCCTTCGACGGCCAGCGGATGAGCGCGGCCGCTCCGTAGGCCCGTTCGAGCGCCTGCCCGAGGTCCTCCCCCACCGCGCAGACGTTCAGGACACGGCCGCCCGTGGCGGTCACCGCGTCTCCGCTTCGGCCGGTGCCGGCGTGGAAGACGACGACGCCTTCGCGGGCGCGGGCGTCCTCGATACCCTCGATCGCGTCTCCCGACACCGCCTTCCCGGGGTAGCCCCGGTTGGCCAGCACGAGGCAGGCGGAAGCGCCGGCGCGGAAGGCGAGTTCCGGGCGCCCGAAGTCGCCGCCGGCGCCGGCGAGGAACAGGTCGACGGGGTCCTCGTCGAGGCGCAGCAGCAGCGCCTGCGCCTCGGGATCGCCGAGCCGGGTGTTGAACTCAAGCACCCGCGGGCCGTCCGGACTCATCATCAGGCCGGCGTAGAGCACGCCGGAGAAGGGCGTGCCGTCCGCCGCCATGCCGGCCACGGTGCGCTCCATCACCTCGCGCATGATCCGGTCGACCTCGCCGTCCGAGACGATCCCCGCCGGGCTGTGGGCGCCCATGCCGCCAGTGTTGGGCCCGGAGTCGCCGTCGCCGATCCGCTTGTAGTCCTTGGACGTCGCGAGCGGCAGCACCCGGGTCCCGTCGCAGAAGCCGATGAAGGAAACCTCCTCCCCGGGCACGAAGGGCTCGATCAGGATGCGGGCGCCGGCGTCGCCGAACCGCCGCTCCACGAAGAACCCGTCCAGCGCGGCCTCGAGTTCCGCTGGCGTGGAGACGATCAGGACGCCCTTGCCCGCGGCCAGACCGTCCGCCTTGAGCACGGCCGGCAGCCCGAAGCGCTCGGCCGCGCGCCGTGCGCTGTCGCGGTGGTTGGTGACCTCGAAGTCGCAGGTCGGGACGCCGTGGCGGCGCATGAACTCCTTGGCGAAGACCTTGGAGCTCTCGAGGCGCGCCGCCGCCCGGGTCGGGCCGAAGATCGCCAGGCCGCGCTCCCTGAACGCGTCGACCACGCCGAGCGAGAGCGGCACCTCGGGGCCGACCACGGTGAGGTCGATCCCGCGTTCGGCGGCGAACCGGGCCAGGCCGTCGATGTCCGTGACGTCGAGCGCAACGCTCTCGCCGCATTCCTCGGTGCCCGGACTGCCGGGCGCACAGTAGAGCTCCGTCTCCGGCGACCGCTCCCGGATGAGCCAGCAGAGCGCGTGCTCGCGGCCGCCATTGCCGATGACCAGGACTCTCAGGGCGCCGCCTCCAGGATCGCCGCCTCGACTTCCTCGATCATCGCGTCCGGAGTGGAGGCGCCGGCGGTAACGCCGACGGTGCGGCACTCCTCGAACCAGGTTCTCCGCAGGTCGCCCGAGTCGTGGACGAGGTGGCTTCGGGGCTCGATCTCCCGGCAGATCTCCCACAGGTGGCGTGTGTTCGCGCTGTGCCGGCCGCCGACGACGACGACGCAGTCGATGTCCGGGTCGGCCGCCAGAGCGCGCGCCGCGTCCTGGTTCTCCTTCGTCGCGTAGCAGATGGTGTCCGCTCGCTCGGCCTCCGCCGCCCGCGCCTCGATCGTCCGCGCCACCTGCTCGTACTCCTCGCTGTTCAGCGTGGTCTGGTAGAAGATCTTGACCTTCGGGTGGCGCTCGAAGTCGATCCGGGCGACGTCGGCCACGGTCAGCACGACGTCATACGCCTCGGGATCGAGATCCCGGGTGTAGCCGATCACCTCGCGGTGCCGCGCGTCGCCGATGAACACGAGGTGATGGCCCGCCTCGAGCGCCTGCCGGGCCTCTTCGTGGACGTCGTAGACGAAGGGGCACGTCGTGTCGACGACCAGGAGGCCCCGTTCCAGCGCCCGCCGGTGAAACGAAGGCGGCACGCCGTGCGCCGAGAAGACGATCGTCCCGTTCTCGACCTCGTCGAGCGCGTCCGCCGTGGCGAAGCCGAGCTGCACGAGATCGGAGACAACCCGTTCGTTGTGGACCAGTTGACCCAGGATCCGCCCCCGCCGTCCGCCCGCGGCAAGTTGCCGCACCGTGCGATCGGCGATCCGCACACCGGCGCAGAATCCGTACTTCTCGGCGCGCCTAAGGGTCAGCGGACCCGTCATTCGTTGCTTCCGCCTGTCTATTCGAACCGACCGACCAACCGGTCGGAGAGGAGCCGCATCCTAGCAGTGAGAGGAGAGCCCTCCGCACACTGGGTGCGCCGGCGCCCTCGCCGGCTGCCGCCGCAGGCGGCCAGGAAACCGCGCCGGCCGCAAGGCCGGCTCCTTACGGCTTCGCGTACTCGAACCGCGCCGCCGAGTTGCCCGGCGTCGCGCCCGGTTCGATCGCAACCTCGACCCACTCGTCGCCCCTGCGGAAGGTCATCGACTCTCCGAGCGTCGCCCGCCAGCCCGCGGCCTGCGCCTCGCGCAGCAACCACTCCCGCGCAGCAGGAGCGCCCAACGGCAGGAGAAGCCCGACGTACTCCGCCGTGACGGGCTCGCCTTCTTCCGTCGCCACGTCGCCGAAGTCGACCACGGTGGAAGCGTCCGGAACGGGGAAGCCGTCCGGGAAGGCGCCGGGAATGCGGCCGCCCACCGCCACTTCCGGCGCCCGCTGCTCCTGTTCGTCCTCCTCCGGCCTGAGAATGGAGTCCGCCGGCTGCCCCACCGCCACGGTTTCCAGGTCGTTCTCGTCGAGGACGGGCGGGTCCGAAGGGACCCCGCAGGCCCAGCCGGCTGCGAACACAAGGGAAGCAACGCAAGCGGGCGCGAACCGCGAGACGCGGAAACCGATCTGCAACGGCGGGTTCCCGGTTTCAGTCGGCGATGACGTGCAGCGGCCGGGCGGACGAAGCGGCAACGCGTTCCGGCGGCAGGTCGTGCGGGATCTCGATCTTGCACTCGCAGACTTCCTCCTGGCGCGCGGCCAGATCGGCGAGGCTGTAGTTGCACAAGATGGTCTCGACCGCCTCCTTGACGCTGAGGAACACTTCGCGGATAGCGCAGTGCTTCGGCCCCACGCCGATCGTGCAGGGCTGGGCGAGGATGTGGTCGATCGAGGTCGTGTGTCCTTCCAGCGCGACCAGGATGTCGTGCATCGAGATGTTCTCGGCCGGCCGGCCCAGCAGGTGGCCGCCCTGGGGACCGCGGTTCGAGCGGATCAGGTGGTCCCGGGCGAGGGCCGCCAGGATCTGGCGCAGGTAGGGCTCCGGGATCCCCTGGTTCACGGCGATCTCGTGGCTGGGCACCGGACCGCCGTCCGCATGCATCGCCACGTACAGCATGGCGCGGATGCCGTACTCACCCTTGGTGGAGATCTTCATTGCGCGGGTCCCGGCATCAAGCAGTGTAGCAGCGCCCGGAAGTAAGGAGCCGGCCTTGCGGCCGGCGCGGTTTCCTGGCCGCCTGCGGCGGCAGCCGGCGGGGGCGCCGGCGCACCCAGTGTCGGATGGCGACGGGGTTGCACACTGGGTGCGCCGACGCCCTCGTCGGCCTTCTGAAGAAAACGCGCGAGGCCGAAGGCCTCGCTCCGCTGGCGGCGGCCGGCTCCTACTGGGGCAGGTAGTCGAGAACCTCGTCCAACGAGCCGATGTCGCCACCCGCCGGGTTCAGCCACAGCGCCTCGAGGCCGGCCGCCAACGCTCCTTCGCGATCCTCGATCTTCGCGTCGCCGACGTGGAGCACGCAGGCCGGTTCCAGCTCCAGTTCCCGGCAGGCGGCCAGGAAGATCGGCTCGGCCGGTTTCGCCGAACCCACGTCCTCCGAGCAGACGACCGCGTCGAGGTAACGCCCGAGTCCGAGGTTGGCCAGCACCCGCGGCAGGCGCCGGTCCCAGTTGCTGGTGACCGCGACGCGCAGGCCCCGACGACGCAGCTCCGTGAGGACCTTCCGGCATCCGGGCCGGAGTTCCCAGGCGTCGGCGCGTTCGAAGCGGGCGAACAGTTCGGCGCCGGCGAAGGGTCCCGGCGCTTCCCGCTCGAGCAGGAGACACATGCGCTCCAGCAGGTCGCCCCAGAAACCGCGAGCTCCGTTCGGATGGCTGTTGTAGCGGTCCTCGCCGCGGGCGAGGCGGCACTCGAACTCCTTCCAGGCGGTCAGGAAGCCCCGCTCGATGTCGGCGGCTGAGAGTTCGAGACCATGGCGGGCGAGGACTTCGGCGTAGATCTCACCGCGGCGAGGGCAGCCGATCAGCGTTCCGGTCGCGTCCAGCGAGACGCCCCGGAGCCGCGGCCGGCCGTCGCGACGCGCGGCGACCGGACTCTCTCCCCCGCGCCCGTTCAAGAGAAACCGTACCGCCGGGCGAAGAAGTAGAAGGCCGCGACGACGAGCGAATGGCTGATCTCGCCGCTGGCGATGCGTTCCGGAACTTCCCGCAGCGGCACGAGGACCACTTCGAGTTCTTCGCTGCCGTCCCCGATCGGGTCGCCGGTGTGGATCAGGTCGCGGGCCAGCCAGAGCGAACAGAGGTTGTCCAGGATCGCGGGGTTGGGCTCGACCTCGCCGAGCCGTTCGATCGTTCCCGCCCGGTAGCCGGTCTCCTCGTGGAGCTCCCGCGCGGCGGCGACTTCCCCATCCTCGCCCGGCTCGACGATGCCGCCGGGAATCTCCAGCGACTCGGCGGCGCGGCCGAAGCGCCACTGGCGGATGAACACGACCGTCGCGCCCGTGCCGTGCGCCCCGGGGTCCGCCTCGATCAGCGGAATCACGTTGACCCAGTCCGCCGACCGCAGGACGACCGCTTGACGCCGGTCGGCGCCGGCGCGCAGCTCCTGCGCCTCGAGCTGGAGAAGCGGGTGGTCGAACTCGGTCCGCGCGGCCTCGACCCGCCAGGGACGGACCTTCATCTAGTCCTCCCGCTCGAAGGGTGGACGGAGGTACTCGAAGCGCAGGACGCGGATGGCCCGCCCGCTGAAGAAGATGAGGACGGCGATGCCGGCGCCGCTCGACAGCGCCATCAGCCAACTGAAGTCGCGCCAGAGCATGACGACCCCGATCGTGAGTCCACCCACGACGATGGCCGCCGCCAGCAGGCGGACGGCGGTCCGGTCGAACGTCGGCGGCCGGATGATCGGCGAGGCGTCGTCGGGGGTTTCCGGCATCTCCCGGGGAGCTTATGCCGTGTCGAGCCTGGCCAGGCTGGCCGCCACGACGCGGTCGGCATCGAGCCGCTCCATGCAGGCGAAGTCGCCGCGGCTGCAGGTACGGCGCCAGCACGGCTGGCAGTCCAGCGGCTGATCGAGCCGCACCGCGGCCGACCGCGGCCCATAGGGACCGTTGCGGGCAGGGTCGGTCGGGCCGAAGACCGAAACGCAGGGAACGCCCAGGGCGGCCGCCAGGTGGGCGGGACCGGAGTCGCAGCCCAGGAACAGCGCGGCGCGCCGCAGCAGCGTCGCCAGTTCGCGGAGGTCGGTCGGCGGCGCCAGCAGGACGCGGCAGCCGTCCCCGGCGACCGCGACGATCTCCTCGGCCGCCCGCCGCTCCTCTTCGCCCGCCCAGGCGACGACGACCGGCAGGCCGCGCTCGCTCCCGAGGCGCCGGACGGCCGCCGCGAAGTGCCGCGGAGGCCAGTGCTTCGTGCGCCAGATCGTTCCGGGCGACACCGCCGCGTAGCGGCCAACGCTCAGATCATGGCGCTCGAGGAAAGAGAGGGGCCCGGCCTCGGCGTAGTCGGGCAGCCGCCACTCAGCGACCGGGTGCTCGTCGACAACCAGCCCCGAAGCGCTCAGCAGGGCCAGATTGCGGTCGACGACGTGCCTCACCCCCAGGCCGACGGCGAAGCGCCGGTTGAGGAACAGGGCGTTCAGTTCGCGGCTGCCCATCGCCGGCCCGCCGCGGAAGCCGACCCGCTCCCCGGCGCCGCTCCACCAGGCGACCAGGCCGCTCTTCGTGAGGCCCTGGACGTCGACCGCGACGTCGTACCGGCAGCTCCTGAGTTCGCGGCGAAAGCGCCTGAGCGCGTCGAGATGGGCGCCGATGCCGCGGGTCCGTCGCGGATACAGGTGGAAGCGGTCGACGCCGCTGTAGCCACGCAGCAGGGTCGCGGCCGGTTCCTGGATGGCCCAGCCGATGAACGCGTCCGGATGAGCGCGGCGGAGCGCCGACGCCACCGGAGCCGCATGGAGGCAGTCGCCGATCGCGGAGAGGCGAACGAGCAGGACGCGGAGCGGCCGGTGCGGTTTCTGCTCGCGGGTCGCCATTCCGTCAGAGCATAAAGGGCAAGGCTGCTATCATTCGCCGCCTTGCCTGTCGGGGCGTGGCGCAGTCTGGTAGCGCACCTGCCTTGGGCGCAGGGGGTCCTCAGTTCAAATCTGGGCGCCCCGATATCGCTCGCTAGCCCGGACCTCGGCTAACCTGTCGCTGTCGCTTTCGCCTGCCTGTAGCTCAGCTGGATAGAGCGGCGGCCTTCTAAGCCGCGGGTCGGGGGTTCGAGTCCCTCCAGGCAGGCCAGATCGTTGAGAGTTCGGTTTGAAGATGTCTGGTGGATGTAGCTCAACCGGTAGAGCGCTTGATTGTGGTTCAAGTGGTTGGGGGTTCAAGTCCCCTCATCCACCCCATCCCGATTCCGAAATCGTCCCGTTCGCGCGCCCGTAGCTCAGCTGGATAGAGCGACGGCCTCCGGAGCCGTAGGTCAGGGGTTCGAATCCCTTCGGGCGCACCACGGCACCCCGCTAGAGCACTTCGAGCGGGGCGTAGCGGCGGACCAGCTTCCGCTTGCCGGCCTTGTCGAAGAACACCGTCAGCTTCGCGTTCTCGCCGTCTCCGTCGAGCTGCAGAACGACGCCCTTGCCCAGGGTCGCGTGGCGGACGACGGCGCCGGGCCGCAGCACGCCGGCGATCCGGTCGCTCGGCGGTTTCCTTGCCGGCCTGGCGCCGCTGTCGCGCGCGGCCCGAAAGGACGCCCCCCCGCCGGTGCGGTCGGCGCCGAAGTAGCTGCGCACGCCGGCGGTCCGCGGGCCGCCCCAGAGTTCCGTGCTCCGCGTGGTTTCGACGAGTTCCTCCGGCAGGTCGGCGAGGAAGGGCGACGGCTGCTGGTCCTGGAACTGTCCGGCGACCATCCGGCGCCGGCAGCCGCTGAGGAACAGCCGCTGCTCGGCCCGGGTCATGCCGACGTAGAACAGCCGCCTCTCCTCCTCGATGTCCCGCGCCGCGAGGCCGGCGTGGAAGTGCGGGAGCAGGCCGTCCTCGAGACCGGTGACGAAGACGGCCGGATACTCGAGACCCTTGGCGCTGTGCAGCGTCATCAGGGCGACGCCCAGTTCGGCGTTCAGGCCGTCCGCGTCGCTGACCAGGGAGACGTAGTCCAGGAAGTTCACCAGGGGACTGACGGCCGGCTCGACCGCTTCCGGCCCCTCGTCGAAGAGCGACGCCTCGCCGGCTTCCGGGCTCTCTGCATCGCCGGGAGCGGCGGCCATCCTCGCCGGAACGCCGCTCAGGCCGTGCAGGGACTCGAAGTCGTGGGCCGACGACACGAGCTCGTTCAGGTTCTCGAGCCGTTCCTGGGCCTCCTCGTCGCCCTTGCCGTAGAGCGCCTCGAAGCCGGCGGCGACGATCGTGCCGCGGACGAGTTCGGCCAGGGGCTGGCGCTCGGCCTCTCCGCGCAGCGCCTCGATCAGGCCCTTGAAGTTCCGGACCGCGCGCAGGCTGCGGGCCGGCAGCTCCTGCAGGGGGTCGAGGCGGATCGCATCCCACAGCGAGTTGCCCATTTCGGCGGCGCGCTCGAGCAGCACCTGCTCGGTCCTGCCGCCGATGCCCCGCCGCGGCTGGTTCAGGATCCGGCGCAGGGAGAGGTTGTCCCGCGGGTTGGCGATGACCCGCAGGTAGGCGATCAGGTCCTTGACCTCGGCGCGCTCGTAGAACCGGATGCCGGCGACCAGGCAGTAGGGGATCTCGTCGCGCAGCAACCGGTCCTCGATCGCCCGGGTCTGCGCGTTCGTCCGCACCAGCACCGCCATGTCGCCGAACTCGAACCCCTCCGTGCGGAGTTCCGCCAACCGCCCGACGACCCAGCGCGCCTCGTCCTCGTGGTCGCCGGCGTAGAAGACCTCCAGGGGGTCGCCGGCGCCCTTGTCCGTCCACAGGGTCTTGCCCCGGCGCTGTTCGTTGCGCGAGATGACGGCGCCCGAGGCGTCGAGGATGTTCTGCGTCGAGCGGTAGTTCCGCTCCAGCTTGCGGACCCCGCCGCCCGGGAAGTGCTTCTCGAACCGCAGCAGGTTGTCGAGTTCGGCCCCGCGCCAGCCGTAGATGCTCTGGTCCTCGTCGCCGACCGCGGTCAGGCCCGAGACGGAACCGTCCGGGTCGATCACCAGGTTCTTCACGAGCTCCAGTTGGGCCGTGTTCGTGTCCTGGAACTCGTCGACGAGCAGGTGGCGGAAGCGCCCCCTGACCTGCGCGCCGACCTCCTCGTCGTCGCGCAGCAGGCGCACGGCGAGCGCGATCAGGTCGTCGAAGTCGACGCCGCCGGTGCGCCGCAGCTCGGCCTGGTACCGGCGGAACACGAGGGCGACATGACGGTCGAAGAAGTCCTCGGCCTCCTTCTCGAAGGCGGGCGGCGTGAGCAGACGGTTCTTCGCCCCGCTGATCCGCCCCTGGACCGCGCGCGGCTGGAAGACCTGTTCGTCGAGGTTCTCGGCCTTGAGCGACCCCTTGATCAGCCGCAACTGGTCCGGCGCGTCGACGATCGCGAAGTCCGGCCGCAGACCCACCCGGTCGCCGTAGCGCCGCAGCAGGCGGACGCAGAAGCGGTGGAAGGTGCCGACGAAGACATGCCGTCCCCGCGCCCGCTGACGAGCGCGGGCACCCGTTCGCGGTTGGCGCGGGGACGCGCCAACCGGGTGGGCATTGCCGCCGACCAGGTCGAGCACCCGCCCGCGCATCTCGTCCGCGGCCTTGTTGGTGAAGGTGACGGCCGCGATCCGCCACGGCTCGACGTTCCGCTCGGCGATCAGCCAGGCGATCCGGTACGTGATGACCCGGGTCTTGCCCGATCCGGCGCCGGCGACGACGAGCAACGGGCCGCCGTCGTGGGTGACCGCCGCGAGTTGTTCCGGGTTCAGCCGGGAACGGAAGTCCACGCCGTCACCGGGGCCGGCGCTTGATGTTCTTCTGGCGCGCGCGGCCCACCGCGAGCGACTCTTCGGGCACGTCCTTCGTGATCACCGATCCGGCGCCGGTGTAGGCGCCGGCGCCGACCTCGACCGGCGCCACCAGGATGCAGTCGCTGCCGACGAAGGCGCCTTCGCCGATCACCGTGCGGCTCTTCTTCTTGCCGTCGTAGTTGCAGGTGATGACCCCGGCGCCGATGTTGGCGCCGGCGCCCACCGAAGCGTCGCCAAGATAGGCGAGATGCGACGCCTTGACGCCGGGACCCAGCGTCGCCTTCTTGACCTCCACGAAGTTGCCCACCTTGGCGCCGTCCTCGAGCACGGCCTCCGGCCGCAGACGGGCGAAGGGACCGATCGTGCAGTCGGCGGCGACGCGCGCGCCGTCGAGCACCGAGTAGGGCAGCACCTCGACGCCGTCGGCGAGAACGCTGTCGCGAATCCAGGCGCCGGCGTGGACGGTGCAGCCGCTCCCCACGCTGGAGGCGCCGAGGAGGGTGACGCCGGGGTGCAGTATCGAGTCGGCGCCGACCGTCACGCCGGCATCGATCCAGGCGCTCTCCGGGTCGAGAACCGTGACGCCGGCGGCAAGCAGGGCATCGACGCTGCGCCGGTAGAAGACGCGCTGAACGGCGGCGAGGTCGGCCCGCGACTTGACTCTCAGCACCTCCGAGGCGTCCTCGACCCGGACTGCCGCCACCGGCTGCTCGCGAGCGGCGGCCGAAACGGCATCGGTCAGATGGGACTCGCCTCCGGCGTTGGCGGCGTCGGCCTTGTCGAGCCAGTCGAAGATCTCCGGAACGGGGAGCGCCCAAGGACCGGCGTCGTGGCCGGCGTCGTCCGCGCCAGGCGCGAGCGTGCCGTCGCCGACCACCGCAACGCTGCCCCAGCCGGCGCCGGCGGCTTCGAGCAGGGCTCGCAGGGTCCCCGGGCGGACCAGGGGCGCGTCGCCCGGGAGGACCAGGGCCAGTCCCTCGGAGCGCAGGGATTCGCGAGCCATCGACAGCGCGTGCCCCGTGCCCCGCGGCTCCGCCTGCTCCACCCGGACGATGTCGTCCGCGCCCCCGTCCTCGCTCTCGAGCACCGAACGGACCTCGTCCGCCCCGCTACCCGTGACGACAACGATCGGAGCGCAGCCCACGTCGCGCACAGCCTGAACAACCCAGGACACGAGCGGCCTGCCGCCCACCCGGTGAAGGACCTTCGGCTGTTCCGAACGAAGCCGCTTGCTGTGACCGGCGGCGAGAATGACGGCCGCGACGGTGCTGGAGGTCATCCTCCGTCGCTGTGGTCATGGACGAGGCTCAGGAAGCGCTCGTCTTCGTTGAGGGAATCGAAGTCCGTGTCGTGAAACGCCCGCACCCGGTTCGTCGGATCCAGTTCGACCGCCTTCGCCAGCGAATCGAGCGCGGACTCCGATTCGCCCCGCAGCGCGCGGATGCAGGACGCGAGGTAGACGAAGCGACCGTCCCTGGTGCGCGACCCCGCCGTGCAGATCTTCAGGGCGCCCTCCAGGTCGCCGTCGTTCCGGGCCATGACCGCCTCGATGAACGCGTCGTTGCCCTTCCCGCCCTTCGCCGCCTCGGCCCGGCCGCATGCCGTGAGGTAGTCCCTGGCGCGGCTCGTGAGCCGGCTCTCGGCTCCCGCGGCGATCACCGCCTCGAACTCGGTCCGGGCTTCAGCGACCCGATCCCCGTGGAACAGCTCGATCCCGGCCTCGAGCTTCTTCAACGCGGCGTCCGCCGCCTCCGAACCAGCCTCACTGCTCACCATCCACTACCTCCGACTCGACGCCTGCCGACCACTCGGCCTACCGACTAACCTGGAACGCGCAACCCTAGCGCAGAATGGTCGCCGCTTCGCGGCGCGCTTTCCACGGAAGGCCGGCGAGGGCGCCGGCGCACCCAGTGGGCGGCGCAGGCTACAGCGGAATCTCGCGGCGCGCTTTCCACGGAAGGCCGGCGAGGGCGCCGGCGCACCCAGTGGGCGGCGCAGGCTACGCCGGAATGTAGTCCTCGCGGAGCAACGCGTACAGGAAGTGGTCGGTTCGCCGGCCCTGCAGCACGAAGTAGGAACGAAGCCTGCCTTCGCGCACGAATCCCAGCTTCTCCAGCACCCTGCGGGAGGCGTCGTTGTCGATCGCGCAGCGGGCCTCCAGGCGCTCCAGCGGCGTTCGCAGGAGGAGTTCGGGCAGCAACTGGCCGAGCGCGGCCGTCATCGTGCCGCGGCCATGATGCTGCGTCGCCAGGGCATAGCCAAGTTCGCCCAGGCCATGCTCCCAGTTCACGACCGCCAGAGTGATCCAGCCCGAGCGTTCGCTGTCGGTTTCGATCATCCAGGTGTAGCGCTCGCCGCGACCGCGGTAGAGGTCCCTGGGGCGCTGCGCGGCAAGGTCAGCACGCAGCCTGGCGACGGACACGTTGTGAAGGGGCTGGTAGCGGCGCACGGCGGGTTCGGCGCGCCAGCGACGGAGGAACGCCGCATCCGAAGGCCGCGCCGGCCGCACGACGACGTCGATCGCGGGAGGAGGCGGTGGATGACGTGTCAGGGGGCTGGTCATCGCCGGGCTGCTACGTGGTTTCGGCACGCCGCCCCAGCCGGGGCAGGGCGCCGCCGAGGGCGATCAGGCTATACCCCTGGGCGAACAGGTAGAGAAAGGGCAGGGACCACCAGCGACCGTAGAGTCCCGCGGCGGCAACGCAGGCCCAGAAGTAGAGCGCGAGAGTCGCTTCGCCCCAGAGACTCCATACCGCGGCCGACCTGTAGAGCGCGGGCGGGTTCCGGGCGGCGGCCGGGATCTTCGGCGTACGGGCGAAGACGCCGCCGCGGCGCAGCAGGCCGCTGATCGTCGCGGCCGAGTTGTTGAGCGACAGGCCGATGCCGATGGACATCGCGAGCGGCACCTCGAACCAGAACCTGGACCCGCGCCTCCCGGCCCGGCGCTGGCCGGCGGCGTAGCAACCGGCGACCGCCACCGTCCCGAGCAGGAACAGGGGTGCGTCGATCCACAGCAGCAGGTGCGGCGACTCCTGCCGCTCCAGGATGGCCGGCAACAGGAGGAGGCCGAGAGCCACGAGCAGCGGGTAGCAGATGCCCGACGTGAGGTGCGCGGCAGCCGCCAGCTTGACCCGCGGCCTCACCCCGCTGCGCAGGATCCGCCCGAGGAGCTTGCGCATCGTCTGGGCGGATCCCCGGGCCCAGCGGTGTTGCTGGCTCTTGAAGTCGTTGACCCGGGCCGGCAACTCCGCCGGCACCGCGAGGTCCGTCATCAGCATGAAGCGCCAGCCCGCGAGCTGCGCCCGGTAGGAGAGGTCGAGATCCTCGGTCAGGGTGTCGACCTGCCACCCTCCCGCGTCCTCGATCGCCCGCCGCCGCCACACCCCCGCTGTGCCGTTGAAGTTGAAGAAGCAGCCCGCCCGGTAGCGAGCCGCCTGCTCGACCAGGAAGTGGCCGTCCAGGAGTACGGCCTGAGCGCGGGTCAGGAGCGAGTCCCTGCGGTTCATGTGGCCCCAGCACGCCTGGACCATGCCCAGGCCGGGATCGCGGAAGACTGGCACCGTCCGCCGCAGGAAGTCGGGTTCCGGCACGAAGTCGGCATCGAAGATCGCGATCAGCTCCCCCCGCGCCCGCTCCAGACCGGCGGCGAGCGCGCCCGCCTTGAAACCCCGCCGATCCTTCCGCCGCAGGTGCCGAACGGTCGGTAACGGCCGGTTCCGCCCGGACGCCCGGGCAAGCTCGGCCTCGACCCGGGCGGCGGTGTCGTCGGTCGAGTCGTCGAGGATCTGGACCTCGAGCCGATCCGCGGGGTAGTCGAAGTCGAGAACGGCGGCGATCAACCGGGGCGCGACGTAGCGCTCGTTGTAGATCGGCAGTTGGACGGTGACCCGGGGCCACTCGACATCGTCCTGCGCGCTATCTTGGACGCCAGCGGCGTCCGCGCCGCCATCCTCGCCGGCGACCGACGATCGCGACACGCGAAGCACCAGGAGCAGGACCAGGCGATGCAGTCCGTAGAGAGCGAGCGTACCGAGAACGGCGTAGTAGACCGGCAGAAGCACGGACGTTGACGATATGGCAAGGCCACGAATGCCAGGAGCACCGGGAGCCGGCGTTGCCGGACTGGGTGCGCCGGCGCCCCCGCCGGCTCGTAGCCGCGGGTCTTCCGACCCGCGGAAAGAAGACGCGCCGAGAAGCGGCGACCGCTCCGCGGCGCTGGCCGCGGCCTGGCCCCTGCTCGCCTGCTTCGCCGCGCTCCTGGCGCTCGACTTCGCCGGCTTCGGACCGGCGCCGGGCGCTCCGGGCGCCGGCATCTCCTTCCTGCTGGTCCTGCTGCTGGCGTTCGCCGCGCTGTGGTGGGGGCTGCGCCGCCTCGGCGCGGCGACGGACTCGCGGCGCGAGGTTCCGGTCGCGGGCGTCCTGGCGGTGGCCGTCGTGCTCCGCCTGCTCGCGCTGCCGCTGACCCCGGGCCTCTCCGACGACGTCTACCGCTACCTGTGGGACGGACGGGTCGCCGCCTCGGGATCGAACCCGTATCTCCTGACGCCGGACGACGAGAGCCTCGCCGGGTTGCGTGACGACCTCTGGACGAAGACCGGACATCGCGAGATCGCCACTGTGTATCCGCCGCTGGCACTGGGAATCTTCGCCGGCGCCGCGGTCCTTCCCGAGCCGTTGCTTGCCTACAAGCTGGCGCTGGCCGCCGTGGACCTGGCCGGCTGTGTTCTGCTGCTGGCGCTGGCGCGGCGTCGCGGCAATGGCTGGGCGGCTCTCGCGTACGTCTGGAATCCGCTGCTGGTCGTCGAGGGGGCCGGCATGGGGCATGTCGACGTGCTGGGGGCGTCGCTGGTTGTCGGTTGTGTGTGGCTGCTTGGGGTTGGCGGGCGGACGAGAGGTGGCCAGCCTGACGGCCGGCCCGATTCTCAGGCCGCCTCCGGCGGCAGCCGACGAGGGCGCCGGCGCACCCAGTGGGAGGCGGCGACGGAGTTGCACACTGGGTGCGCCGACGCCCTCGTCGGCCCTCCGAAGAACACGCGCGAGGCCGAAGGCCTCGCTCCGCCGGGGCGCCGGGGCGCCCAGTGGGGGGCGGCCGGGATGGTGGCTGCTCTTGCCGTGCTGGCGAAGCTGGTGCCCCTGGTCGCGTTGCCTCTCTGGTGGCGGTACGGCGATGGCCGGCAGAGGCGGCGCTTCGCGGTCGGCGCTGCCGCGCTGCTGCTGCCGGCGACGGCCGCCGTGCTGCTGTGGACCCGCGGCGTGCCGCCCGGTCTCGTGGAGTACGCGCTGCGCTGGGAGTACAACGGTCCCTTCTACGAGCCGCTGTGGCGCCTGATCGGAGTGCTGCGGCTCGACCTGGCCGCTTCCGGGGTCGTCCACCTGGTCCGGGTGATCTTCGGCGGCGAGGTCGCGGCGACTCCGTGGAGCACGCTCTACTCCTACGCCTATCCCCAGTTCCTCGCCCGCCTCGTGCTCCTGGTCGCCGCCGCCGCTCTCTGGCTTCGCCTGTGGCGGCGGCGTCCGGGACCGGTCCGGGCCGCGTTCGGCGCCTTCGGCGCCGTTCTCCTGATGAGCCCCACGTTCTACCCGTGGTACCTGATCTGGCTCCTCCCCTGGGCGGCGCTGACCGGCGCCCGCGCGATCCTCGTGCTTTCGGCGACCCTGCCCCTGGCGTATCTTCCGGCTCTCGCCGGAGTTCCGTACTTTCCCTGGGTCTACGGCGCCGTCTGGCTGCCGCCGCTGTGCCTGTTCCTGATCGACCGCCGACGTTCCAGGACGCCAACACCATGAGGTACCGCCTGCTGATCGCCTACGACGGGTCGGACCATGCCGGCTGGCAACGCCAGGACAACGCCCTGGCGATCCAGCAGTTGGTGGAGGAGGCAGTGGCGGCGGTTACCGGCCGGAACGCCACCGTCCATGGGGCCGGCCGCACCGACGCCGGCGTCCACGCCGCCGGCCAGACGGCGCACCTCGACCTTCCCGCCGGGAACGTGCCGTCCGGCGAAACCCGCCGGGCGCTCGTCCAGGGCGTGAACCACCACCTCCCGGCGGCGATCCGGGTGCTCGCCGCCGACGCCGCCGACGACTCGTTTCACGCCCGCAAGAGCGCCTCGCTCAAGGTCTACATCTATCGACTCTGCACCGCGCCGGTGATCGACCCGTTCCGGGCGCCCTTCGTCGTCCCGGCGCCGCGAGAACTCGATCTCGAGTCGATGAAGACCGCCGCCGCCCTGATCACGGGCCGGCACGACTTCTCGGCCTTCGCCAAGGCGGGCGGCAGCCACGGGAGTCCGCTGCGGACGATTCGCGAAGCCGGATGGGCCGAACAGGGGGACGAGATCCGGTTCCGGGTCGCCGGCGACGGATTCCTTCGCGGCATGGTCCGCGCCCTGGTGGGCACGATGCTGGAGGTGGGCCGCGGCCGCCGGACGCTGGCCGATCTGGCGGCGCTGCTCAAGGGTGGCGCCCGCAGCGCCGCCGGACCGAACGCCCCTGCCCGCGGCCTGTGCCTGGACAGCGTGGAATACGATTCCCGCAAATGAAACGCGTTGTCACGGGCGTCGTGACCGCGGCGCTGACGGCCGCCCTGGTCCTCTACCTCGACCCCGTTCTGTTCGGAGTGGCGGCCACGCTCGTGATTCTCGTGGCCGCGGCCGAGTACGGCACCCTGGTGCGGAGGATCGTCGTATCGCGCACCGTGAGCTGGGCGCTATGGCTCGCGGTCGGCGTGCTGGCCCTGGCCGACACGACCGCGAACGAGCTGATCGACGTGCCGCTGCCGGCTGGCCTGAGCGGCGCCGGCACCTGGTTCGCCGCCGCGGCCGCCATCCTCGCCCTGACCGCCGCGGTCGGACTCGCCAGCCACGCCGACATCCGCGATCGGCTTCTTGCCTCGGCTCTGTTCGCCTTCGGCGCCCTCTGGCTCGGGCTGTTCCTGGTCGCCGCCATCAAACTCCACGTCGTCGAACCGGTGCTCCTGCTCTGGGTCCTGGTCGTCGTCTCCCTGGGCGACATCGGCGCCTACTACGGCGGCCGCCTGCTCGGACGCCGGCCGCTGGCGCCGGTGCTCAGCCCGAAGAAGACGATCGCGGGCGCGGTGAGCGGCCTGGCCGCCAGTTGCGCCGCCGGGGTCGCGGTCGTCCTGCTCTGGCGCGGTCCCGAAGCGCTCGGCCCGGACGTCCCCGTCGTGGCGCTGCTCTGCGGCGGCGCGGGGCAGGCCGGAGACCTGGTCGAGTCGATGCTCAAGCGAGCCGTGCAGGTCAAGGACACGGGGGGCCTTCTGCCCGGCCATGGCGGGCTGCTCGACCGTCTCGACAGCGTTCTGCTGGCGACGCCGGCGTTCTACGTCGCCATCCAGGCCGGTGCGACGCCGTCGCTCCTGCCGTGAGCGCGCGAAAGCTGGCCGTACTCGGCGCCACCGGCTCGGTCGGTGAGGCGGCCCTCGCCGTGGCCCGCCGGCATCCGGACAGGCTCCAGGTGTGCGTGCTGGCGGCGAGGGGCACGAAGCCCGCGCGGCTCGCCGAGCTGGCGCGCGAGTTCCGGCCCCGGCGGATCGTCGTCGAAACGGAAGCAGCGGCGGGGCGACTGCGCGCCGACCTGCCGCCCGGCACGGGTGTCGGCTGGGGCGAAGCGGCCCTGATCGACGCGGTCGGGGACCGCCACCTCGACCTGGTGCTGACGGCGATCGTCGGCTCGGCCGGCTTGAGGCCCGCCGCGGCGGCCCTGGCCGCCGGCGCCGACCTGGCGCTCGCGAACAAGGAGGCGATGGTCGCCGCGGGCCCACTCCTGCGCCGGCTGGCGGCAGCCTCGGGCGCGAAGATCCTGCCGGTCGACAGTGAACACGCCGCGATCCACCAGGCCCTGCGCGCTGGACGGCGCCGGGAGGTCAGACGCCTCGTGCTGACCGCCTCGGGCGGCCCGTTCCTGGACCGCGACCCGGCCACTCTCGACACGGTGACTCCGGCCGAGGCGACGGCCCATCCGACCTGGAACATGGGGGCCAAGATCAGCGTCGACTCCGCGACGCTGATGAACAAGGGACTGGAACTCATCGAGGCCAGCTACCTGTTCGACGTGCCGGGATCCCGGATCGACATCCTGATCCACCCGCAGTCGCTGGTCCACTCGATCGTCGAGTTCCGGGACGGCAACTCGATCGCCCAGATCTCGGCCAACGACATGGAGTACCCCATCCGTTACGCCCTGTCCCATCCCGAACGCTGGCCGCTCCCCGACGACGGCGCCGCGAACGGACTGAGCGAGCTGCTCGAGGCGGCTTCCGAACTCAGGTTCCGAAGCGTTGACCCGGAGGTGTTCCCGGCGCCGTCCCTGGCCCGCGAAGCGCTCATCCGGGGGAACGGCGCGCCCGCGGCGCTCAACGCGGCGAACGAAACGGCGGTCGCGGCGTTCCTGGGCGGCACGGCGTCCTTCGCCGCCATCGTGCCGGCGGCGGCGGAAGTACTCGACCGTCACGGCCGCGAGGCCGGCGGCGCGGAGCCGGCGACGATCGACGAGGCCCTGGAGTGGGATTCCTGGGGTCGCCGCCGTGCCCGGGAAGTCCTCGTGCAGGTTGGCGGTTAGAGTCGCTAGCGCGGCAGATCCGGAAGCCGGCGGGGGCGCCGGCGCACCCAGTTCGAGCGATGAACTTCCTGAGCAACATCCTGGCCTTCCTGGTCGTGGTCGGAGTGATCATCTTCATCCACGAACTGGGGCACTTCGTGGCCGCGAGGCTGTTCCGGATCAGGGTCCGGGTCTTCTCCATCGGCATCGGTTCCCGCATCTGGGGCTTCGAACGAGGCGGCACGGAGTACCGGCTGGCCATGATCCCGCTCGGCGGCTATGTCGCCTTCTCGGGAATCGACGCCGCGAACCCGACCGGCGACGCGGGCGACTTCACCGCCAAGCCGCGCTGGCAGCGAATGGTCGTTCTCCTGGCAGGTCCGGCGGCCAACGTCGTGCTGTCGATCGTCCTGATCGCGGCGGTGCTGATGGCCGGGACGGAGTTGGCGGGACCGCGGGACCTGAGCAGCGAGATCGGCGGCGTGGCGCCCGACTCGGCCGCGGCCGAAGCCGGGCTACTGGCGGGCGACGTGATCCTGCGTCTGGACGGCGAGGAAGTGTCCGAGTGGAGAGAGGTTTCGAACACCGTCCTGATGTCGCCGGAACGCCGGCTCGCGGTCGACTTCGAACGCGACGGCGAAGCCCTGAGCACGGTACTCGTCCCTCGCCGGATGCCGCGCTACGAGCTGGGCGACGCGGGGCTCTACGCCAGCCTCCTGCCGCGGGTCCGCCAGGTCTTCGAAGACACTCCGGCCGAGGCGTCGGGTCTGCGCTACGGAGACACGCTCTACGCCGTCGACGGCCATCCCGTCGCCAACGCGGACGACTTCCGGCGGCTCGTCGAGCCGCGCGCGGGCCAGGAGGTGAGCCTCGAGATCGGCCGTGGCGAGGATCGTCTGGTCTTGCGGCTCGTGCCGGAGGAAGAGGGCGGCGTCGGCCGCGCCGGCATCGCGATCAGCCACTTCTCCTATCAGCGCGTCGGCCCGGTCGCGGCCATCGCCGAAAGCGCCCGCATCAACTGGGAGACGACGACGGAGATCTTCGACTTTCTGGGCGGCATGCTGGAACGGCGCGTTTCGCCGCAGAGCGCGCTGGCCGGCCCGATCGAGATCAGCCGGATCAGCGGTCAGGCGGCTCGCAGGAGCTTCAGCGACCTGGTGTTCCTGATGGCCCTGATCAGCCTGAATCTCTGCATCCTGAACCTGCTGCCCATCCCGATCCTCGACGGCGGCCAGCTCGCCATCCTGCTGCTAGAGAGCGTTCTTCGACGCGACCTTTCCCTCCAGATCAAGGGCCTGGTCACCCAGTTCGGTTTGGCGCTGGTCGTCGCCATCATGCTGTTCGCGATCTACTCCGACCTGGTGAAGAACCTGCCCGGCCTCGGGCGCTGACGGCGGTCCGATGACGAAGGCAGGCAAGCTCCGGGACTGGACCGGCAAGGCGATACGCCATCCCTGGCTCAGGCGAGGCGTGCTCCTCGCTGCCTACGGGGGCCTGCTCGTCGCCCTGCTGGGCGCTTCGTCCTACCTGGCGCTCTCGAACTTCGTCCGCAGCGGCGTCATCGCGGCGCCCGACCTGGTCGGCCTCGATCGAAGCGAGGCCGAAGCGGGCCTCGCCACCGCGGGCCTGGCATTGCAGCGCGTGGAGGACGACCGCTTCGACGAGGCGGTCCCGGCGGGCCATGTGCTCCGGCAGGACCCTCCCGCCGGCAGCGCGGTCAAGGAAGGCAGCAGCGTGATCGTGTACCTGTCGCGCGGCCGGGAGCTCGTCGAGACGCCGGACCTGAGCGGCCAGGTACTGCAGACGGCCCAGGTGAGCCTGACGGCCTCGGGCCTGCAGATGGGCAGGAGCCGGAGCGTGTTCGCCGACTCCGGCGTGCCGGGCACCGTGGTCCGCCAGGATCCTCCAGCCGGCAGCCGGATCGACCCCTCGTCCCAGGTGGACCTGATGGTCAGCCTGGCCAACCCGGGAACGATGTACGTCATGCCGGACCTGATCGACCTGCCCGAGGACCCGGTCCGCGAGTTCTTCGAGACGCGCGGATTCCGGCTCGGAAGGGTAAAGTACGAACCCTACGAAGGCGTCCCAGCCGGGATCATCCTGCGTCAGTACCCGCTTCCGGGCCACCCCCTGCGCCAGAGCGATTCGATCGCCCTCGTCGTAGCCGCGCAAGACAGCCGCTGAACCCGCCAAGCACGCCCGCAAGAACCCGACGATGAAGATTGCGCCTTCGATCCTGGCGGCGGACCTCGCCGACCTCGCCTCCGCGGTCGGACTCTGCGAGGACGGCGGCGCGCAGTTGATCCACGTCGACGTGATGGACGGCCACTTCGTGCCCAACCTGACCTTCGGGCCGCCGGTGATCACGGACCTGGCCAGGCGAACGAGCGTCGGCTTCGACATCCACCTGATGGTCTCGACCCCCGAAGCGCTCCTCGACCGGTATCTCGACAGCGGGCCGGCCTGGGTGTCGATCCATCACGAAGCGACTGAAGAGCCGGGACGGCTCGCGGCGCGCATCCGCGAGCATGGCGCCGGCGCCGGCGTGGCGATCAACCCGGCGACGCCGCTGGACGAACTCCTGCCCTACCTGGACCAACTGGACTTCGTGCTGCTGATGTCGGTCGTGCCCGGTTTCGCCGGCCAGGCCTTCCACCCCGAAGTGCTCGACAAGGGCCGGCGGCTCCGCGCCGTCGTCGACGAGCGGGGCCTGCCCGTGAGCATCGAGATGGACGGCGGAATCAAGCCCGGCAACCTGGACGAAGTGGCCGCCGCCGGCGTCGACGTCGCCGTCGTCGGTTCCGGCATCTTCGCCGCGGACAGGCCCGTCGAGACCCTCGTCGCCCTCCGACGGCAGGCGGGCGAATGAGCCGTCGCGGCGCGGAGATCCTGCTGGCGGCCGCGCTGGCCCTGACCGCCGCGTGCGGTGGCGTCAAGGACGACCCCATCCTGCGGCTCTCGTCGGCCGAGGCCCTGGAGATCGGCAAGCAACTGCTGGAAGACGAGAAGTTCACCCAGGCGCGCGAACATCTCGTCCACGCCTTCGAGGTCGAACCGAACTCGGAGACCGGCCGTGAAGGACTGCTGCTGGCCGCGGACGCCCTGTTCCTGCGCGGCGGCTACCAGTCGTACGTCGAAGCCGAGCAGCGCTACCGGGACTTCCTGAACCGCTTTCCGACCTCCGACCAGGCGGCGTACGCCCAGTTCCGTCTCGCGGGCTCCCTCGCCGAACGAATGGAGAAGCCCGACCGCGATCAACAGACGGCCCGGCAGGCGCTGACGGAGTTCGAGAACGTCCGCCGGCTGTATCCGACCAGTCAGTTCGCCGGTCAGGCGGCGCAACGCATCGTCGAGGTCCGCAACCATGTGGCGGAGCACGAGTTCGTCGTCGGGTCCTTCTACTACCGTTTCCGTACTCCCACGGCTGCGGGAAATCGCTTCAGGGAGATGCTCGAGCAGTACCCGGACTACCCGGAGCCCGACAAGATCCTCGCCCACATGTGCCTCACGTACCGCCTGGTGCTCCAGCAGATTCCGAGCCGGTTGGGACTCGACCGCTACGAGTACCTGCGCGAAGCCTGCGACCGGCTGCGCAACGAGTTTCCAGACAGCCCCTGGATCAAGAAGGCGCCTTCGGAGGAGCAGCTCCGCAAGCTCCGAACCAGCCTGCCGGCCTCACCCATCCGACCGGACCCGAATCGACCGGATGGTCCGCGCACGGAGGAGAACGTCGACAACTGAACGAGGCTCGCGCCGGCGTTCCTGTGCTAAAATCGCTGTTTCGGCATGTGACTCGCGTTGAAGCCACTCAGCCCAGACAACCGCTCTCCGGACGACGCGAACGAGGATCTCAACGGCCAGCTTGACCGCCTCGTGAACCAACTGGCTTCCCAGGGTGTCACCCTGGCACAGGCCCGCGGGATCTTCGAACGGCAGTTCATCCTCGCTTCCCTACGACTCAACCAAGGAAACCTCACCAACTCGGCAAACCACCTGGGTCTCCATCGCAACACGCTGCGGAACAAGGTCGCCGCGCTTCAGATACGAGCCACCGACTACCGGGGCTCCAGCAAAAGGATCCAGTCGAGCTAGCGCGGCAGGATGGTCGCCGCTTCGCGGCGCGTCTTCTTTCCCCGGGTCGGAAGACCCGCGGCTACGAGCCGGCGAGGGCGCCGGCGCACCCAGTGTGCCGCCCCCAGTCCGAAAGACTGCCAGCGCGCTGAAACGCATCGCAGGCTTGCCGTTTCGGACCTTCATCCGACGCGCATCAGATTGGCATACAGCCAATGACTACACAGAAACTCAGTCTCCGGAACCGGGCCGTCGTCGTGGCCGTGGCGGCGGCAGCCATTCTGGCCGCCGCGCCCCGCGAAACCGCGCCCGGTCGGCACCTGGAACCGCTGCCCATGTCGCACCCTCTGGAAGACATCGTTCTCCTGGAGCAGATTCAGGCGTGGCTTGAACCGTCGGCCGGAGCCGCCTCCGTCTACCTGGGAGGGGGTCCGCTGTACGAGCGCATTCCGTCGCGCCGGGAGAGCTTCGAGCTCTTCATCGGCGCCGCCGACGAGGACGCGGTCCGCGAGCGGATGCAGCGTGTTCCGTACGGTGACCTGATCCTCGACGCCGCCGAGCGTCACGGCGTCGACCCGCTCCTCGTGGCGGCCATCGTCCAGGCTGAATCCTCGTTCGACACGGAGGCGGTCTCGCCCCGGGGCGCCCTCGGTCTGATGCAGATGATGCCGACGACCGCCGAGGAGTTGGGAGTCGCGGATGTCTACGACCCCGGCCAGAATCTCGACGCGGGCGTGAACTACCTGGCCTACCTGCTGCGCCGCTTCGACAACGACCTCGTCCTCGCTCTCGCCGGCTACAACGCGGGACCCGGCAGGGTCGACCGTTTCGGAGGGTTCCCCCCCTTCCGCGAGACGCGCGGCTTCACGAACAGCGTGCTCCGTGTCTACATCGCGCACCACCGCGCGGCCTGGGCCGCCGTCAATCCGGACGGACTCGACTTCGCGGTGCTGGCGAGCGGCTAGCTGGTCTTGGCGCCTGACGAAGACGCGTTTTCCTCCTCCAGCTCGGAGGAGTCGTCGCCCCGCAGCCCCCGCTTGAAGTTGCGGATGCCCTCACCCATCCCCCGGCCAAGCAGCGGCAGCTTGCTGCCGCCGAAGATGACCATCAGGATGACGAAGATGATGAGAAGCTCTTGGATGCCAATGGAAGGCATGGGGTCTCCTGTTGAAGTTGGAGGATTCTAGCAGCTAGAACGCCGCCCACTCCCGGCGCAGGCGGGGTGCGAGCTCACGGCCCTCGGGAAGCGCATCCAGCGCGTCGAAGAACCGCCGCAGGGCTCGTGGAATCAACGGCAGGTGACGCTCGTTGCCGAGCGCGGCGAAGTGGGCGAACGTACCGGCGATCTTGAGCATCCGCTGCGCCAGCGCGGCGCTGTACAGGGCAAGCTCTTCGGTGTCTTCCTCCAGGGTCGCCAGATGGTCCCGCCGCTGGCCGGCAGTGAGCGTCAGGCTGTCGTTCAGGAGCGAGGCGAGGTCATAGTGCGGCGGGCCCAGGCGCAGATCCTGGTGATCGATCACGACGACCTCCGGTTCCGCGCCGTCCCGGTCCGAGGTCCGCAACATCAGGTTGCGGACCATGAAGTCGCGATGACAGGGCACGGGCGCCGCCGAGCCCAGACGATCGCACACGGCTTCGCAGAACGCCCGCAGTTGCCCGGCCAGGATCCGGTCTCCCACCAATCCCCGCGGCTCGAGAAAGCGCTCCCAGGTCAGGTCGAGCTCCGCCATCAGCAGCTCCCGGTCGAGCGGCGGCGAGCCCAGAGCGCGCACCCTGTCGGGAGACAGGAGGTGGATTCGGCCGATGTGAGCCACCGCCTCCGTCAGGAGCCGGTCCAGCGCGGCCGGACTCAGACCCCCGCCCTTCCACCGGTCGAAGACCGTCTGTGGCCCCAGGTCTTCCAGGAGGATCCAGACCGGCTCGCCCAGCGAGTGCCGTTCGACTTCCGGCAGCGGCACGCCGACCGAGTTCAGCAGCTCCGTCGCGGCCAGGAAGCGCGACGCCACGTCGGCCATGTCGCCCGGGTAGGCACAGACGACGAACCGCTCGCCGCCCGCGAGACGCAGCCGCGCATAGCGCCGCGCGGAAACGTCGCCGGCCAGCGGCTCGAAGGAAGCAGGCCGGAAGCCCGCGGCTCCAAGCCCTTCGACGATCGGCTCCCAGACATCCTGATCGTCACGTAGCGGATCCCGACTGTCGCGCGGAGCGTCTCTTTGGGATAATGATCTCGTTGCCATGGAACCCCGGCTCAAGCAACTGCTCGAAGACCTCACCCGCTCCCTGTGCGAAGCGATCGCGGACTCGTCCGAGGTCCACGACCGGCTCGAGTCGATCCGGCAGGAAGGCTACACGCTGAACCTCTTCCTCGACTGCAAACCGTTCGAGAGCGACGACGAGGCCGATACCGAGGATGACGCGAATCGTCGGCCTGTGCCGGCGCCGCCCTTCAGGATCAACGGCCGCGACCTCGCCTTCCTCCGGTCGGTCGGGATCGACCCGACGCGCAAGGCCCGCAGCCGGACTTCCCGCCAGTAGCACTCAACCGGCCGCCGCAGCGGAGCCGGCCTTGCGGCCGGCGCGTCTTTCCGACCGCCTGCGGGGGCAGCCTGCGGGGGCGCCGGCGCACCCAGTAGGCGGCCAGGTGAGCGCTAGTCGCGCCAGATGAACCCGTAGTTCCGGCCCGCCCGGGCGCCGTCCCGACGGTAGCTCCACCAGTCGGGACTGCAACGCACGCAGCGTTCCACGGTCGAGACCTGGCCGACGCCCAGACCGGCTAGCTGCCGCGAAGCGGCCAGCGGCAGGTCGAGGCGGGGCTTCCGGCCGGGTCGTCGAGCGACCACCTCCGCGCCGCTCCGGGACTCCACCTGAACGGCAACGTCTTCGCCGACCTCATAGCAACAGGGTCCGATCGCCGGACCGATCCATGCTTCCGCCGGCGCCCCGTGACCGGACGAATCACCGTTCAACTCGCGGACGGCCGAGGCCAGAACTCCCTTCGCAAGCCCGCGCCAGCCGGCGTGGACCGCGGCCACCGAGTCGCCGGCGGCAATCAGCACGGGCACGCAGTCGGCGACGAAGACCGTGGCCGCGACTCCGGACGCCGACACGATCAGCGCATCTCCATCGCCGGTCGGTCCGGGACCCGGCGCTCTCAGCGCGTCCGCGCCGTGCCGCTGGCGAAGCCAGGCCGGCGCCGCCGCAGCCGCCGCGGGAACCTGGCCCGCCAGAACCTCGAGGGCGTCCTCCGGCCCGGCTGCTCCCCCTTGCGGCACCACGCCCAGAAACGCGGCCCACACCGGCCCGCGGCGGTAGACCTCAAGTGCGACACTCGCCGACGGGCCATTCACCGGGAGGGCCTGCTGTAGGATGCCGCGGCCATTGAGACGGCCATGAGCGTAGCGCAGAGCACGACCGGGGCGGGGGCCGTCGGAGTTCCCGTCGACACGGGATGGGAAACGGTCATCGGACTGGAGGTCCACGTCCAGCTACGCACCCGGACCAAGATGTTCTGCCGCTGCGAGAACCGCTTCGGCGCCGAACCGAACGATCTCGTCTGCCCGGTCTGTCTCGGCTATCCCGGCACGCTGCCGGTGACGAACCAGCACGCGGTCGACCTGGCCATCCGGCTGGCGCTGGCCCTCGGCTGCGAGGTCCAGCGGCGGTCCGTGTTCGCGCGCAAGAACTACTTCTATCCCGACCTGCCCAAGGGCTACCAGATCAGCCAGTACGACGAGCCCCTGGCCGAGGGGGGCGGCGTCCCCTTGCCGTCGGGGAACACCGTGCGCATCCATCGCCTCCACCTGGAGGAGGACGCCGGCAAGCTGCTCCACGAAGTACCCGGAGGGGGACCGCTCCCGGGCCGGAGCCTGGTCGACTTCAACCGTTGCGGCGTGCCCCTGGTGGAGATCGTCACCGAGCCGGAGATCGACTCGCCGGCCGACGCGCAGGCCTATCTGCAGGTGCTTCACCAGGTCCTGCTCTACACCGGCGCCAGCGACGGAAACATGGAGGAGGGCAGTCTGCGCTGCGATGCGAATCTCTCCCTGCGGCCGGCCGGCGAAACCGCGCTCGGAACGAAGACGGAGGTCAAGAACCTGAACTCGTTCCGCCACGTGGCGAAGGCGCTCGAGTACGAGCGGGAACGTCAGTTGCACGTCCTGACGTCGGGCGGCCGGGTCGAGCAGGAGACGCGAAGCTTCGAGCCCGCCACCGGCGTGACCCGGTCGCTCCGGTCGAAGGAGGAGGCGCACGACTACCGCTACTTCCCGGAGCCCGACCTGCCCACCGTCGTGCTGTCCGGCGAACGCATCGAGCGGCAGGCGAACCAGCTTCCGGAGTTGCCGTGGACGAAGAGCGCCCGTTTCCGCGACGCCTACGGGCTACGCCCGGAAGAGGCGGCGCTGCTCTCCGGCAGTGTCGCCCTGGCGACCTACTACGAGCGGGCCGTCGCCGCCCATCCGCGGGGGAAGAGAACGATCGCCAACTGGGTGATGACGGAACTCCTGCGCGAGCTGAAGGAGCGGAGCATCGACGTGGAACAGGCGATCGCGCCGGAGCGCCTCGCCGCCGTCGTCGCCCTGGTCGACTCCGGCGAGCTGTCGACCACGGCCGCCAAGGACGTACTCGCCGAGGCCTGGGACTCGTCCGAGACGCCGGACCAGATCGCGGACCGCCTGGGCCTCCGGCAGGTCCGCGACGACAGCCGGCTCGAGGCCTGGGCCGACGAAGCGATCGCCGCCAACGAGAAGGCCGTCACCGAGTACCGCGGAGGCCGCCAGCAGGCCCTCGGCTACCTGGTCGGCCAGATCATGAAGGCCTCACGCGGCAGCGCCGAACCCCGAGCCGCCCAGGAGATCCTGCGCCGCAAGCTGGCTGACGGCTAGCGGCTAGCGGCTAGCGACGCTCAGCGGCGCGGCGGCTCGTTGGTCGCTCCGGGGACCTCTTCGAGCTGCCGGCGGAGTTCCTCGCGCTGGCGTTCCAGTTCCGCGATGTTCTCGTTGAACTCGTCGGCTTCCCTGTTCTCCTGGGCGATCTGCTGGTTCTCACGCACCCGGGCAACGCCAGCCGCGTTGCCCGCCCGCTCGTAGGCCGAGATCGCCGGTTCGTACTTGTTCTGCTTCGAGAGCACGAAGCCGAGATAGTCCAGGATCTGATTCTTGTCGGCCCCGTCGGAAGCCAGCGGGAGTGCGGTGTTGAGCGGCCCTTCGGCGTCGCTGAAGCGCTCGAGCGAGCCGAAGGCCTGCCCGAGGTAGAAGTGCGCGTGCCAGTCGTTGCTCTTCTTCGAGATGGCCTGCTGGAACGTCGAAGCCGCCGAGTCGTAGTTCTTGGCGCCGAGCTGAACCTCGCCGAGCAGCAGCAGGTTGTCGAACGAGGGGCTGGCCCCTACCAGGCTTCTGGCCACGTCCTCCGCTTCGCGGTAGACGCCGGTCTTGGCTGAGCCCTGGGTGCGCCGACCCTTGACCTTCAGGGCATTCACCAGAACCCTCTTCCACTCCGCCTGGCTGCCGTCCATCGAGATCGCTCGCTCGTAGGCAGCGATCGCCGGGTCAAGCTGCGCATCGTTGTGAAGCATCTGCCCGTACTCGAACCTCGCCCGGGCGTCGCTGGACTTCAGGTCGGCGACCCTGCCGAGGTCGGCGGCCGCGCTGCCCGTGTTACCCAACTGCGCGTAGCTGGCGCCACGCATCTGGTACACCTGAACCTGGTTCTTGGCCGGGAGGCTGCCTATCTGAAGACGGCTGAGCGTCGAGATGGACTCCCTGTGGTTGCCGCTCAGGTGCTGGGCTCGGCCCAGATACAGGCGATCGGCAGGGTTCTCGCCCTTCAGCTCCAGCGCCTTCTCGAACGGGGCCACGGCATCCGCCGGACGCCTCGCCGACATCAGCGAAAGCCCAAGCATCTGGTAGCCGGCGTGCTGGTCGGGACGTTCCTCGACGAATTGCTGGAACTCGGCGATGGCCTGCGCGAAGTTGCCGGACTTGAAGGCGGCCATGCCTTCGTCCCAGCCAGCGGTGGCGATCGACGCGGTCAGCAGGAGGCTGAGCGCCGCCAAGGTAAGTATGGATCGGCGAGTAGTCATCTGTACTCCCATTCAGCTTGACTTGGAAGTTGAGAGTGAGTTCTTGCGGGAATGCGACGCGGCCTGGCGGCGGGCACTCAGCCGGTCGCCAGACCTCTCCGCTCTACTGGAGCTGGAAGTTGACGGTCAGGTTGTAGTAGACGGCGACCGGCTTGCCGTTCAGCGTCGCCGGCTTGAACTTCCACTGCTGCACGGCCGACACGGCGGCTTCGGCAAGGCCCATCGGCAGGGGCTTCAGGACCTTGATGTCGGTGATGTCGCCGTTCTTGTCGATCGTCGCCTGGAGGATCACGACGCCCTGGATCCGCGCCTTGCGCGCGATCTCGGTGTACTGGGGCTGGATCTCGTTGATCTTCTCCGGCTTCGTCACGTCGCCGGTGACGTAGATCGGCCCGGTCGGTTCCGGCGGAGGCGGCGCCTCGGGGAGGTCGAAGAGATCGAGATCGTCGACCTCGGGGATGTCGATCTCCTCGGGCTCGTCGATCCGGATCGGCTCCGGCTCGTCGGGCGTCGGATCGGGGATCGGAACCTTCTTCGACTTCGGCTTCGGAATCTGCTGCTCTTCCTTCGGCGGTGGCGGCTTGAAGCGCACCTGCTGCACGACGAAGACCTTGGGCTTCGGCGGCGGCGCCACCACGTCGCCGTACAGGTCGGGCAGCTTCACGATCAGCAGGATGCCGTGGAGGATGACCGCCAGCCCCAGCGAGTAGCGGAAGGTCTTGTTGTCCTCGCGGGTCTCCTGCACGTAGGTCAGCAGGCCCTGCTCGGCGGACGTCAGCGCGCTCGCTTCGTCCTTCGCGGGCTCCTCCGCGGGGGATGCAGCCTGTTCGAGGTTCTCGTCACTCATCCGGTTACCCCTCTTCGGTCAGGTTCTCGGTCAGCTTTTCTGTCGCGTGGTGTCTGAGTTCAACGTCCAGCCGGTTCAGGCGTATTCCGACCTCTAGTACCAGAAGCTCTGGATCTCGCGCTGGGTGGGAACCGAGATGTTGATCGGCTCCGCCAGCCCGTGATCCTCGCCCTGGCGCAGTTCGTCGTACACCTGGACCATGTACTTGTACGGCGTCGCGGTATCCGGCCGGATGATGACCGGCTTCTTCGGGTTCCGCTCGAGCTTCGGCTGCAGGTAGGGGATGATCTCGTGCAACTGCATCGGATCCTGGTCGACGATCAACTCGCCGGTGGGCAGGATCTCGATCAGCACCGACTCCTCCTTCTCGACCACCGGCGGATCGTCGTCGTCCTCGGGAAGCGCGAAGTCCAGTCCGCGGGTCGCGGTGAACGTCGTCGTGATCATGAAGAAGACAATCAGCAGGAAGGCGATGTCCGCCATCGAGGAGGTCGGGATCTCGTCGTCCGGGCGATCACGATCAAGTCTCATCTTGCGTCTCCATCCATCGTCTGGTCAAGCCTACCCGTCGGTGACTGTCCGCTGATCGGACAGCAGGTAGACGTCCCGCACCTTGGCCCGCTTCAACGCGTCGATCACCTCGTCGACCTTGTCCCACGACACTTCGCCGTCCGACTTGACGACGAAGACCTTCTGCGGGTCCATCGCGATGACGCCCGCGGCCATCGAGAGCACCTCGTCGGCCGCGCTGACCAGAGCGCTCTGTTCGTTGCCGTCCGACACCCGGATGCGCCCGTTCGGGTCGATCGAGACGTAGGCGGACTGTTTCGGGATCTCGTACCTGAGCGTCGTCTTCGGCAGCACCACCTGGGTCTTGTCGACCTCGAAGGTGATCGTCAGCATGAAGAAGATGATCAGCAGGAAGGCGATATCCGCCATCGAGGCCGTCGGGATGTTCGGCTTGTGCTCGATGGTTGCCTTGAGCTTCATGTCGGCCTAGCCAGCGTCGCCGCCGGACTCCGGCGGGACGCCGCTGCGCTCCATCTCGCCGAAGGTCTCGAGCAGCATGTTCGCCGACGTCTCGATGTCGCGGACGAACTTGTTGATCCGGCTCATGAAGTAGTTGTAGGCGAGCTGCGTCGGAATGGCGACCGCCAGACCGCCGGCGGTCGTGGTCAGCGCCTCCTTGATACCGGTCGCGACCGCGCCGGGGTTCGACAGGCCCTGGGCCGCCAGGGCGTCGAAACCGGCCATCATGCCGGTCACCGTGCCGAAGAACCCGAGCAGCGGGGCGACGTTGGCGGTGGTCGCCAGCACCGCGAGGCCGCGCTCGAGGCGGCCCATCTCGAACAGCGCCGCGTTCTCGATCGTCTTCTCGACGTCTTCCTTGGGCTGGCCGTACTTCATCAGACCGGCCTTGAGGATCGAGGCGACCGGCCCGCGGTACTCCTCGCATACCTTGACCGCTTCACGAATCGAGCGGTTCACGACCAGCGCCTTCCGCACCTTGGGGAGGAACTCGTGAACGTTGATCCGGGCCCGTCGCAGCGCAATCAGTCGCTCCACCACCACCGCGGCCGCGATGACGGAAAAAGCGAGCAATGGCCACATGACGGGGCCGCCCTCGTTCATCAGCTTCCAGAACGTGCCACCAATGTTCACCTAGCTACCTCCTCAGGACTATGCCCGCCACTACGGGCCTGGTTGAACCGCCCGCCGAAAGGCGGACGCGATTCTGGACATGCGGTGACCCCTACACCGGGAGGGGTGCCTGGCTCACCTTGGAACGGTGGAGCAATATAGCACACGGGTTCGGCTTTGGAACCGCCCGATCAAGCACGTTCCCGCGATGCCCCGGCCGCCTTCACGACCCGCTCCAGAGGCCGGCGGTGGAGGTAGCAGAGCGCGGCGGCCAGAGCGTCGGATGCGTCGGCGCTGCGCCGCGCCGGCGCTGGGCCCAGAAGCACGTCGACCATGCGGGAGACCTGGGTCTTGTCGGCCCGGCCACTGCCGCAGACCGCCTGCTTGACCTCGGCCGGCGAGAACTCGCGGACGTCCAGGCCATGCCGCCCGAGCACGGACAGGATGACGCCCCGGGCCTGGGCCAGCGCGATCAGCGAGCGGCTGTTGCGCCCGTGAAACAGGGACTCGAGCACCGCCGCCGCCGGCTGCCAGCGGTCGAGCGTCTCCTCGACTCCCTCGGCCAACCGGGCCATGCGCGCCGCCGGCGTCGGCTCGCCGGCGAGGGCGATCCGGCCCGCGTCCAGTTGGCGAACCCTCGATCCCTCCTGCTCCACCACGCCGAACCCCGTGTAGCGACTCCCGGGATCGATCCCGAGGACGATCACGGCAACGCCACGGAGACGGTCAGGACGCCAGCCGCTCGAGCAGCTCGTCGTCCAGGTCGAAGTTGGCCCAGACGTTCTGCACGTCGTCCTGATCCTCCAGTGCGTCGATCAGGCGCATGAGCGGGCCCGCGCCTCCTTCGTCGAGCTGGACCAGGTTCTGCGGTTCCATCGTCAGTTGCGCGACGGTCGCGGTCAGCCCGCGCTCCTCGATCGCATCCTTCGTCGCATGGAACGCCTCGACCGAGGTGTAGACGCTGTAGCTCTCGTCCTCCACCGCAAAGTCCTCGGCCTCGAGTTCGAGCGCGAGCTCGACCAGCGCCTCCTCGTCCACGCCGGAGCCCTCGAGGGCAGCGCGATCGAAGACGAAGAAGCCGCGGCGGTGGAACATCCAGGCGACGCAGCCGTTCTCGCCCAGGTTTCCGCCGTGCCTGGTGAACAGGTGCCGGACCTCCGAAACGGTCCGGTTCCGGTTGTCCGTGAGGGTCTCCACCAGGACCGCCACGCCGCCGGGGCCGTACCCCTCGTAGGTGACTTCCTCGTAGGACACGCCTTCGAGCTCGCCGGTGCCCTTCCTGATCGCCCGGTCGATGTTGTCTCCCGGCACGTTCTGCGCCTTCGCCTCCGACAGGGCGTGACGAAGTCTCGGGTTACCCGCGGGATCGCCCCCGCCGAGACGGGCGGCGACCGACACCTCCTTCAGGATGCGAGTGAAGACCTTGCTGCGGCGGGCGTCCTGCGCCGCCTTCTTGTGCTTGATCGTGCTCCACTTGCTGTGACCGGACATGGCGGGTTTATCTTATGCTGCGCCGCCACGTGACCGGCGCGACCAAACCCTCGGCGAGCGAGATCCTCGACCGCCTCGAAGTCTGGGGGCAGAAGCTCGGCCTCGACGCCACGCGGAGCCTGCTCGACGTGCTCGGCAAGCCGCAGCAGCGGGTGCCGACGGTGCTGGTCGCGGGCACCAACGGCAAGGGCTCGACCAGCGCCGCGCTCGCCTCGATCCTGAGCGCCGCCGGCCTTCGCTGCGGCCTCTACACCTCGCCGCACCTCGAGCACGTCGAGGAGCGGCTGCGGATCGACGGCGCGGCGATTTCGGAGGCCGAACTCGGGCACTGGCTCCGGCACGTGCTGGACGCGGCCGGCGAGGCGCCGCCGACCTACTTCGAGAGCCTGACCGCGGCGGCCTGGATGCACTTCGCCCACCACGGCGTCGACGCCGCGGTGTTCGAGGTCGGCCTGGGCGGTCGACTCGACGCGACGAACGTCTCGGACCCCCTGCTCTCCGTGATCACCCAGGTAGCTCGCGACCACGCGCGGCAACTGGGCTGGACCCTGACTTCCATCGCCGGCGAAAAGGCCGGCGTCATGCGCCCCGGACGCACCTGCCTGACCTGGCCCGGCCGGCCGGAAGTGCAACGTGAGCTCCGCCGCTGCGCGGCGGTCTGCGGCGCCCATCTCGTCGACGCCAGCGTCGGCGCCGAACTCGACCGTCTTCAGGCGCCGTTGGCCGGCCGCCACCAGCTCGGGAACCTCGCGCTCGCGATTCGGGCCGCGGAAGAGTTCTGTGCCCTCAGTGAGAGGGAGCTCCCCGGCGAAGCCGTCACGAAGGGCGTCGGAGCCCTGCGCTGGCCGGGCCGGCTGGAATGGGTCGGCGTGGACGCCCACGGCGGGCACCGCCGGGTGCTCTTCGACGCCGCCCACAATCCGGCCGGCGCGGCCGCGCTCCGCGCCTACCTCGACGAGACCGGGCTCCGGTTCGATCTCCTCTACGGATCACTCGCCGAGAAGGAGCCGGAGCAGTGCCTCCCGGTGCTGGCCGAGAAGGCGGACCGGGTCGCGCTGACGGCGTTCGACCACCCCCGGGCAGCGTCGCCGGAAGCGCTGGCTCCGCTGCTTCCCACCGGCCGAGCCGTCGTCAACGAAGACGCCGCCGACGCACTCGAACGTTGCCTCGCGGAATCGTCGGATGCGGCGCAGGTCCTGGTCGTGACCGGCTCGTTGTACCTGGTGGGCGAGGTTCGATCGGCCCTTCGTGACCGCTGCGGCGTCCCGACCGCGGCGCGAGACCTCGTCACCGGGTTCAGCCGGTAGCGGCGGCAGCTACGCCGGCTTCGCCGCGCCGTCGATCTTCGCGACGCGGGCGGTGTGGCGGTCGCCGTCGAAGGGGGTGTCCAGGAAGACCTCGAGGAGTTCGGTGGCCCGGCTGGCGCCGAGGACGCGGGCGCCGAGGGCCAGGACGTTCGCGTCGTTGTGGGCGCGGGACATGCGTGCCGTGAAGCTGTCGGTGGGGTTGACGGCCCGGACGCCCGCGAAGCGGTTCGCCGACATCGCCATGCCGACTCCGGTGCCGCAGACGAGCAGGCCGCGGTCGACCTCTCCGGCGGCGAGGGCGCGCGCTACCTGGGCCGCCTTGTCGGGATAGTCGACCGGCCCGGAACCGTCGGCGCCGAAGTCAACGAAATCGATGCCGCGCGCTCGCAGCACCTCGCCGAGCTGGTTCTTCAGCTCGACCCCGGCGTGATCCGCGCCGACCGCGAACTTCATTCCTGGAGCGTAACCGCATCCTGCCGCACGCGCTCGTCGGCCGCTGCCACCCGCTCGCCCATCCCGCCGCGGTAGTTCTTCAGGGCGGCGGCGAGATCCGGATCGCCGAGCGCCAGGATCTGGAGAGCCAGCAAGCCCGCGTTGTCGGCACGGTTCACGCCCACGGTAGCGACCGGGATCCCGGGAGGCATCTGCACGATCGCCAGCAGAGCATCGACACCGTTCAGCGGACCGCTCGCCACCGGGACGCCGACCACCGGCAGCGTCGTCGCGGCCGCCACGACGCCCGGAAGCGCGGCGGCAACGCCGGCGCCGGCGATCAGCACGCCGATGCCGCGCTCGGCCGCGCCTTCGGCCCACTCGGTCGTTTCCCGCGGGGTCCGGTGGGCCGAGAGAACCCGCGCCTCGCAGCCGACCCCGAAATCGGCGCAGACCTTCGCCGCCTTCTTCATCGTCGGCCAATCCGAGTCGCTGCCCATGACGATGCCCACTCTGATGTCGCTCATTCGCTCCTGATCTCCGCCTTGCTGCTGGTGATGGTTGATGTGTCGTCCGTGTCGCCGGCGCGCCTACAGGGGAACGCTGCCGTGCTTCTTCGCCGGCACGCCGGAGCGCTTGCCGGCGAGCTGGCGCAACGCGCGCACGATCTCGCCGCGAGTCGTGCGCGGCGCGATCACGGCATCCACGAAGCCGCGCTCGGCCGCGACGTACGGATTCGAGAACTTCTCCCGGTACTCGGCGGTCAACCGCTCGCGCAACGCTTCCGGGTCCTCCGCGTTCCGGATCTGCTGGCGATAGAGGATGTTGACCGCACCGCCGGGGCCCATGACCGCGATCTCGGCGGTCGGAAACGCCAGGTTGACGTCCGTCCGCAGATGCTTGCTGGCCATGACGCAGTACGCGCCGCCGTAGGCCTTCCGCGTGATCACCGTGATCTTCGGCACGGTCGCCTCGGCGAAGGCGTAGAGCAGCTTGGCCCCGTTCCGGATGATCCCGCCGTGCTCCTGCCGCACGCCGGGGAGGAAGCCGGGAACGTCCTCGAAGGTCACGAGGGGGATGTTGAAGGCGTCGCAGAAGCGGACGAAACGGCCGCCCTTGACCGCGGCGTCGATGTCCAGGACGCCAGCCAGATAGTTCGGCTGGTTGGCGACGATGCCGACGCTCCGGCCGCCCATGTGAGCGAAGCCGACGACGATGTTCTGCGCGAAGTTCCGGTGGACTTCGAGGAACCGGCCGTCGTCGACGACCGCACGGATCAGGTCGAGGATGTCGTAGGGCCTGTTCGGGTCGACCGGGACCAGCTCGTCGAGTTCCGGCGCCTCCCGATCGTCCGGGTCGTCGGTCGGACGGAGCGGCGGATCGTCCAGGTTGTTGCCGGGCAGATAGCCGAGCAGTTCGCGGACCAGAGCCAGGCAGGCGGCATCGTCCGGCGCGGTGAAGTGAGCCACGCCGCTCTTGCGCGCGTGCGTCATCGCGCCGCCGAGCTCCTCCATCGAGACGTCCTCGTGAGTCACCGTCCTGATGACGTCCGGACCGGTAACGAACATGTAGCTCGTGCCCTCGACCATCATCACGAAGTCCGTGATGGCCGGCGAGTACACGGCGCCGCCGGCGCAGGGGCCCATGATGGCGCTGATCTGCGGAACCACCCCCGACGACAGCGTGTTGCGAAGAAAGATGTCGGCGTAGCCGCCGAGCGAGGCCACCCCTTCCTGAATCCGCGCGCCGCCCGAGTCGTTCAGGCCCACCACCGGCGCTCCGTTCTCCACCGCCAAGTCCATCACCTTGCAGATCTTGCGGGCGTTCGTCTCGGACAGCGACCCGCCGAACACCGTGAAGTCCTGGGCAAAGACGTAGACGGGGCGCTGGTCCACGCGGCCGTGGCCGCAGACCACGCCGTCGCCCGCGACGCGTTGCTCGGCCATTCCGAAGTCCGTGCAGCGATGCGTCACCAGGGCGTCGATCTCGACCCAGGAGCCGGGATCGAGCAGCAGGTCGACCCGCTCGCGGGCGGTCATCTTGCCGCTCGCGTGCTGCCGGTCGATCCGCTCGGCGCCACCGCCCAGTCGGGACTGCTGGAGCCGCCGTTCCAGTTCCTGGACCTGCTGGCCCCGGACGTCGCCGGCGGTCTCGTCTGGTTTCGCTGCCGCGGTCATCCGATCGGCTTTCATACCACAGGCGCGCGAGGGGAACCTCACGCCCGGCCGGCGGCCGGTTCCACTCGAAAGTAGCCCTAGAATCCAACCGATGAGGTCGAACGCCAACGGTGCCGAGCAGCGGACGCTGCTGACCTCCGACGTTGCCGCCCCGGCCGACGCGCTGACCCGACTGGTCGCGCACGGAGGCCAGCAGTTCGAGGCGTTCTTCGAGCGCGTCGAGAGCGTCGAGCTGGTGCCGAAGGGCGCTCCCAACCGCGTCCGCCAGAGGAAGGAACAGGGACTCGCGGTCAGGAAGATCGAGAACGGCCGGAGTCGTCTGGCGGCCGCCGACACGATCTCGGGACCCGCCTTCGCCGCCTGCTGCGACAGGGTAGCGGGAACGGCCCGGTCCATCGGCACGGCGCCGCCGCGAATCAGGACCGGTCGGTGGCCGGCGCTGCGCCTGGCCGAGATCGAACAGGCCGAATCCAGGCTCACCCGCGCCGTGAACCGGCACCGCGTCGGATTCCCGATGGAGATCAACGCGCGCCGTCATCGCCGGCACGTACAGGTCATCCGCAGCCGGGTGGCCGCGCCGCCGCAGTTCGAGGAGTACTTCAGCCTGCAGGTGACGACGCCGTGGGGCGTCTGGGGCGGTCTGCTGCCGTCGCTCGCAGCCGAGGACCTGGACCCGGTCGCCCTCTGTCTCGTCGACCGGCTGCGTTCGCGAGGCCTGCCTCCCCACCGGCCCGGTCCCGGCGTCATCGTCCTCGGGCCCAGCGCCGCCGCGGTCCTGCTCCACGAAGTCGTCGCCCACGCGCTGGAAGCGGACACCCTGGCCCTCTCCGGCTCTCCGGACCAGGTTGTCGGGCTGAAGCTCGGCGGCCCCGAACTCGACGTGGTCGACGATCCGCGGTCCGCGCCGCTGGCCTGCAAGCGCTCGAGCGACGACGAGGGCACGGCGGCGATCAGCCGCTGGCTGCTCAGGCGCGGCCGGGTCCGGCAACCCCTGGCTGACCTTGTCTGGGCCGAGCGCTACCCCAGCATGATCCCGGGCGCCGCCCGCCGGGCGAGCCGGCATCGGCTCCCCGGACCGCGCACCACCCACCTCGAGCTGCTTCCCGGCGCCATTCCCGAGAGGGAACTCTTCGCCGAGGCCGCGGGCGGCCTCTACATCGGAGAGTTCGAGCGGGGCAACCTGGACCCGTTCGACGGCCGGTGCGTGCTCAGGGCGCCGTGCGGCCGGCGAATCGGCGCGAGCGGCCCGCGTGACCACACGGGACCGGTCGAGATTCGGTCGCGGGCCGTCGACCTTCTCGCGGCGGTCGCCGCGGTCGGTGACCGTCCGCTCGCGGGCGGCGCCGGTTGGTGCGCAAAGGACGGCGCGCTGCTGCCGGTCTGGGCCCGCTGCCCGTCGGTTCGTCTCGAAGGCCTGGAGGTGGCAGATTGACGTTCGCTCGGCTGCCCGGCACGCGAAGCCTCAGGCTGGCGTTGGGCGCGGTGCGGGAACGCACCGGGGCACCCGGCGCCGAGCTCTACGTGAAGGCTGGAAACACCCGCCGGATCGAGATCGATCCCTGGATGACGCCCCTGCCGGTCGACCCGGACGACCTGGACACCCAGGTGTCCATCCTGGACGAGCGGGGGTGGGCGTTGCGCGCCGGAGGCGCCAACCGCGCCCTCTTTCTCGCCGACTCCGGCCCCCTCCCGGAGCCGAACGGCTGGAGGCGGCTCAGCCGGCACTCGCTGCGGCCAGGCAGCCTCAGGCTGCCTTCGCCATCCTCCGGAACGTCGCCGTCTCCGGCTGCCGACCTGGCCGAACACGAGCCGGACGACGAAGAAACGGCCGGCCTGGCGCTCCTGCATGGCGTCCTTCGGCGCCTTGGAGAGCGAATGCCCGAAGCCCGTCTCATCCGGGGCCGGCTCGATACCGGAGCCAGCGCCGCGGTGCTCGCCAGCACGACCGGCGTCACCGGACGGACCGCGTTGCGGCTCGCAACGGTTGAACTGGACTTCGCCGCTTCACGGGACGGCCGCCAGGGACACTGCAGGCTCTACCGCGCGGCCTCGAGCCTCCAGATGCTCAGCGCCGACTCCATCGCGAGCGAGATCGCGGAACGCCTGACGCTGGCGACGGCCCTCGCTCCACCCTTCCTGCCGGCCGGCGAGGTCGCCGTGTCGCCGGCACTCGGCTGCTACCTGCTGGCCTTGCTCGCGCCTCTGCTGCGAGGGCGCAGCGGCTGGCGGCGGCTGCGGAAACTCGGCGCCGGCCGGCCACTCGGGCCGCCCCAACTGCAGATCGTGGACGACGGCGCCCTCGACGCCGGCTGGGTGAGCGCGGCGCAGGACGACGAGGGCGTGCCGACCCGGGCCGTGGCCCTGGTACGCGACGGCGAACCCGGCGAGCCCCTCCTGAGCTGGGAGGACGACGGCTGGTCGGGTTTCGCCGCCGCCGGCTGCCGCCGCAGGTCGGGATGGCGAGCGCTACCGGAAGTCTGCCACTCCCACCTCTACATCGCGGGCGGCTCCGAACCCGCGGAGTCGATCCGGGCCGGCATCGTGCATGGCTGTTACCTGCTGGACAGGGCGCACGACGGCCAGTGTCATGCGACGTTCGAAGCCTCGACGAACGGCAACGCGGGAGGTCTGGGAGAGGGGCGCTTCGAAGTCGACGCGATCGGCCTGATCATCCGTCGCGGCGTCGTCCTGGGCGAGGCTCCCAGGGTGAGGCTGACCGGCTCCGTGCGGCAACTGCTCCAGGGCATCCGCGCCATCGGCGACGATCTTCGCTTCCTGCCCGCGCCCGGGGCGGTCGGCGCTCCGACCCTGCTGCTGACCGGGCTGCAGGTCGAGGCGATCGGTTAGCGCGGCAAGCATGGTCGCCGCTTCGCGGCGCGTTCCTACAGGAAGGCCGGCGGGGGCGCCGGCGCACCCAGTGTGGACCGACTCGTGTTGGCAGTTACGGCGCGGGGACCGGGTAGCGGCGGATCGTCGTCTCGAGCTGCGCGCTGCTGCGGGCGCTGGGCTGAAACCGCCCGCCATTGCCGCGGAAGGTCCCGGCCGCGGGAGGAGCCGACTGGCTGCCGCCGGGGCCGACGGGCGTTCCGAGCTGGACGCCGCCACGGGAACCCCCGAGCGGGCTCGCCTGTGCCGGAGCGCCGCCCGGCCGTGCACCCGTCACCATGGGAGCGGCTCCGAGCGAGCGCGTTCGCAGGTGATCCCGGGTGAAGACCCGCGGCCGCTCTCCGGTGCGCCCTGCGTCCGACTCACGCTCGGAGTCGGCGGTTTCCGGCTTTGCGTCGCCGGCGTCCCAGTCCGTTTCGAGGGCCTCGAGGGGAGCGGCGCGGTCGAGCGGCCCGTTCAGGACACGGTCGCTGGTGGCCGGCGCCGGCAGGCCGCCCGGCGACTGGATCACCGTTCTTGTGCCGTCGGCGTTCGCGCCCTCGCCTCCGGGCTCCCGGCTCGCTCTCCGGGGAAGATCCCCCTCCGACTCGGACGTCTCTGTTGCCGCCGCCGCCTCGACGGCGCCGCCCGCGTCACCGGCCACCGCTCCCTGCTCCTGCTCCACCCTCGGCAACAGCAGGCTGCTGATGCGGCCCGGTTGGGAGTAGGTGCGCGGCGGCAGGGCCTCGAGCCGGCTTCGATCCGCCCTGAGGAGCACCTCGGTGGCGAACCTGTTGACCGCGAAGTGCGGGTTCACATCGGTGAAGGCGAGACGCGTGTCCAGGCTCAGGGCGTGGACGTAGTGATCCACGGCAGCGGCCGCGTTTCCGTCATCGTCCGCGATCCGGCCGAGCTGGTAATGCGCCCAGGCGTTCCCCGGATCGAGCTCGACCGCCGTCTCGAGGTGCGCCGAGGCCAGCTCACTGTCGCCGGTCGTGTACGCGAGCAGCGCCAGGTTGTAGTGCGCGGGCGCCCAGGCGCCGTCCGCCGCGATCGCGGCGAGGTAGTGCTCGAACGCCCCCTCGACATCCCCGCGCAGTTCCAGCAGGTTCGCCAGGTCATTCAGCGCGCTCGCGCGATCCGCGGACCGGGTCTGCTCGCCGACCACCTGGCGTTGCGCCGCGATCGCCAGGTCGAGGTTCCGGACCTCGGCCGTCACAGGCTCGACCGTCTGCGCCGCGCCCTCCGGAACACCGCCGACCGGCAGGCCCGGCCCGGCCATCAGCCAGGCCAGCGCCAGCACCATCGCTCTCGACATCGTCTTCATGGCAGTCATGTGGCTCTTTCGCGCGGGACGCGGGATCGGAGTTGGCGGACTAGGATCCGCGGGACGTGAGTCAACTGCGACGACTACCTGCAGTCGGACATCTGCTGCAGGAGAGCCCGCTTGCCGAACTCACTGGATTATACGGAAGGGAAGCGCTGAGGGTCCAAGCGACCCGCGTTCTCGACGCGGTGAGGGCCGAGATCCGGACCGGAATCGAGGACGACGAACTGGCGGAGAGAATCCGCGAGATCCCGGAACGCGTCCGCGCCGCTCTGGAGGCCGAGGCGCCGCCGCTCAGGCGCGTGCTCAACGCGACGGGCATCTTCCTCCACACCAACCTGGGCCGGGCGCCTCTGCCCCGCGAAGTCGTCGCCGATCTGGCGGATCGTCTCGACGCGTACTGCGATCTGGAGGTGAGCCTCGAGACGGGGCGGCGCAGCGACCGCGGCCGACGTGTCGAGCACCTGGTGCGCGCCCTCACCGGCGCCGAGGCGGCGCTGGTCGTCAACAACAACGCCGCCGCCCTGGCCCTGGCCCTCTCCAGCCTGGCGTCCGGCCGCGAGGTCCTGCTGTCCCGGGGCGAGATGGTCGAGATCGGCGGCTCGTTCCGGATTCCGGACATCCTCGAGGCGAGCGGCGCGCGCCTGGTCGAGGTCGGCACGACGAACCGCACCCGCATCGCCGACTACGAGCGCGCCGTCCGACCAGGCGTCTCCCTGGTGCTCAAGGTGTACCCGAGCAACTACCGGATCCAGGGCTTCGTCGAAGAGGTCGACCCCGCGACGCTCGCCGACTTCGCCCACCGCCACGACCTGCCGCTCCTGGTCGACGAGGGCAGCGGCATGCTGCGAGCGGAGGCCGCGCCCCCACTCCGCCGCCACCAGAGCTTCCGGGACCTGATCGAAGCCGGCTGCGACCTGGTCTGCGGCAGCGGCGACAAGCTCCTCGGCGGCCCTCAGGCGGGGCTGATCGCGGGTCGGGAATCGATCGTCGCGCGGCTCCGGCAATCGCCCCTCTACCGGACGCTGCGGCCGGGAAGGCTGGTCCTGACCGCTCTGGACGCGGTGCTCCGGCGGCACCTCGCGGCGCGGCCCATGCCGATCGCGGCTCTGTGGCGCGACGACGAAGGGCATCGCCGCCGGGTCGAGGGGCTGGCGGCCCGGCTTGGCGGCGAGGCCGTGCGGAGCGGCGCCTACGTCGGCGGCGGTTCCGCGCCGGAGCAGGAGATCGAAGGCTGGGTGGTAGCCCTCGACGCCGCCGGCGATGCCGCCGTCCGGCTCCGCCAGGGCGAGCCGCCGGTCGTCGGTTACCAGCGCGACGGCCGCCTGTTCCTCGACTTGCGGACGGTCGACCCGGCCGACGATCAGGCCCTCGCGCAGGCGGTCGAACGAGCGTTGGGACGGCGGTCGTAGCGGGGCAGGAACGAGGTCAACGCGCGTCCACGATCGCGCCGGACCGGTTCATCGCACGGGAGCGGAACCGTTCATTTCCCCGAAACCGGGCGGCGCAGCTCGACCGAGCCGACGCCGACACCCAGTGCGCGGCCGTCGTTCCCGCCGGGAACGTGCGTGTCGCTCAGCAGCCTGATCTCAAGGTCCGGCGGCGCGAGCCGGCAGTCGTCGAGCGGAAACGTCGCACTCCAGGCGCCGTTGACGGTCTGATCGAAGACCGTACAGCCTTCGACCGTGACGCGGAGCTGCTTCGGGGGGCCGGTCATCAGAACGTCGACCGCCAGCTCCGCCGGCCGCGCCCCCGGATCGAGCGGCGCCACCAGCCGCGCGTCGCCGCGCGTCCAGCGGAACGGGCGGCTGCCGACCCACTCGGTGGCGAAGAACCCCGAGGTCTCCACGCCGAGCGGCACGGCCTGCTCGGGGCGAACGAGGTTCGGCCACAAGCCCGCTGCCGTTGTCCCGCCCGTGGCTCCAAGCGCCACGCCGCCCTGGTCGCCGGCAGCGCGGACCTCGAACACCTCGAGCGAGTTCTCGCCCGGCCTGAAGCGACGCGGATCGACGATCGCCTCCCAGGCGTCCCGGCGTCCAAGGACGGGAAAGGGGTACGGCCTGGTTACCGCCGCGACCACGCCGTTGAGCGCTATCGCGAGGACCGGCGTCGGCGCGCTCTCGCCCACGCCGACCACGGCGCCCGTGAGGTGCGCCGGGACGAAGTCCGCCGCCGGGTTCACGTCCCGGAGCAGCGGCAGCGAGTCGACGACCACTTCGAAATCGGCAGGGCCCGGGCTGAGGATCTCGCTGGCCGCGCGGCCGATCAGGTCGGCGAAGCGGTCGTCCGGAGTGGGGACGTCCAAGGGGTTGCCCGTCTCGAATCGGTCGAACTTGCGCGCCACGCTCCGCCGCAGACCGGCGCGGAGATCGCTCGGCGCCTCGATCCGGTGTCGCGCCCGGTCGAAGAACATCACCTTCGACGACCTCGGGCTCCTGCCCGGATCGAACAGGTTCGAGCCGTCGGTCCTCCAGGGCGCCTCCGCGCCAAGCTCGGCGGCGAGCGTCGGGAGAATGTCGGTCACTTCGACGCTCGCATCGACCGCCTCGCCGAGCCGCTGCCCGGGCCGCTTGACGAAGAGCGGCACCGCCGCGATGTCCACGACAGTGGCTGCGTCCGGTCGCCGAAACGAGAGCCCCGCTTCGAGACTCGCACCGTGATCCGCGGTGACGACGATCAGCGCGTCGTCGTAGATGCCCGTTTCGCGCAGGCGCGCCACCAGACTGCCGAGCAGCGTGTCCGCATAACCGACCTGCAGCAGGTAGCGCTGCAGGTTGAGCGCGGCGGCCCAGGGATCGTCGGCCCATTTGCCCTGCGCGAGGCCGATACTGTGCTTCTGAACCGTGAACTGCTGTCCCGACGGCAGATAGAGCCACGGTTCGTGCGGCAACAGCAGGTGCATGAAGTAGAGCGACGGCTCGGTGGTTTCGTCGATGGACTCGATGAAGCGGACCGCGGTAGCCCGCCGATCGTCGCCCCGGACCTTGCGCCAACGGTCCTCCAGCGTCTCGTTCGCCGTGAAGTCCTTCCAGCTCTGGGTCGTCGGCGGCAGCGACTCGGCGAGACCTCTCGGCAACACGGCGGCCAGATAGACCACGCTCAGGTCGCGCAGGACGCCGGCAAGCCGAGCGGGCAGAGCGGCCCGCTCCGGCGGGCACAGCGCTTCCGGACACAGCCCGGTCAGGGGCTCCAGCACCCGCAGGCGATACTGGCCGCCCAGCAGCGTGAAGAGATTCTCCGGATGCTCGGCCGCCACCGGCAGCCGACGGGGCACCGGATACGTGCCGGTCAGAATGGCCGGCAGCGCGTACTGGGTGAGCTCGGCCACGGCGGTCGCGTTGCGAAACCAGGTGGCGTCGTCGGCAAGCGCCGCGAAGTGCGGGAAGGCTCCGCGGTCGATGTTGCCTTCGCGGTCAAGCAGCGCGGCGAGCTGCAACTGGTCGAAGACGACGACGACGACCGGCGGCATGGCCCTGAACGCGACGCCCTCCGTCGCCTCGACTTCAGCGGTCGGGCTCAGCAGGCGGGACACGCCGGGGCTGAGCAGGAACAGGGCCGGGACAACGATGGCGGCCGGCGCGAGGAACGTGGAGAACAGCCGGACCGGGGCGAACCGCGCGTACGCCCAGGCCGCCACGGCGCCGGCGAGAACGGCCAGCCCGACGACCAGGCCGTCGGGCCAGCCGCCGAGCGGCTTGAGCGCCGCCAGCGCGATCGCGCCGGTCAGGCCGCCGACGACGGCGGAAACGGCGTGGCGGCGCCAGCGCCGACCGGCGCTTCGGCCGACGAGGTGAACGAGGAGCAGGCAGGCCGCCGGGCCGCCAAGGCAGAGGAGCGCCGTCAGCGCCAGAAGATCACCGCGACCGGCGTCGTGGGCGACGAAGAACTCCGGACTCCGCCCCGCGATGTCGAGGATCGGCCGCGCGACCGCAAGGCACCAGAGGGCCAGGACGTGGAGCGCCGCGAAACGACCGGCCCCGCCGGCGTCGCGCGACCCGGGCGCCGGCGGCGCTGGAGGAAGTCCGTCCATGACTCGTCAGTTTGACAAACCTCTACACGGCCGCGGTAGCGCCGGTCAGAACGCTCCGCCTTCGTACCAGTCGACGTCGGCGCGGCAGACCGGCAAGACGGCGAGCCGGAAGAGGGCGCCGTCCGGGCCTTCGACTTGCAGGCGGAGGCGGGAGCCGACGAAACGGCAGCGTTGCGGCATGGAGGCTCGGAGGATCTCCACGGCGCGTTCCTCGTCGGGGGCGAGCAGCGGCGCGGAGAAGCCGCCGGGATGGTCGAGGTCGATTCGCGCGGGCGAACCGAGGCCGAACGAAGGCGAAGGAGCACGGGCGGCGACGATGACGGAGCGAGGCCCGCCGCCGGCCATGGGGTCGCCAGAGCGAAGCTGGAGCGAGTACCGGCGGACTTCGCCGGCGTCGCCGGCGACGGTCGGCCGGAAGGTGAGGAAGGCGAGCAGCCCCGAGACGACAAGCGGCGGCGAGGCGACCCGCTCGCCCGGCGCAAGGGCGAGCGACCAGCCCTGCTCCGCCGGCGGCAACTCCGGCGCGAGGCGGTCGCGGCCCGGCATGTTGCCGGAGGGATCGACGGCGGGGACGCTGTCGGCGGCGCCGATCCACCCGCTTCCCCGGTCGACCAGGACGAAGACCCGACCCGCGGCGGCTTCACCCGGCGGCAGCGTATCCGGCCGGTTCGCCGGGCCGTCTCCCCCGCCGGCGCCGAAGGCCAACACCGGCGCGCCGAGTTCCGGCGCCGACACGACCGCCGGCGGCTGCCGGACGGCCAGACCGCCCGCATCGAACACCGGGCGCGGAGTCCAGGCGCCCGCCGCGACCCGGCCGCTCGCAAGCGGCGCGGCCGCCGACGCGTCGACGCGGTACAGGCTGCCGGCCAGGGTGCCCACGTAGACGACGTCGGCCACGCCGTCGCCGGTCAGGTCGGCGACGGCCGGGGTCGCCACCGAGGGAGCGTCGAGCTCGCGCTTGTAGAGCAGAGCGCCGGAGTCCATGTCGACCATGTAGAGCCAGTTTCCGACCTCGAACGGCCGTTCGCGGTCGTAGCCGCCGCCGAACAGCGCGACGGGGCGAGCGCCCTCGCCCAGCCGCAGCCGCGCGATCGCCGGCGGCGCGACGGCCCGCCCGAAGTCCGGCGCTCCGCCACGGTCCTCGTCGTTCGCGTCGACAAACGTCCAGAGCGGGCCCGGGCGCGGCGACAGCTCCACGGCGTGGAGGGCCGCTCCCGCCGCGCCGACCGCCACCGTCCGCGCGGCGCCTCCATCCGCGCCGTCGAAGGTCGCCACCGCCAGCGGCGAGTTCTCCTCGTAGCCGCCCGCCGCCGTCGACGCGGCCCGCCGGACCTCCCGCCGCGCGGCCGCCATCGTCGCGGCCAGATCCCACTCGTCCCGGCCGCCGGCCGGCCAGGGCGCGAGATCGACCATGGCCGACACGGTGCGCCGCGGCGGCGGCAGTCCGTCCGCGCGCGGCGAGGCGCTCGCCGTCGCCGAAACGACGTGGCTCGCCCGCCCGAGACCGCCGAGCGCCCCCAGCGTTCCCTCCAGGTTCGTCATGCAGTGGGCGCACGGACCGCGCGCCATCGGCACGAGGCCGGAAGGCTCGACCAGAATCTCCGCGCCAGGCGCGGCGCCGCCAAGCGAGCGCGGGGCCGGTTCGACGGCGCCGGCCATCGCCCGCGCCACCGCAAGTTCCACTCCCCCCTCCGCGGCCGCCAGCAGGCGGAGCCGCACCCTCTCCTGGGCCGCCGTGAGCATCCGGGTCTGGGTCGCCATCAGCAACGCCAGACAGGCGCCGCTCAGCAGCAGCAGGATCATCGTCACCAGCAGGGTCGAACTGCCGTCGGCGGCCCTGCCCCGACCGGACTCCAGCCCGGGCGTCTTGCCGCGGTCCGCGGCGAGGGCGCGGGTGCGTCGATCCGAACCGCGAGCCACGGCCGGCTTCACCGCAGGTTCCTCAGCCGGACCAGGGAGGTCGCCGTCCGCTCCAGCCGGGGCGCGGCCGCGGTCGCCTCGCCGGTACCGGCCGTGCTGGCGACCGCCGCCGCGAAGCCTCCCCCGTCCGCGGTCTCCGTGATCGTCACGTCCAGGTCGACCACATCGTCCGCTATCGGCTGCGCCAGGTTCGAGGCGCGCCGCCGCCAGGCCACGCCGGTGCCCGGATAGAGCCGGGCCATCGCAAGCTGCGCCCTGCGGCCGCTGGCCGGATCGGGCGGCCGGACGTAGAAACGCCACTCCTCCAGCACACCCACCCGCTCAACCACGTCCATGCGGCCCGCCGGCCAGCCGCCGCCGCTCGACATGCCCAGATACGCCGCCGCGAAAGGCCCCCGCGAGGCGTCGGCGTGGAAGTGGACCCTGACGGCCCGGCTTCGGCCCCGGCCGCCGGCCTCGACTTCGGTCACCGGGACCACCGCGTGAACCGGCGCCGTGCCGGAGACCAGCAGCAGGGCGTCGTCGCCGGCATCGCCCGCCTCCTCGAGCATGGCCAGCGGCTGGGAAACGGCGCCGGCGAACTCGGCTCGCACCTCGACCCAGCCGCGCGCGGTCGCCGGGCTGAACTCGAAGCCGCTCACCCAGTAGACCGGTCCGTTCATGACGCCGCGGACGACCAGCACGTCGGTGCCCTCGGCGGCGGCGACGCCGCCCACCGGGTGCCCGGCCGCGACGTTCTTCTCGACGAAAGCCGCGAGTTCCGGCGCCGGCCGCGCGACGCCGCCGCGGCCCGCGGCCCGCAGCGCCCGCCGCAGTTCGCGATGGACCGTCTGCTGCGCCTGCTGCAGGGAGGAGTCGTCGAGTTGCGCGCGGGCGAGGCGCTGGTAGTGGGTGAACAGAGAGAGCGCGAACGCCGAAACGGCGACGGTCAGGCCGAAGGCGACGAGCGTCTCGATCAGGCTGGCGCCGGCGTCCGCGGCCTTCATGGCGGGGCGCCGGCTCATGGCGGGCGGAGGGTAACGAGCGCGATCGTCCGTTCGCCGGCGGCGCGGCCGGCCCGCATGGAGGTCACCGCGATCGTCACTTCGCGGATCTCGACCGACTCTCCGGCAAGACCGGGTTCGAGAACGGTAACGGAACGGATAACGCGCCGGAAGCGGGGCGCCTCGGCGCCGCAGTCGTCCCGCCAGACGGCCGCGGAGGCGCACCAGACCTGCTCGTGCTCCTGGCCGTCCTCGAGGCGAAGGCCGTCGAGATCGGCCAGGGACGAGCGGGCCATCGCGGCGAGAGCGTCGGCGCGGCGCGCCTCCAGGTTGTTCAGGCCGGACCGGACGAGCAGCGAGAGCACGGTGGACGCGGTCAGGCCGAGCAGGGCGAAGGAGACAAGGGTCTCGACGAGGCTGAAGCCGGCGGTCCGCGGCGCGGCGACAGCAGCGTGGTGGATCCTGTTCATACTGAACAGGACGGAAACGGACGCGTCGTCTTACAGCAGGGACGTGTAGGCGGCGATCAAGCGCGGTCCGAAGAACAGCGACACGAGGGCGCCCATCGCGAGAAAGACGCCGAAGGGAAGCCTGGAACTCCAGCCCAGCCGGCCGCGGACCATGAACAGGAGGCCCGCGAGCGCGCCGACCAGGGACGCGAGGAACAACGTCAGCAGCGTACCGCCGACGCCCAGAAACGCACCGACCGCGGCGAGCATCTTCACGTCGCCGAGCCCCATGCCCCGTACCCGGCGAAGGAGGTACCAGAGTCCGATCAGCAGCAGCAGCGCTCCGGCCCCGACCGCGGCGCCGAACACCGCGTTTCGGGGGGTCGTCCAGGACACCACGAAGGAACCGGCCAGACCGAGCCCGATTCCGCCCCAGGTCAGCGGATCGGGGAGCAGGAGGTGGCTCGCGTCGATGATCGCCAGCACCAGCATGAGGCTGCAGAAGACGGCGGCCAGAAGGCCGTCGAACGTCGGCCCGAAGACGAGCCAGGAGGCGAGCCAGAGGACACCGCTGCCCGCCTCCACCGCCGGATAGCGCCACGCGATCGGCTCGCCGCAGGTCCTGCAACGGCAGCGGAGAATCACGAAACTCAGCAACGGCACGTTGTCCCGTGCGGCGATCCGGGCGCTGCAGTGGGGACAGCGCGAGCGCGGACGCACGATCGACTCACCTCGCGGCAGGCGCCAGGCGACCACATTGAGGAAGCTGCCGACGCACAGCCCGACCACAGCGGCGTACACCGCTCCGAAGGCGACGGTCGCCGGCGCCGCTCCGGTCATGGCTGCCCGCCGTTGCCCCGAACGAGCGCGCCGACGACCCGTTTCATCATCTCGCAGCCGCGAAGGAAAGCGTCGACAGGTATCCGCTCGTCGAGCCCGTGGATCCCCGCGGCGTCCTCGGCCGCGACGACGAACGGCGAGAAACCGTAGGCGTCCACGCCGCGCTGGCGGAAGAAGCGCGAGTCCGTCGCGCCGGCGATCATCGCCGGCGCCACCGGCGCGCGCACGCCGAGGACGCGCTCCAACGTCCGGTAGACGTCGCTTTGGGTGCTCGACGCCGGGCTGGCGTCCGAACGCAGGAGCTCCTCGACGTGGATGCCGGTACCCAGGACGGTGTCGACCCGCCGGCGAAAGGCATCGGCATCCGTGTCCGGCAGCAGGCGGGCGTCAATGAACGCCACGGCCTCACCGGGCGCCACATTGACCGGTCCGGAGCCATTGTCGATCCGCGTGATCTGCACCGTGTCGCGGAAACTCGCCGACATGCCGGGCAGCAGTACGCGGTCCAGGCCGCCCAGCCGCAGCCGCCGGTCGAGCTCCGCCTGCACGCCCTCGATCGGCTGATCGAAGACCTCGGCGAACTCCTCCGAGTGGAACGTCGCGAGGCCCCGGTAGGCCTCGTGCGCCGCCGTCGTGACCCGCCACGGATGTTCCAGTTCGAGCACCCGGTTCAGCGCCCGCACGAGGCGGTGCGTGGGGCTCGCCGGGTTGAATCCCGAACCGTGCCCTCCGCGGCCGGTGGTCGTGACGCGGAGCCAGAGCACCTGCTTCTGCGCCGTCTCGATGCCCCACCACAGCAGGCGGTCCCCGGCCACCCGGTTCACGCCCGCCTCGTTCAGCACGGCCTCGGCATCGGCGAACAGTTCCCAGTGCTCCTCCAGCAACCAGCCGACACCGTCGGCCCCGCCCGCCTCCTCGTCCGCGCTGGCGACGAAGACCAGGTCGCGGCGCCGCGTCTGCCCGCTCTCGAGGACGTGCAGCATCGCGCCCAGATGGGCAATGCCGAGACTCTTCGCGTCGAGGGCGCCGCGGCCCCAGATCTTCCCGTCGTGCATCGTTCCGCCGAACGGCGGCCGGCTCCAGCCCTCTCCCGCCGGGACCACGTCGACGTGATGCAGCAGCACCAGGGGGCCGCCGGCGGCATCGGAGACGTTCGCCGGCAACCGCGCGTAGAGGTTGGCCCGGCCGCCGGGGCTGGTCAGTACCCGAACCTCGAGCTCGCCCGCCGGATCGTGGCGCTCGATCAGCGAAGCCAGGTACTCGACGGCGGCCCGCTCGCCGCCCGGGGGATTGCTGGTGTCGAAGGACAGGTAGGTCTGAAGCCAGGCGACCGGCGCCGCGCCGGCGAAGGCCGGCCCGGCCGCCAGCAGAACCGCGGTGGAGGCCAGGAGCAGGCCTGTCCGCCGCGCGCCGGGCGCCCTCACCGGGCCGCCTCCGTCACTCCGCCCGAGGAGGCGGCGGTCAGTCGTGTCCCGGCAGTCGGCGGCAGGTCGAGAAGGTCCAGTACGACCTGGCGGTACAGCTCGACGCCGTCCACGAAGGAGGGCAGGGCGATCTTCTCGTTCGGGCCCGCGACGGTCATCGAATCGACCGCCAGGAACCGGAAGGGCGTGAATCCGTACGCGGCGATGCCGTCGAGCCGGAAGAAGCGGGCGTCGTTGGCATAGCGCGCCAGCAGGTAGGGACCGATCCGGTCCGGCTCGACGCCGGTGCGCCGGCGCAGCGACTCGGTCAGCCGCAGGTAGGCCGGATGATCGAGGGGACTGCCATGCGCCGCTCCCCGTCGCTCGTGGATGCGAATCTCCACGCCGTCCAACAGCCGGGCGGGCAGCAGTTCGGCCGCGGCCGCGTCTGCGTTCAGGCCGGGCAGCACGTGGAGGACGATTCGCAGCCGGTAGCCGCCAGCGGAAGCGGCTTCGACGAAGAACGGGTGCGCCTCGTTGCGGAACAACGCCTTGAGCAGGTTCGGCAGGCCGTCGAACAGTTCCGGTTCGTCGAGCACCCGGTCGGGCTCCGCCAGCGCCGCCCGGTACTCCGGGTGCTGGCGAGACGGCCCGTAAGCCGCCGCGAACGCGGCCACCTCCGGCACCACCGCCACCGGCTTCGCGGTACGGAGCGCCGAGAGCAGGTCCGCGCGCAGCCGCTCCAGCCGCTCCGCCGCCGGCGCCGTGGCCGTCACCTCCAGGAACTGCTTCTGGGCGAACGAGGTGCCCCAGTACTTCACCTCGTTCGTCCAGGTCGCCTCCAGCACGCCGCCCTCACCCAGCACCGCCCAGAACCGCTCCGTGAGTTCCGGGCGGTGGGCGAGGATATGGCGCGTCCCCGGGTCGCTGCCCGTCTCCTCGCTACTCGTCGCGAGGAAGATCAGCGACCGGCTCGGCCGCAGGCCGGTCGCCGCCGTCCGCTCCGCGGCCGCCAGCATCGCGGCGAGCTGGGCCACCGTCACGCTCTTCATGTCGAACACGCCGCGGCCGATGATCCATGGCGGCTCGATCCGCCCCTCGAAGGGCGGCACGACCCACTCCTCCGGGCGCCGCACCGGCTCGACGTCGAGGTGGTTGTGAAGCACCAGCGCCTCCCGGCTCTCGCCTTCGAGGATCGCCCAGAGGTTTGCCCGGGCGCCCTCGTGCGGCTCGATCTCCACGGCAATGCCCGCATCCTCCAGAATGCCGGCGAGGTAGCGCGCGGCGTCGATCTCGCGGCCCGTGTCCGGCGTCGTGTCGATCCGCACCAGCTCCTGAAGGCGCCGGACGTTCTCGTCCGCCTCGTAGTCCACCTCCCGCCAGCTCGTGTCGAAGGTCGGCGCCGGCGCCGTCCGCCGGGAGAACACCACGGCGAACGCGAGGGCCGCGAGCAACGCTCCATAGAGCACGATCCGGGCAGCCAGGCGGTGCCGCGCCTTCGACTTCGCGCTCGACATGTGCGGAATCAGCTTAGCGCCTCCCACCTGAGCTGTACGGTCACCAAGCTGCTACCGTCCATGCCGCCGCTCGTGCAGCTCTCCAACCACCAGCCGTTCCGCGGCATCGGAAGGGGCCTGCTGATCCTGCTCCTGCTGGGCACGGTCACCTTCGCCGCACTCGGCTTCGTCGGCGACTTCGAGCAGATCCGCGATCTGATCCGGGACTTCAGCCCCTCGACGCTGGCCGTCGTGCTGTTGCTGTCCGCCGTCAACTACTGGCTGCGCTTCGTTCGCTGGCAGATGTACCTGCGGCAACTCGACGTCCGCCTGAAGTGGAGCCGCAGCCTCGCCATCTTCCTGACCGGCTTCCTGCTCGCGGTGACGCCGGGCAAGGCGGGCGAACTCGCCAAGGCCTGGCTGGCGCGCGAGTTCGGAGGCGGACGGGCGCGGCCGGTCGTCGCCATCGTCGTCACCGAGCGGCTGCTCGACGTGCTCGCCGTCCTTCTGCTGCTCCTGTCGTCGGTCTTCGTCTTCGCCGGGCAGCGCTCGTTCGTCGCGCCCATCGTCCTCGTCGCGGCCGGCGCCGCGGTCGCCGTGGCCTACGGTCCTCTCACGAGACGACTGCTGCCCCTGCTGGCGAAGAGCCGGCTCGCCAGGGGTCGCGCCGCCCTGCTGATCGACATCCATCAGGCATTCACGAAACTCGTGGAGCCCAGGATGCTGCTCCCGGGCCTCGCCCTGTCCACCGCGGCCTGGGCGGCCGAAGGCATCGGCTGTGCGCTCGTCGTCCGCCACTACGCGCCCTCGGTGCCCGTCCTGGCCTCGGTGTTCGACTACGCGGCCTCCAGCGTCGCGGGCGCCGCCTCGATGATCCCCGGCGGCCTGCTCGCCGCGGAGGGGTCGCTCGTCCTGCTGCTGGAACGCCAGGGCGTCGCTCTCGACGCCGCGATGGCCTCGACCATCATCGTCCGCGCCGCCACCTTCTGGTTCGCGGTCGCGGTCGGCGTGCTGGCCATGCCCTGGGTGCTGTCGCTACTGCGCCGGCGCTAGGCGGAAGCCGGCGCTTCGCGCCGGATGCCGGCGAGGGCGCCGGCGCACCCAGTTCCCAGAGCGCCGGCGCAGCCGATTGTCTACTGCGCCGGCCCAGCCAGATAGACGATCACGAAGACGGCCAGGGCGTAGAGCCCCACGTTCACCAGGAAGGGAACGTCGTACAGGAGTAGCTCCGTCGGATTGCGTTGCTTCGGATTCTCGGCCTTGTGGATCAGGTACAGGTAGCGGAAGATGCCGAAGAGCACGAACGGCACCGTCCAGACCAGGCCGTAGTCGCCGAAGCGCACGACCGTCTCGTCGGCCGTCGTGTAGAGGGCGTAGGACAGCAGGGTCGACGCCGTCACGACGTTCATCATCTGGTCCAGGAACGTCGGGCTGTAGTGATCGAGAACCGCCCGCTGCTCGCCGGCGTCGGCCGGAAGCAGCACGAGTTCGTGGCGGCGCTTGGAGAAGCCCAGAAACAGCGACAGGAAGACCGTGCAGAGCAGCAGCCAGGCGGACACCGTGACCCCGACCGCGGCCGCTCCCACCACCACGCGGATGACGTAACCGCTCGCGAGCACCATCACGTCGACGATCACGATCTCCTTCAGCCAGAGGCTGTAGAGCAGGTTCGCCAGCAGGTAGAGGCCAACCAGAAGCGCGGTCTCCCGGTTGAGCGCCCAGGCCGCGATCAGCGCGGTGGCGGCCAGCGCGGCGCACGCCACCGCGGCCGGCGCCGTGCCCAGGGCGCCGGACGCCACCGGCCGCAACCGCTTCCGGGGATGGCGGCGGTCCTGCTCGCGGTCGCGCAGGTCGTTGAACAGGTAGACGGCGCTGGCCGCGGCGCAGAACGCGCCGAAGGCCACCGCCGAAGCCTCCATCGTGCCGCGGTCGAGCAAGCTGCCGGCGAACGTCGCCGGCGCAAGAACGAACACGTTCTTGCTCCACTGCGCCGGACGCAGCGACCTGAAGAGCGGCACGAAGCGGTCAGCCCCGGCCCGAAACGGGGATCCCGAACTCGCGGAGGGTTCCCTCGAGCGTCGGCCGCCCCAGGCGCATCCGGTCGTCGGTCAGCAGGTAGGAGAAGACGAAACCGCCCCCCAGCATGAGGATCCCGACCAGGAAGCAGTACATGACCGCGCGGTCGGGGTAGCCGTCCTTGAGGTAGCCCAGGTAGACGGGACCGACGATTCCGGCGGCCGCCCACGCGGTGAGCACGGCGCCGTAGATCGAGGACATCTTTCGCGAACCGAACACGTCCAGGACGAACGGCGGCATGGTGGCGAACCCGCCGCCGAAGCAGAGCAGCACGTAGCAGACGAGGATCGAGAAGATCCACGGATTCGTCTCGGTCATCAGCACGCCGAACACGACCATCTGGCTCGCGAGCAGGATCCGGAACACCTTCACCCGGCCGATGCGGTCCGACAGCAGGCCCCAGAACAGCCTCCCCACGCCGTTGCACAGCGAACTGACGGCGATCAGCGTGGCCCCGTACTCCGCCAGGGTCGCCGGCTCGAGCGTGGGGTCGGAGAGGCCCCAGACCTCCTGGAGCAGCTCCGACTGGAAGCTGATCACCGTGATGCCGGCCGCGATGTTGAAGAAGAAGACGATCCACATGAACACGAACTGCTGGGAACCGAGGTAGGTCCTGACCGCCGTGTCGTCTTCCGCGGGCGCCGTCTCCGCGGCGGTCCCGGCGGCGGACTTCACCAGATCCGAGGGAACCGGCGGATCGCTCAGCAGCAAGCTGCAGGGGATCAGGAGGCAGGCGAACGTGATGCCGAGCCAGAGGAACACCTCGGACAGGTCCTCGCCCGTGCGCAGCACCAGCAAGGGCGCGAGTCCCTTGCTGAGCAGGAAGGCGCCGACGCCGAAGCCCATGACGACGATCCCGGTGACCAGTCCCTTGTGGTCCGGGAACCACTTGGCGACCGTCGCGACCGGCGTCACGTAGCCCAGTCCGATGCCGGCGCCGCCGATCACGCCATAGCCGATGTAGAACAGCGGCAGCATGTCCAGCCGGAGGGCGGCTGCCGCGACCAGGTAGCCGCCCGAGAACAGGATGCTGCCGATCAGGGCAAGCTTCCTGGGTCCCAGCCGCGGCAGCACCTGCCCGGCCCAGGCCGCCGACACGCCCAGTGTGAAGATCGTGATGCTGAACGCCCAGGCCGTCTGCGAGAAGGTCCAGCCCGCCTGCCGGACCAGCATCGTCTGGAAGAAGCTCCAGGCGTAGACGGTGCCGAAGCACAACTGGAGCGTCGTGCAGAGCAGCGCGATGACGACTCTCGGTACCCGCACCGCCGCGCTACTCCGTGCCGGACGTGTTCGCCGGCAGACCCCGGCCGCCGCCCTGGCGCGACACGTGAAGGAACAGCCGCGCCAGGTGGCCCACCTCGTCGTCGCGCGCCAGGAGTTCCCGCTCGCCGAGCTCGTCGTTCTCTCCGTCCTTCGCCAGTTCCACCGCGTAGGCGAGCAGTTCGCCCAGCGGCTTCGCGGCCAGATTGACGAACCAGATCGAGGCCAGCACGGCGATGAGGAGCATGACGCTGATCAGGTAGACCTGCTGGCCGATCGCCCGCTGGATCTTGAGGGCGACGACGTCGAGGTCCATGCCGACGTGGACGGTCCCGGCGACGCCGGCCAGGATCGGGCTGCCGACCTCGATGAAGTCGCCCATCCCCGGCAGGCTCCGTTCAACCGGCGCCGTGTTGCTGTGTTCGCTCTCCAGAATCTCCTCGGGGATGCCGGGCACGAAGGTGTGCGCCAGAAACTCGCCCGTCTCGCTGGTGATGTAGATGTACCGGATGCCCTGGACCTCGAGAAACTGGTCGACCAGCGACTGCAGCGTCGCGAGATTCTGGTTCAGGAGAATGCCGGCGCTCGAGTCCGCGATCGTCTTGGCGATGTTCTGGGTGTTGACCTCGTACTCCGCCGACAACTCCGTGTCGACGGTGTAGATGCAGAGAATGGAGGTCGACAGGACGATCAGGCCGAAGACGGCGAAGATGCCGAACCTCGTCCACTTGAACAGCCTGCGGATTCTCATATCAGCCGAACCTGACGCCCCAGTCGTCGAGCGGAACGAACCGGCCCTCCTCGACGACGGTGTGGTAGACGCTCTGGAGTCCCTGGCGCCGGTCGGGGCCGAACGACACCCGTTCGCTGATCCCGAGATCGAAGTCCTCGATCGAGAACACCGCCTCCTCCAGCCCCGCCCGGTCCGGGTTCGGCCCCAGGCGCCGCAGAATCTCCCCCATCAGCTTGGCGTTCAGGAATCCCTCGAGGCTGCCGAAGCTGTGCGGGAACGGCGCGTACTCCTCCTCCACCAGGTCGGCCGGCACCTGGGGGTCGTAGCGCGCCATCAGGTCCCGATACTCCTGGACCGCCGGGATCGACGTGTCCTCGTAGCTGGGGACGACCTGGGAGTTGATCAACTGCCGGGTGTACCTCTCGGCGTCGTCCTGCCCCTCGGTCAGGAGCTTCAGGAGGTTCTCGCTGCCGACGAAGGAGAGGTTGGCGATCGGCACGTCGAGCCCGAGATCGACGGCGTCCCGCGCGAACGCGGCGCAGGCGGCGTACGCGCCGATGCAGATGACGGCGTCCGGTGCGACCCCCTGCAGGATCTCGACCTGCTTTCTCATGCTGCCGGTGAACTTCTCGCCGCGGCTGTAGGTCGCCTCGCCCGCCAGCCGCTCGCCGTGCTTGTCCAGTGCCGCCCTGACCCCGGCCCAGCCGCTCCGGCCGTAGGCGTCGATCTGGTAGAAGACGGCGATTCGCCGCCTGCCGACCTGCACGAGATTGTCGACCAACCCCGCCGTCTCCTGGTTGTAGGAGGCTCGCAGGTTGAACGCGAACTCGCCATAGGGCGGCTCCCGTTGCGGCTGGGCGCCGGTGAACGGGAAGAACAGGAAGATCTTCTCGTCCTGGAACTTCTTCAGGATCGGGAGCACCCGGGTGACGGTCGGCGTCCCGACGTAGCCGAAGAGGGAGAACACCTTGTCCTCCAGCATCAGCCTCATCGTGTTCTGGACGCAGGGATCGGGCTGATAGCCGTCGTCATACAACCTCAGGCTGACCCTGCGGCCTTCGATGCCGCCGTTCTCGTTCACGTGGTTGAAGTACGCCATGGCGCCACGGTAGAGCTCCGTGCCGAGCCCCCGGGACGGCCCCGAGAAGGCGGCGGACACCCCGAGAACGATCTCTTCGTCCGTGGCGCCCCGACCTTCCGCCCGGTCCGACGACTCGGCCTCCGAGCCTCCGGATTCCTGGCCGCGGCCCGCGACCAGCGCCGACGCGGTGAAGGGTGCGACGAGCAGCGCGGCCAGGCCGGATCGCATCAGGGACTTCCTGGTGACCAGGGGACCCCACTTGCCGTCAGGCGAAGCTCCCGGTTCGAGACTGCATTGCATAAAGGTCCTCCTCTTCCGTTGGCCTGCTCGGACATTATCGCGCGACGGCGTCACCCTCACTGGGTGCGCCGGCGCCCCCGCCGGCTTCCGAGGAAGATCGCCCCGCGCAGCGGCGTCGTCCCTCCGGCTAGGATGCGCCCCCTGGCATGAAGAACGGCCTGAAGAAGGTAGTCGTCGCGAACCGCGGCGAGATCGCGGTGCGGGTGATCCGGGCGCTCCGCGAACGCGGCATCGTCTCGGTCGCCGTCTACTCGGAGGCGGACCGCGACGGTCTGGCCGTGCAGATGGCGGACGAGGCCCACTGCATCGGCCCCGCGCCCTCGATCGAGAGCTACCTTCAGGCCGGGAGAATCGTCGACCTGGCCGCGGCCGTCGGCGCCGACGCGATCCACCCCGGCTACGGCTTCCTGTCCGAGAACGCCGGGTTCGCGCGCCTCTGCGAGGAACGCGGCATTGCCTTCATCGGGCCGCCCTCCGCGGCGATCGCCGCGATGGGTTCGAAGATCGAGAGCCGGCGCCTGATGACCGCCGCCGGCGTACCCATCGTTCCGGGGGGCACCGACCCCCTGGCCTCCGCCGAAGCGGCGCGCGAGGCGGCTGGCGAGGTCGGCTATCCGGTCATGCTCAAGGCTTCCGCCGGCGGCGGCGGCAAGGGGATGCGGTTGGTGCGCGAGGAGAGCGAACTGGAAGCGGCGTTCCGGGGCGCGACCTCGGAGGCAGGCGCCAGCTTCAACGACGCCTCCGTCTACGTCGAACGCTTCGTCGAGCGGCCCCGCCACGTCGAGATCCAGGTACTCGGCGACCGCCACGGCCGAATCGTCTCCCTCGGCGAACGGGAGTGCTCCCTGCAACGAAGGCACCAGAAGGTCGTCGAAGAGGCGCCGTCGCCCGCCGTCGACGCGGATCTTCGCCGCCGCATGGGCGAAGCGGCGGTCCGCGCCGCGGCCGCCGTGAACTACGTCGGCGCGGGCACGGTGGAGTTCCTGCTCGATCCCGGGGGAGAGTTCTACTTCCTGGAGATGAACACGAGAATCCAGGTCGAGCATCCGGTGACCGAGCTGGTCACCGGCATCGACATCGTCGCCGCCCAGCTCGACATCGCGGCCGGCGAACCGCTGCCGGAAGCGCTGGAGAACGGCCTGGAGCCCCGGGGGCACGCGGTCGAGGTCCGCCTGTACGCGGAGGATCCGTTCCGCAACTTCGCTCCTTCGCCCGGCCGGATCGAACTGCTCCAACTGCCGGAGGGTCCCGGTGTCCGGAATGACTGCGGCGTGTACGAGGGCGCCGAGGTCACGATCCACTACGACCCGATGCTGGCCAAGCTGATCGTCTGGGGGAGCGACCGGAACGACGCTCTGGCCCGCCTCAGGCGGGCGCTCGCCGAAACCCGGGTCGAGGGCATCCGCACCAACCTGCCCCTCTTCGAGCAACTGCTCGAGGACGAGGACTTCACGACGGGCAACATGGACATCTCGATGCTCGATCGCAAGCTCGAGAACGGCGAGTTGCGACCGGCCGCGCCGGAAGACGACGCCCTGGAGGCCGACCTTCCCGTCCTCGCCGCCGTCCTCGCCCACCTCAAGCGGGCCGAGACGAACGGAACCGCGGCCGCGGCCGGCGGCGGCGCCCCGCGGTCGAACTGGCGCCTCGCGGCGCGCCGCGACGCCCGGAGAGGCACGACGTGGAACTGATCGTCGCCCGCGCCGCGGACGAGGTCCGCGTCGAGGTCCGCGCCGAGGCCAACGGCCACTGGACCGTCGCCGTCGACGACCGCGAGTACCGGGTGGACGCCGTGACCCTGGGACGGCCGGACGTTCTGAGCGTGATCGTCAACGGACGCCAGGCGACGCAGAGCGTCCGCTCGCTGGGCAACGGCCTCTACGACGTCGACGGTCTCGAACTGAAGGTGATCGACCCCCGCTCCCGGGCTCTCGGCGAGGCGACGCAGCAGGGAGCAGGGGACACCTTCGAGGCAACCGCCTACATGCCCGGCCGTGTGGTGGCCGTGCTCGCGGCCGAGGGCGACGAGGTGACGTCGGGGCAGGGCGTCGTCGTGCTCGAGGCGATGAAAATGGAGAACGAGATCCAGTCGGAGATCGACGGGCGGCTCGAGCAGCTCCTGGTCGAGGTCGGCCAGACCGTCGACGGCGGCCAGCCGCTCTTCGTCGTCGCCGCCGTGTGACCACGGGTCTTCTGACCCGTGGAAGACAGGGCGCCGGCCGCAGGCCGGCACGACCAGCGGCTGCCGCTAGTTCGCTTCCCGCACCAGCACCTTCGACGCCGCCGGAAAGCCCAGGCTGAACTCGCGCGCGCCCGAGACCACCGCAACGCTGCCGGCGGTCTCGTCGCGCGCCGCCACCTCGACCTGGCTGCCCGGCGCCAGCCCTTCGCGCTCCGCGAAGCGCAGGAACTCGGCGTTCTGGTCCGTCACCCGGACCACCTCGACGATCTGGTTCAGGGTGCACTTCAGGAGGCTCGGATGATCCACAAGCTCGATGTGACCGTCCGCGCTCGGAATCGGATCGCCGTGGGGATCCACCGAGGGATGGCCGAGCATCTCGTCCATCCGTTCGATCATCCGGCCGGAAACGGAGTGCTCGAGCAGTTCGGCCTCCGAGTGGACCTCACTCCAGTCGAAGCCCATCACGTTGACCAGGAAGAGCTCGATCAGCCGATGCCGCCTGAGTACGTGAGTCGCCAGCTTGCGGCCCGCCGGCAGGAGCCGGACGCCGCTGTACGGTTCGTAGGAGACCAGTCCGGAGTCGGCCAGCGTCTTCATCATCGCCGTGACCGAGGCGGGCGCCACCTTGAGCCGCGCCGCGATCCGGCCCATCGGCACGAGCTGCGGGCCCTCGAGCCGGGCCTCCTGTCCCGCCAGAAACTCGTGCTCCGCCAGGAAGATGCACTTCAGGTAGTCCTCGACGGTGCTACTCGCGCGCATTCTCCACCCCGCTCGGGCTCACGAGTGTACCGGCGCTCTCCGCCTCGCCGCCCGGGCACCGGAGCACCGACTCGAGAAGACCGGGGCGGCGCCCGTCGATGATGAGCGATTCGACGCCGCGCCGGGCCAGCCTCCAGGCGGTCGCCAGGCGGTGCTCCATGCCGCCGGTGACATCGACCGCCGGGGAGCCGCCGGCGGCCTCCGACGCGGCCCCGATGTTCGCCGCGTCGATGCGGGGAACGAGCCGGCCGGCGTCGTCCAGTACGCCCGCCGTCACACCGAGCCACACCGCCCGAGACACTGCGATGCCGAGCGGAACGAGGGTGCGGGCAAGGAACTCGAACACCGTCTCCGTCGACGCGATCGAGGCCCCGCGCGCCCGGTCCACGACGACGTCGCCCATCGTGACCGGCACCAGGCCGAGTCGCAGCGCTGCCGCCAGCGGTTCGGGCGGCGGACCGCCGGGCTCTCCATCGTCCGCCACCAGGAACGCGGACGGCAGTTGCGAGTACGCCGGCACGCCGGCCGCGATCAGGCGGGAAACGACCTGGCGATGGAGTTCCTGGGCCGCGGCCTGCGTGCGCGCGATGCCCATCCGGTCCGCCGCCGAGCCCAGCCGCCGGCCGCCGGCGCCTCCCGCCAGACCGGCGGCGCGGGCCTCCGGGTGTCCGAAGGAACCGCTGCCGTGACCGATCACGAGGCCGCCCCCCGACCACCCGGCCGCGATTTCGGCCGCCAGCCGCCGCAGGTGTTCCTTCGCGACGTTGCGCGGTTCCGTCTTGTCCGTGATCAGGCTGCCGCCAAGCTTGACCAGGGTGACGCTCAACCGCGACTTCGAGGCGTTCGCGGCCGCGGCCGCACTCAAAGCTCGGCTCCGCCACGCCACACCGGCGGACCCCCGGTGCGGTCGCGCAGCACCCGCTCGACGCTGCCGAGAGCCACGAGCCGTTCCTCCACCTGCCCGGCGTCCGCCGGCTGGCAGATCACATGGACGTTCGCGCCGGCGTCCATCGTGGCGTAGGCGGCCACGCCGTCCGCGCGCAGCTCGCGGACCGCGGCCAGCACCTCGATCGTCCCCGGCGACCAGTAGTAGACCGGCGGCCGCGAGGACATCGCGATGAGGTGCAGGTCGATCCCCTCCTCCTCGACCGCGTCGCCGAGCGCCTCGAAGTCGCGGCCGCAGAGAGCGGAGCGCACCCGTTCCAGCCGCCCGTCGAGAGCGGCCAGGCGCGGTGCGAAGTACGGGCTGCTCGTGGCGCGCCGGTGGCCGTCCCGCGACGACACCTTCTTCGCTCCCGTCTCGACGACCGCGACGAGGTCGCAGAGTTCCCACGCCCGCTCGTCCAGGATCTGAACCGCGGCGTTGCCGTCCCCGTCCGGCCACTCGACGTAGCCGCCCCAGGCGGAGCGGGCGGCCGAGCCCGAACCGCTGCTCCGCGACAGGGCGGAGAGCATCCGCGGCGTCAGGTCGAAGCCCATGCAGGCGGAGGCGGCCAGCGTCAGCGCGGTGAAACCGGAGGCCGACGAGGCGATCCCGGCGGCCGACGGGAAGGTGTTGCCCGTCGCGATCCGGAATCCGCCCGCGTAGGGCGCCGCCGTCTGCCGCGACCATTCCCGCAACCGGTCCAGGTGGCGCTTCGTGCGCTCTACGAAGGCCGGCGGCGCTTCCTCAGCCGCGCTCGAACGGCCGCCCGCCGGCTCCTGTACCCAGTGGATCTCGTCGTCGCTGCCTTCCGGGAGCGGCGATGCGGAACAGATCGACCGGCAGGCGTCCAGGGTCATCGACAGCGAGCGGTTGAAGGGAACGGGGCCTTCGGAGTCGCCCTCGAGATCGCGGGCGCCCCAGTACTTGATGAAGGCGATGTTCGACGGCGCCTCGGCGGTCACGGGGCCAGGCTCATGAGCCGGTTCCAGCGCGGAGTTCATCGGCCCGGAGCCTACAGTCGATCGGCCGCCCGACCCTCGAACCTGAGACCGCCGGCGCCGATCGCCGAGTTCACGGGCTCGAGGTCGGAGATGCCATCGACCGTCTCCACCGGCCGGCCGCCGAGCATGCAGATCAAGGCGCCCGCCGACTCGCCTGCGAGGGCCCCGGCGCCGGAGATCTTCGCCGCGGCCCCGGCGGCTTCCGCCGACGCGATCCGGCGCGCGACCGCCGGCGGCACGACGCCGAGTTCGACCAGAGCGCGATGACCCTCGGCGATGGCCGACGCGGCATCCCGCGGGCCGCCATCCTGGAGCGCCGCGCGGAAGGACTCCACCGCCGCCTCGATTCGGTCGAACACGGCGGCCGTCCGCTCAGGCTCCTCGTCGTAGCGCCGACGTACCGCCGTCACCACGGCGCCCGTCGTCTGGCCGGGCGTCCCGCTGTCGAGGATCCCGACCGCACCGGAAAGCCACTCCGGCCGCGGCAGGTCGTCGAAGTGCAGTTCTTTCCCCGCACGGCGGACGAGCAGCACGCCACCGCGCAGCACCGTTCCGCTGTCGATCCCCGACGGGAAGCCATGCTGCCGGCGCTCGACCTCGAGCGCCGCCGCCTCGATTGCCCCGAGGTCGCCAGGCGGACGCGCGCCGGTCGCCAACGCCCGCACCGCCGCCACAACCCCGACAGCGGCGGCCGCCGAACTCCCCAGACCGGCCCCGACCGGAAGCTGAGACCGCACCCGCAACTCCAGAGTCCTTCCCCGCAGCCGTTCCGAAGCCGGCGGCGGCAACGAGGCCAGCGCCTCGCCGACAGCAATCCGCACCAGGGCGCTCCGGTCCTTCGCCGGCCTGAACGGCGA
>JAJDZH010000212.1 GCA_022824725.1 Thermoanaerobaculia bacterium | reverse complement strand
GCGACGATCAGGCCGGAATTCAGGAAGTAGAAGCCGACGTGTTCGCCACGCGGCTTGCGGGCGTCGACCTGTTGCTGGACGGCGGCATCCGCCGCGGGCAGACGATCGAGCTGGTCGGTCCCCGGAGCAGCGGCCGCTTCTCCCTCGTGCTGGAGCTCCTGACCGGGGCCACCCAGAGCGGGGAGGCAGCGGCGCTGATCGATCTGGGAGACCACTTCGATCCGCCGGCGGCGGCGCGCGCCGGGGTCGTCCTCGAACGGCTGCTCTGGGCGCGGCCAGAACGACTGAAGCAAGCGCTGGGCAGCGCGGAAGTGCTGATCGGAGGCGGATTTCCCCTGGTCGTGATCGATCTCGGGCTGCCTCCGGTCCCCGGCGGCCGGGGCAAGGAATCGGCGTGGCTGCGGCTGCGGCGGGCGGCTGAGGACCACCAGGCCGCACTGCTGATCGCCAGTCCGTACCGCGCCGGCGGCACGGCGCCGCAGAAGGTTCTCGATCTGGGATCCCGAACGTCGCCGGTCCGCACCCTCTGGGCGCAGGCCGCACCGAGAAGCCCGCGCCTGCTCGACGGGCTCAGGACCCGGCTCGAACTCGCCAAGTCACGCGGCGAACGGCCGGGCGGGGCGGTCGACGTCGAACTGCGCGTGCTCACCGGCAGCCTGCGGCGCCCCCTGCCCGGAGTGCCGTTTCCACGGGCGGCGCGCCACCGCGCCGATACGCCGGTCGAGGTTCTGAGGCGTGCCGGCTAGGAGAAAGTCCCGCATCGCCTGCATGAAGGCAGCGCTGTTTCCGCTTGCTGCCTACCTGCGGGGAGCGCCGGAACTCGCCCGCGAGGCGGTCGTGGTCCACGAAGGCCCCTCGGCGCGGATCGTCGCCGCTTCCCGGCTGGCGCGGCGGGCGGGGGTGCGGCCGGGGCTGACCGTGGCGCAGGCCCGCAACATCGAGTCCGGCCTGGTCGACCGCGTCCGCGACCCGGAACGCGAGCACACCGCGCGGGAAGTGCTGCTCGAGATCGCGGGCGCCTTCTCGCCCCGGGTCGAGGACGGCGGCGAAGGCATGGCCTATCTCGACATCGCAGCCGACGACGAGCACAGCCTCGGCCAGTCGATGATGCGGGACATGGACGCCGCCGGCCTCCCCGGCCGGGTCGGCATCGCCGGCAGCAAGCTCGCGGCGCGGGCCGCGGCCGCCCTGCCGCGGTCGCCGAACGTCGTGGCGCCCCGCGGCGAGGCACGGTTCCTGGCGCCGTTGCCGCTCAAGTCCCTGTTCGAGGGCAACGGCCGCGGCCCCGCCTCGGCGGAGGACGGCGACGACGAGGAGATCCTCCACACACTGAAGCTCTGGGGCCTGCGCACGGTCGGCGACCTGGCCGGCCTGCCGGCAGCCGAGATCCACAGCCGTCTCGGCGAGCGCGGGGCGGCGCTCCATGCCGCCGCCCGGGGCTTCGACCCGGAACCGCTCACTCCCCTTCCGCCGGCGCCCACCTTCCGCGAGTCGCAGACTCTGGAGTGGCCGATCGACAACCTGGAGCCGTTCCTGTTCGTCGCCCGCGGCGCGGTGGAACGGGTCGCCGCCCGGCTCGACGCCCGGGGCATGGGATGCAAGCGGCTCGAGCTGTCGCTCAAACTCGAACCCGAGGGCCTCCACGAACTGGCCATCGAGCTGCCGGCGCCCACGCGCGAGGCACGGACATTGCTGTCCCTGGTCCGCCTTCACCTGGAGGCCGAGCCGCCGCGAGCGCCGATCACGTCGATGCAACTGCTCGCCCATCCCGACGTTCCGCGCCAGGCGCAGCTCAGCCTGCTCGGGCCGGCCGCGCTGTCGCCCGACCGCCTGGCCGCCGTCACCGCCCGGCTGCTCGCCCTGCTCGGCCCGAACCGCGTCGGCTCGCCGCGCACCCGGAACGGCCACCTTCCGGAACGGTTCCGGCTGACCGACTTCGACCCGCCCCCACCGCCGCGGATAAGGCTCGACCCGCGGCCCGGCCGCGGCATGCTGGCGGTCCGCACCCTGCGGCCGCCGGTCGAGGTCGAGGTCCTGACCGCGGAGAGCGAAGAAACGGACAACACCGCGCCCTGCCCCGCACCGCGACAGATCAACCCTCTGCCGACGGACGAACGTCACGTCCGCATCGAGGGCGCCGTCCGCACCGCCGCCGGTCCCTGGGAGATCGAGGAGGGTTGGTGGCGGAAGGCCCCGGCCCTGCGGGACTACTGGGACGTCGAGCTGCGAAGCGGCGCGGTGTGCCGGATCTACCGCGACCGGACGTCGGAGCGGTGGTTCGCGGACGGGGTGTACGACTGACAAAAGTCACCTCCGACACCACTGACTGATGGGCTGAACTCCCGCCGGCTTCCCACTGAGCGGGCCGACCCTCAGACTCGATTCACCTCAGTCTCAGCCTACCGAAGACACCGCTCGACAGTGGAGGACCGGCGCCAAGCCGTCCGGGATCTGGCAGACGTACTTGAGTATCCGCGTCCTCAAGTGAATACGTGAGGCTGGCGTTGGTACCGGGTCACCTTTGGCGAAAGCCAGCGGACTGACGAAGCCGGCGCCGCACGAAGTCGTCGAACAAAGGCACCGTGAAGTCGATTTCTCCCCAACGCGGCGAGTAGCAGAGCCCCTTCTTGATCAGCTTGTCACGCACAGGCCCCACGCCCGGCGTGTCCTTACCCATGGTCGCCGCGACCCGCCCGGAAGCGTACGGACCCTTGCCAAGCGACGCCATGGCGACCAAGTACTCGCGCTCTGAGTCGGTCGTGCGATCGATACGGACGCTGAAGAACCCTGTGTCCAGTTCGTCGACGGCAGTCGCCACGGCAGCGTCCACGTCCGAACCGGTGATCTCGGCCGGACCATCCGCCAGATCCCACGCCTGCTTGCCGAACTCCTGAAGGAAGTAGGGATAGCCTCGGGTCTCTCTGACGATTTGGTCAAGCGCGTCCGGTCGCCAGACGACTCCTTCTTCGTCGGCCGGCTCAACCAAGGCTGCCTTGGCATCGTCGTCGCCCAAGCGATTGATCGACCGGAAGTTGAACAGCCGCTCCGCATAGGACTTCGCTTCGCCGGCAAGTGCGGGCACCGACGGCAAACCGGCGCCAACCACCAGGAACGGAAGCTGCTCCTGACTCACCTGGTGTAGACCGACGATCAGAGCTGCCAGGTCCTTCCGTTTCAGGTACTGGACCTCGTCGACCGTGACCAGGACCCCTTTCTGCCGCTCGCGGGCTGCCTCACCGACCTCGGCGAACAGACCGGCCAGATCTTCGTCCAGCAGACCCGAATCCGCCCAGCCCGGCACAGGATCGAGTCCCACGGACAGATCGCCGGCACCATCGGGAAGATTCCATCTCATTTGGAAGGACTTGAGGACGCCAAGCGCCCGCTTGGCTCGGTCGGCCATGTTCTGCGCCGGAGAAAGGCGGAGAAGCACTTTTCGGACGAGCTCTGCCATCGCCTGCGGGAACCGCATCCCCTCGCTGGCTTCAAGCGGCTGACAGACCCAATCCCGGCTTTGGCCCAGCCGACGAAACTCCTGCAGGAGAACGGTCTTCCCAACACCGCGAAGACCCGTCAGAATCACACTCTTGGCGAAGCGGCCAAGACGGAGGCGCTCAATGGCGATGCGGATCGTCTCAAGCTCGGCATCCCTGCCAACAAGCGCGGGCGGAGGGCTTCCGGCGCCCGGGCAGTAGGGATTGCGGGTCGGGTCCATCGGCCGATTATAGGGATCTGCCGGAGTTTTATCGACTCTGGATAAAAAACGCGGAGACTGCTATAAATCATGCCGCACAGCGCCCACTCGCCGAAAAGCGGCACTACTCCCGGAATGGCACCGGCCCGGCAATCACCTGCTCCGCCACCACCCGGCCGCCGATCAGGTGTTCCTGGATCACCCGTTCCAGGACCTCGGGGGTACACCCCCAGTACCAGACGCCCTCCGGGTAGACGACGGCTACCGGGCCGGCATCGCAGATGCGCAGGCAGTTCGCCTTCGTCCGCATCACGGAGCCCGACTCGGTGAGGCCCAGTTCGACCAGACGCCGCTTGAGGTAGCCCCAGGACTCGAGCGACAACTCCCGGTCGCAGCACTTCGGCTTCGTCTGGTCGCAACAGAGGAAGATGTGCCGCTCCACGTTGGCGACGCCGATGGCTTCCGCCTTGCGCCGGGCGCGGTCGAGGGCTTCGCGGTCCATGGCGCCGATGATTCCATGACC
>JAJDZH010000029.1 GCA_022824725.1 Thermoanaerobaculia bacterium | reverse complement strand
GGTCGAACCCGCCTGGTGGCTGGTCGTGACCGGAGTCGTCGCCTGGGGCCTCAACATGGGCGTCACGACCACCTTGGCCCGCGCCATCGTCCAGGAGGCCGCCGAGCCGCTGTCCCGCGGCCGCGTCATGGCCGTCTTCGGTATCGGCCTGCTCGGCGCCCCGCTGATCGGCGCCGTGATCCTCGGCTGGATCGTCGAGCAGTACGGGGCCCTTGCCGGGCTCGTCCCCGGCATGGCGGTGTCCGTGCTGCTGTTCCTCTACAGCATGGCGGCGACTGAATTGTGGAGGTATCGGAGCGCGACCTAGACCCCGTCGACATATATTCCGTCACCGCCGTCGCCTCGCGGGCAAACTGAGAAGTTCCCTTCGGCGGTTGCCGTGCCTGGAGAAGGAGTCGCGACAATGACGGAGTACGCCCTGTTCTTCGAGACCGGTGGGCCGGTGTTCGGCCAGGGCTACGTGGCTCTGGTGACGGTACGAGGCCGGCTGCTGGCAGTCAGGACTCCGGACGACTTTGACTTGTACGGCGTCAACCCGGGCGGTGCGGCCGTACATGGTCCGACGCTCAACGAGGCCTACGTGAAGTTCGTCGAAGATCTGCGGCTCGCGCTGGTCGATATAGCCGCCGAAGGCTGCGAGTTCAAGGAGTTCCGCCGCCAGGCCGGAGAGCTCTTCGCCACCACCGGCAGCCGAACCGAGGCGAGATGGGACGAGGCCCGGGCCCGTGCCCGCCGGGGGGATATCGACACGGAACTCGGGCTACGCATCGAACGCCACGATCCCGACCTCGGTATCGATGTCGAGCTTCTCGAGGAAGCGACGCCAGCAGCCAACTCGGCCCCGCAGCACCAGACTCCGGCCGCACTCGCGGCCTGATCGCTGCGGAGGTTCGGTTGGCCACAAGGGGAACGGTTCGCATCTCCCAAGTCTGGAAGATGCTGAATCGGTGTGCTCCCGGACACGAGAGAACGCTGAAGACACACCACTGGAGCGTCAAGTACAGGGGAAAGACCTACCCCTGGCTACCGAAAGGGCCCCGGGCGCCATCAGGTCTTCGAAGTCTGGACCGGAAAGGTCGAGCAGCTCGTTGACGTTCTCGACATCGACCTTGATTGCGCCCGGAGGTACGTCCCTCAGCTGCCGCGACGCTGAAGCTCGCTGGGCTCAACGGCCCCGATCGTGTAGACGTGGTCCACCGCCCGAAAGCCGATCAGGAACGGACTCGACCCTCGCCGAGCTCGCAGTACCGATCGTACGTACTCCGGTCGATGTTCGACCCGCAGAGGATCAGCCCGACACGCGCACCCGAGAGCTCCTCGGCGAGACCCGGCAGAGAAGCCGTGGTGGCCGCGCAGGCGGGCTCCACGGCGAGCTTCAGTTCTCTGAAGATGAGCCCCATCGCCTGGGCCAACTCGCGGTCGGTGACCAGGGCGAGCCGATCCACGTTGCTTCTGCAGAGCGTGAAGGGCAGCCGTTCGGTCATGGGCGGCGCCAGACTGTCCGCGATCGTGTCCACGCCTTCGAGGCGCTCCGGTCTGCCGGACCTGAAGCTCCTGTGCATGGCGTCGGCGCCCACGGGTTCCACGCCGACAACGAGGCAATCGGGGTTCAGTAGCTTCGTGATCGCCGACACGCCCCCAGCCAGGCCGCCGCCACCGATGGCGACGACGAGCACGTCGAGGTCTCCAAGCTGCCGGTGCATCTCAAGACCGAGCGTCGCCGCGCCGAGGGCCGTCGCCACGCCGTCGAATGGATGGATCATCGCCCGGCCTTCCGCCGCCGCGATCGCGGCCACCATCTCGAATCCGCTGGGGCCGTCCTCCGCCACCAGGACCTCGGCGCCAAGCGCCCCGGCCAACTCGACACGCGCCGGATTCGCCGATCGCTGCATGACGACCTTCGCGCTGGTGCCGGCCGCCTTCGCCGCGTACGCCACGGCGACCGCGTGATTGCCCGCGCTCATGGCCGTCACGCCTGCCCGCAGCTGTTCGGCGCTCAGTCGCAGGACGTTCGACAGCGCCCCCCGCGCCTTGAACGTACCGGAGCGCTGAAAGAGCTCCAGCTTGGCGTGGACGCGGCTGTTCCCCGGCAGCATCGCCCGCATCTCGGGGCCCGACCACTCGACGACCGGCGTCTCAACGATGTGAGGAGCGATCAGCGCGAGCGTGTCTTCGACCACCTCCAGCGTGATGCCATGGTCGTCGGCGCTCACCGAAGTCAGGCCCGGGCCTCGCTCCGCCGTCTCAGCCACTCCACCGTGCTCAGCGCCAGCAGCGCGAAGACGATCAGGAAGGTGGCGACGGCCAGAATCGTCGGGCTGATCTCCTCGCGGATGCCGGACCACATCTGGCGCGGCAGGGTGCGCTGATCCAGGCCGCCCATGAACAGGACGATGACGAGTTCGTCGAAGGACGCCGCGAAGGCGAACAGCGAACCCGAGATGACGCCGGGCAGGATGAGCGGCAGTTGCACGCGGCGGAACGCGACGAGGGGATTCGCGCCCAGGTTGGCGGCCGCGCGCATCACGGTCCAGTCGAATCCGGCAAGCGTCGCGCTCACCGTGATGACGACGAAGGGCGCGCCGAAGACGGCGTGCGCCAGGATGATCCCGATGTGGGTCTGCGCCAGTCCCAGGCTCGAGTAGAAGAAGAACATGCCGACGCCGGCGATGATCACCGGCGTGATCATCGGCGAGATGAGCAGCGCCGTGACGATCTTCCGTCCCGGCATCGCGGGATGGGCGAGGCCCAGAGCCG
>JAJDZH010000220.1 GCA_022824725.1 Thermoanaerobaculia bacterium | reverse complement strand
CTGCGCCGGCGGCGACCTGGCATCGTTCGCCAAGGCTGGCGACGCGTTGCCGCGTGGTCTCAAGGAGATGACGGTCTACCTCCATGCCGCGATCACCCGTCTGGCGCGCGGGAGCGCCCCGGTCGTTGCCGCCGTCCACGGGCCGGCCGCCGGCGCCGGATTCTCCCTTACCTGCGCGGCCGACCTGGTCGTCGCCTCCGAGCAGGCGGTCTTCACGATGGCCTACACGCGCGCCGGTCTGACGCCTGACGGCAGCTCCACCTACTTCCTGCCCCGGCTCGTCGGACGCCATCGGACACTGGAGCTGATTCTCACGAACCGCACCCTGTCGGCCGCCGAGGCGCAGGAATGGGGTCTGGTCAACGAGGTCGTGCCGGCCGACGATTTGGACGCCCGCGCCGGGAAGCTAGCAAGCCAACTCGCGGCCGGACCGACCTGGGCTTTCGGCGCCGCGAAAGAACTCGTCATGCGCTCGTTCTCGGAAGACCTGGAGTCCCAGATGGAGTTCGAGTCGCAGGCCATCGCCGACGCGGCACGCACCAGCGACGCCGCCGAGGGCATAGCCGCCTTCTTCGAGAAGCGCCGCGCGCACTTCCGCGGCCGCTAGCAGCTTGCACCGACGGAGCAGGCGCGTGTCGGTGCGCCGGCCTGACATCCGACCGCCCGAAGACGGGCGCTCGGACTGTGACGCGGCTGGCGCGGGTACGCGCCAACCGGGTGCCGGCCGGCATCCGGCCCGGCTCCGTGCCGTAACCACGCTTGCCGCGTTGCCGGCCCTGCTAGTCGCCGCGGTCCAGGAACCGGGGACCGGGCGCTATCCGGACATGCCGCAGGGCCGGCCGCCGGCCGTGGACGTGCCGGCCGCCGTCGCGGCAGCCGAAGCCGAGATGAAACCCTACCGGGAACGGGTCGTCGGCGTCAGCGCCGAGGGCGGCGAGCTCCGACTCGACATGGCGCCGGTGCCAGGCGGCGAGTTCCTGCTCGGCAGTGACGATGCCGAACCCGGACACGGCGAGTCGGAGTCCCCGCGGCGTCGGGTGCGGGTCGGCGCGTTCTGGATGGCGACCCACGAGACGACATGGGATCTCTACCGCGTGTTCATGTTCGACACGGACCGGGGAGGCGAGGAACCCGGCGCCGCCTGGGCCGACGCCGTAAGCCGCCCGACGCCGCCCTACCGGCCGATGGACTTCGGCATGGGGGTCGAGGGCTTTCCGGCGATCTCGATGACCCAGTTCGCGGCCCGTCACTTCACGAAGTGGCTGTCGATGAAGACTGGCCGCTTCTACCGCCTGCCGACCGAGGCCGAGTGGGAGTACGCCTGCCGGGCCGGTACCACGACCGCCTGGTCGTTCGGTGATGACCCGTCCCCGATCGACCGATTCGCCTGGCACGCCGGCAACAGCGAGCGTCGCTACCACGAGGTCGCCCGGCTCGAACCGAACGCCTGGGGCCTGTTCGACCTGCACGGCAACGTCGCCGAATGGACTCTCGACGCCTACGCCGACTACGCGGAACTCGGCGAGGCCGATCCACTCGTCGACCCGCTCGCCTGGCCTGAGAAGGAGTACCCGCGCAGCGTCCGCGGCGGCTCCTGGCGGGACGAACCGGCCGCCCTTCGCTGCGCCGCGCGGCGTGGATCGGAACTCTCCTGGAAGCGGATGGACCCGCAGCTCCCACAGAGCGTCTGGTACCACACGAACGCGCGGTTCCTGGGCTTCCGCGTCGTCCGGCCGCTGGTCGAGCCGCCGGTCGAGGAACAGGAACGGTATTGGGCGCCCGACGTGGACTCGGTGCGGCGCATCGTCGAGCGCCAGCGCCGCGGCGAACGCGACTAGCCAGTCAGGAGCGAGGCCTGCGGCCTCGCGCGCTTCCTTCGGAAGGCCGGCGGGGGCGCCGGCGCACCCAGTGGGGGGCGCACTCCTACGGCGAGGGCACCTCGACCGGCAGCCGCAGCGTCGGATGCGTCTCCGGCGCCGTGATCGCGTTCAGCACCTCAAAGGCGATCTCGAAGCTGGTCCGCGTCTCCCCGCTGATCGCCAGGTCCAGGTCGCTGTGCGGTTCGACCCGCATGGTCGACGGGGGACCGTTGAACCGGTGCCCGCTCACCACTCGCAGGTCGAAGGCGGCGTCCGACATGTTGGAGAGCCTGATGTCGATCAGCTCGTCGCCCGGGCTGCGTTCGACCTTCGTCAGCCGGAGCGAAGCCTCGAGCAGCGGCATCAGCGCGTCCTCGCGGCCGATCAGCCAGTTGCCGAACCAGGCGACGGTGCGGTTCGCGTGCAACGCCTCCTTGATCGACTCCGCGCTCCGCTCCTCGGCGAAGACCAGGGTCACCGTGCGGTGGCCGCCGGCATGGGGCATGTAGTCCCAGTCGATCAGGTAGTGGACATCCGAAACGCCCAGGATCGCCAGGTCGTTGTCGAGCGCAATCTGCAGCGACTCCGCCGAGTAGAAGTCGCCGTTCGCCACCTCGATGCCGTGAAGCAACCCGTCGGCGATGAGTTCCCGGTGCATGTCGGTCAGCTTGGCGACGCCGTCGGGGCGCTGGGCGGGCCAGTTCGGGTGATTCCAGAACACGAAGCCGTTCTGCCGGTTGGCCTCCTCGATCGCCTGCCGCGCCTGCCGCTCACTCGCCTCCTGCTCCTCGGGAGTCGACGGCCGCAGCCGGGCCGGGTGTTCGCCCACAAGGAGGGGGTTCGCGTCCGTGATGAAGACGGCGTTCACGTGGCCCGG
>JAJDZH010000396.1 GCA_022824725.1 Thermoanaerobaculia bacterium | reverse complement strand
CATCGGCCGGGTCAGGTCCAGCTTGGCGGTGTCGATCGTGCTCGTCGTGTTCTCGAACTTCTCGTCCACCGCGTCGAACTCGAAGACGCCGCTGTCGTGGATGTCCTGCCGGCTCGAATCCCAACCCGGCGCCTTGCCGCCGATGTCGGTCACGTTGAGGTCGAACCCGCGAGCCTGGAACTCCGGCTTGAGCTGCCCTTCCGGCTTCTTGGTGAAGGCGCCGCTCGTCGACAGGCTGAAGTCGAGCACGGACAGCCCCAGCCGGTGCTCACCGCTGACACTGTACGCCGTGATCTCCTGCTCCTCGAGGCGGTCGTGCAGGGACTTCACGAGCCGCAAGCCCTCGACCTCCGTCGGGCTGACGTACTTGCCCTTGTCCCAGCGAATCCGCGTGATCTGGCGGTCCTGGTCGTCTTCGCGGTAGTTCTGCACGACGCTGAAGTCGAGCTTGTGGTTGTCGTTGATCCGGACCTCGAGGCGTGCGTTGGCGCCGTAACGGTCACGGTCGTTGGCCGAGAATTGCGCCTCCGTGTTGGTCAGCGCCCAGGGAATCTCGACGCCGCCGACGGTGTCTTCGCTCCCCCACTTGTGCTCGTTGTTGTGGCGCTCGGCCGCGGTGCGCGCGAAGTTGACTCCTATCGAGAAGCCGAGGTTGTCGTTCGCGCCGCCAACGGTCGAGTAGTTGAACGCCGAGCGCGAGTGGGTGCCCTCGGCGATCGAGTTGTCGCCCACGCCCAGGGTGAAGTTCGTCACGCCGTCCGGCTGATCGAACGCGCTCCGCGTCTTCAGGTTGACCGCGCCGCCGACCGAGTCGGCGTCCATGTCCGGCGTCAGGACCTTCGTCACTTCGATGCCGGTCAACTGGGCGGCCGAGATGACGTCGAGCTCGACCATGCGATTCGCGCTGTTCGAGTACGCCACCTGCTGGCCGTTGATCGTGATGTTCGTCATCGCCGAGGGCGTACCGCGCATCGAGACGAACCGGCCTTCGCCGTTGTCGCGCGTGATGGCGACGCCGCTGACACGCTGCAGCACCTCGGCGGTGTTCAGGTCGGGGAAGCTCTGGATCTGCTCCTCGGAGAGGACGCTCTTGATGTTGATCGCCTGCTTCTGGTCGTTGAGCGCCTTGCTCTGCCCGAAGCGGACCGCCTGCACGACGATCTCGTCAGCGAACTCGTAGCGGGCGTCGAGCTCGATCGGCAACGCCGCCGTCTCGCCCGCCGTGACCGTCACGCTGGCTTCGAAGTCCTCGAAGCCGACGTAGTTCACGACGAGCGTGTAGTCGCCGGCAGGCACGCCGTCGAGCCGGTAGCGGCCGTCGCTGCCCGATCGCGTGCGGTAAGGCGTGCCGTCGAGCGACACCTCCGCGCCGGGGAGCAGGGCGCCGGATTCCTTCTCCGTGATCGTCCCCTGGACGGATGGTCCGTTCTGCGCCAGGGCCGTGCCGGCGCAGAGAAGGACAGCCAGGGCGGCGATGCCGGCGTACTTCACGCGAAACGTGAACTTCTGTCTCATGGTGCAATCTCCCTCCGAGAGGTTTGAAAAGAAACACTCACCCGCGCGCTTGGAAGCCGGGGTGGGGATCGGCCAAGAGGGGCACTACCAGTCAGGACGCCGCAACGTCTAACGGTGTTCCAACAAGTTAGCACAGCCGCCCGGCTCGGGAGATCGAAAGGCGCCGGGATCCAACGGCTTGGATACGGGCCGGCGTTCTTGAAGCCGCCGATTCTGGAACTGGGTACGCCGGCGTTTGTGGAACCGCGGTTCTCAGGAGACTGGGTGCGCCGGTGTTCGTGGAACCGCGGATCTCAGGAAACTGGGTGCGCCGGCGCCCCCGCCGGCTGCCGCCGAAGGCGGCGGGACAATCGCGCCGGCCGCAGGCCGGCGACCTTGTGGCGCCTAGGGCGCCAGCGACCGCGCCACCCGGAAGCCGATGAAGTAGCTCCGGAATCGCGAGTAGATCTTGAGCCGCATCGCGGAACGCAGGTAACCCGGGCCACCGTTGTAGGCGCCACCCCGGGTGACGCGGCCGACGCAGTCGCCGGCGAGCCAGGCGCTCCCGTCGTCCGGAGCACCCTCGTAGCTGTCGTTCCAGCAGTCCGCCGTCCACTCCCAGACGTTGCCGTGAACATCGTGGAGCCCGAACGCGTTCGCCGCGAACGACCCGGCCGGCGCCGTGTGCCGATGGCCGTCGTCGGGCCAGCCGTGGTCCTGCTCGCCGTTGCCGTGGCGAGCGCTCGGTTCGTCGCCCCAGCTATAGCGCGTCGACGTGCCGGCACGGGCGGCGTACTCCCACTCCGCCTCGCTTGGCAGGCGGTACGCCTCGCCGGTCACCGCGGTCAGCCAGAAGACATACGCCCGGGCGTTGTCCCAGTTCGCGTTGAGCACGGGATAGCTGCCGCGGCCGCGGCCCTCGTCGCCGGCCTCGTAGCCCTCACAGCCGCCGGCCGCGACGCAGGCGTCCCATTCCTCGAACGTCACCTCTCGGACACCGATGGCGAAGGGCTCCGCGATCGTCACCTCGTGCGCCGGCCCCTCGTCGTCGTAGCGGCCGGGTTCGTCCGGCGGCGAACCCATGACGAAGGAGCCGGCCGGCACGACGACCATCTCCGGGCACACGTCGCAGTCGCGGAACGTCGCGCCGGGTTCCGGCTGGGCCTGCGCTGCCGTAGCGGCGATGCCGGCGATTGACACGACGGCGATGCACAGCGCCGTCACCGCTCTCTACTTTCTGAAGCCGCTGAGATCGTCTCCAGGTCCCGCTGCAAGTCTTGGAGTTCGTACTGCGCCGGCACCTTCCGGGCCCGGGCGTAGTCCATCATCTCCCACAGTGAGACGCCGGCGTCGCGCGCCGCGCACGCGAGCGTGACGTTCCCGTCGCCGTACTGCCGGGCGTAGTGCTTAAGCTTCCAGTCGTGAACCGCGCTCGCGAGCAACCGACGCACCGTCGTCGAGCGGTCGGACTGCTCGACCTCCTCGATGAGTTCGAGTTCGCGGACCAAGCCCAAGGGCAGCCTAGCGCTAACCGTCTGTTCTTTCTTCATCGGTCGGCCCCGCACGACTCTACGCTCGTCCGACATACGAGGCACGGCTCTCGCCGCGTTGTTAGCTCGATCCCTAACGGCCGAGCGTGCTAGCAGAGTTCGAGACGGGTCGTAGTCGTACAGCCGTCGCACATGAGGTACAACCCGTCGAGGAAGTCCCGGCCGATCAAGGCGATGAAGCCCAAGTGGTGAAGTTCGAGACCCAGGCCCTCCTCAACTCGAAGGCTCTTGAGTCCCGGCACGACGATATCGCCGTCGAGCAACGGCACGTCGTATGTGCCCGGCCCAGCATGGCGGCGGAGAGACTGCCACCCCAACTGCCTTACGCCTGCTCTGCCCGCAGCCATCATGTCGAAGCCCGACCTGAAGGACCCAGTATCGATCAAGCCCCATCCGCGCTCGACTCCAAGAGCGATGCCAGCCTCCGCGAGCTGACCTCGCTTCTCGGCCGGGAGGCGGACTTCCACTTCCACGGCTGGATAGCCGTTCCGGTACGGGAACTCAACCACTGAGAATGGTGGGGAGGAACATGACGGGGGGACGAGTGCCGCTCTCTTGGACGAGCATCGCGTCGATGCCCTCGATCTCGTAGCCGGCCGCCACCGCCTCCTCGCGTGTGGCGTAGTGGCCCACGAGCTGACGGCCGACGATCAGCAGGTGTCGGCCTGGGTACTTCTCGCTGTACTCGTCGAAGTGCTCCTCGAAGAACTCTCGCTCCTCCGTCAACGCTTCCGCCGCTTCAGGCACCAACCGCTCCCATCTGACCATCTAGTCTGCCGCGCCACACGGCCTGGTTTCCCTCGCACCACCAGCGTCAGTGTTGGTGACGCGTCCACCGTAGTCCGGTGGACGGTGTTCGGGAGCCGAAGTAAGCCAGATTGTACGCGGGAGACCGAAACCGTCCACCCCGGCGGAGGGCACCCAGAGATAGCCTCGCCGTCCTACGGCACCAGGGAGCATCCATGTCCATCAAGTCGTTCGCCTCGAAGCAGTTCTCGACCCATCTCCTGGACGAGCGGCGACGCGACAAGGCGCGGGCGCGCGTTGAACGGGAACGCCGGCGGAAGGGGGAGCCGCACCGGATCGAGTTCTTTCACCAGGTCGACGATCCGTACTCGCATCTGCTGGCGCAGGCGCTGGTGAAGCTGGAGGAGCGCTACGAGGTCGAGGTGGTGACCTGGCTGGTCGAGCCGCCGGAGGACTGGGCGGCGCCGGCGCGGGCGCTGCTGGAGTCGTACTCGCTGGTCGATGCGCGGCGGTTGGGGGAGAAGGCGGGATTGCATCCGACGGCCGCGGCGCCGCCGAGCGATGAGCGGGTGCTTGATGCTCAGCAGCAACTGGTCGCGACTCTGGCGACGCCGGAGGAGGAAGGAGGCCGCGCCACGCTTGAGGCGGCTGTGGCGCTGGGCAGGGCGTTGTGGGAGGGGAAGTCGGATGGGGCGGGTTCTTCCGGAAGCCGGCGAGGGCGCCGGCGCACCCAGTGTGAAGCGTCGGTGCGGGCTGCGCTTCGTGCCGGTACCGCGCGGCGCGCGGAGTTGGGTCACTACCTGGGCGGTACCTGCTTCTACGGTGGCGAGTGGACCTGGGGGATCGATCGGCTTGCTTACCTGGAGGAGCGGCTGACCGAGTTGGGGGCACGGCGGTCGGGCGGTGCTGCGACCGCGCGGATTCCGCCTGGGGCGGATGCCGGCCAGAGGGCCGGCGCACCGACGGACAGGCGTGGCGAGATCACCCCGATCTACGCGCAGCCGCGGTTGCTTGAGGAGCCGGTTCCGGCCGCCGCTCTCGAAACGGCGGACCTTCCCGACCTCCACTTCTTCGCGTCGTTCAGGAGCCCGTACACGTGGATCTCCACTGAGCGAGTGATCCGGCTTGCCGAAGCGTTCGGCGTCGACCTGAGGATCCGCTTCGTCCTGCCGATGGTCATGCGCGGCCTGCCGGTGAAGCGGTCGAAGCGTGTCTACATCCTGCTCGACGCGGCGCGCGAGGCGCGGCGGAACGGGGTTCAGTTCGGTCCCATCTCCGACCCGGTCGGCAAACCGGTCGAGCGCGGCTACTCGCTGCTGCCCTGGGCGATCGAGCAGGGGAAGGGCATCGAGTACTTCCGGTCGTTCATGACGCTGGTGTTCTCGCAGGCTGTCGATGCGGGTTCGGACCGGGGATTGCGGCGGATCGTCGAGGAGGCGGGGCTGGACTGGTCGGAGGGACGTGGCTACCTGGACGATCCGGCCTGGCGGAAGGAGGCGGAGCGGAACCGGGAGGAGCTGTTCGATCTCGGGCTGTGGGGCGTGCCTTCGTTTCGAGTCGGGTCCGTGGCGACCTGGGGGCAGGATCGGTTATGGGTGCTTGAGGATGAGTACCGGCGGCGGCTGGCGGCTGAGCCGAGTTAGCGGGTGGCTTCTACTGGGTGCGCGGGTCTTCTGACCCGCCCCGGGCGGAGCCGCCGAGCGACGTAGCCCGGAGAACCAGGAAAGCGCCGACGATCCCGCGGCGCCTAGCGCGGCAGGATGGTCGCCGCTTCGCGGCGCGTTGTCTTCAGAAGCCGGCGAGGGCGCCGGCGCACCCAGTGTGCCGCGCCAAGTCCGACAGACTGCTAGTTCGAGATCCGGTAGAGGTGCCTGTCCGACCGGAACACGATCGAACCGTCAACGATCGCCGGCGAGGCGATGAGCCTCTCGTCAAACTCGTTCTCCGCCAACACCTCGAACTCCCGCGACGCGGCGATCACCGTGACCGTGCCGCCAGTGCCGGTGAAGTAGATCCTGCCCTCGGCCGCCACCGGCGAGGCCCAGTGGTCGCCGCCCGCGGGCAGCCGCGCCTTGAACACCTGCTCGCCGGTCGCCGCGTCCAGGGCCGTCACCACGCCGCCGCTGTCGGAGACCATGTAGAGCACCCCGTCCGCGACGATTGGCGAGGGAATCTCCGGCGCGCCCCGCGATTCGCTCCAGACGACGCGCGTGCCGGTGACGTCGCCGGCGCCACCGGGGTCGACCGCGACGAGGAGGCGGGAGACCCCCTGCGTGAGATAGACGAGGCCGTCCGCGTAGACGGGCCGGCTGGCGACGTTCCATCCCCAGCCCTCGTGGACAACCCGCCACAGTTCCTCGCCGGTCTCGGGGTCGTAGGCGAAGGTCACCTCCGCGGCGGGGCTGACGAGCTGCCGCCTGCCTTCGTGCTCGATGACCGTCGACGTGGCGTAGGCCTTGCGGTTGTCGTTCGGCTTCGCCGCCAGCGCGCCCTCGATGTCCTCGACGCCGAATGCGCGGAGCTTCTCCGCGAAGTCCGTTGCGATCTCGCGGTTCCTGAGCCAGATCGTCTTTCCGTTGCGTTTGTCCAGCGCTGCCGCGAACTGCCTGTCCACGCCGTCGTAGGCCAGGAAGAGAGCGTTGCCGGACTCAACCGGCGACGAGGCCGGGCGGACCCGGTGATCGGTCTTCAGGTCCCGCCGCTCCCAGAGCTTCCCGCCGGTCCGCGTGTCGAGCGCCGCCGTGCCGTAAGCGCCGAAGTGAACGTAGATGCGGCCGTCCTCGATCAGCGGGGTCGGCGTCGCGTGCGTGTTGTGCCCGTCCCAGGCCACCTGCGGCTCGGCGACGTCGAAGACCTTGATGTCGTGCACGATTTCGCCGGTCGCGAGGTCGACGGCCACGGCGAACACCTGGGTTCCGTCCTCGCGAGCGGTCGTCACCCAGACCTGGTCTCCCCAGATGACCGGCGACGACCAGCCCTCGTCGTGAATGGCCGTCTTCCATCGCAGCGACGTCGCGCCGAAGGTGACCGGCACGCCGGTCGCCGGGCTGTGGCCATCGCCGGAAGGGCCGCGAAACTGGTTCCAGTGGCGAGCCGGGTCGGCCGAATCCGTCGCGGCGGCCTGACCGGTCGCGGCCGCAGGCAGGCCGGCGACAAGCGCGGCGGCGATGAGGAGACACGGTGTTGTTCTCATTCGGCTTCCATTCCGGTTTGCGGCAGCGTGCTGCCCAGGTCGAGCGCGGCATTCATCAGCGCCCGGGTGTAGGGCTCCCGCGGCGCCTCGAACAGTTCGCCGGCCGGGCCGTGCTCGACGATCCGGCCGTCCTTCATCACGGCGATCTCGTCGCAGAGCGCGCGGACGACCTTCAGGTCGTGGCTGATGAAGAGGTAGGTGAGGCCGTGGCGACGCTGGAGGTCGAGCAGGAGTTCCACGATCTGGGCCTGCACGGTCATGTCGAGCGAGGACGTCGGCTCGTCGAGGACGACGAAGCGCGGCCGGAGGATCATCGCCCGGGCGACGGCGATGCGCTGGCGCTGGCCGCCGGAGAACTCGTGCGGGTAGCGGCTCTGGATCCCTGGTTCCAGGCCGACCTCGCCGAGGATCTCG
>JAJDZH010000248.1 GCA_022824725.1 Thermoanaerobaculia bacterium | reverse complement strand
CCGCCAGGTCCGGAACCTGTGCCGGGCCGAGAACAGCCGCGCCATCTCCGCGCTCGCGTAGCGCTCGTGAAGAGGGTTCTGCGGCGCTTCCCGGGCTTCGGCCATGCGCGCAGTCTACCAGCGCAAGTCGTTGCCGAACTTACGCTTAGCGCGGCGCGCCGGCCGCGCTTCCCGGTCCTTCGCCGAGTGCCCTAGGCGCGGTCGAGAAGGCGGAGCATGACGGCCTTCTGGGTGTGCATCCGGTTCTCGGCCTGGTCGAAGACGCGGCTTTGGGGACCGTCGACGACCGAGGCGGTGACTTCTTCTCCACGGTGGCAGGGCAGGCAGAGGAGGTAGATCGCGTCGCCTTTCGCTCTCGCCATCAGGTCGTCGTCGACCGTATAGCCCTCGAAGTCGGCGAGGCGCTGCTTGCGCTCCTTCTCCTGGCCCATCGAGGTCCAGACGTCGCTGTAGACGGCGTCGGCGCCGGCGGCGGCCGCGTGCGGGTCGCTTCCGGTCTCGATTCCGGCGCCCGTGCCGGCGGCGAGGCTGCGCGCGAGTTCGAGGTACTTGTCGGCGACCGCATAGCCGGGCGGCGAGGCGATGGAGAAGTCGACCCCCGCGCGGGCGCAGGCGATCATCAGCGAGTGGGCGACGTTGTTGCCGTCGCCGATGTAGGCGATCCGGCGGCCGCGGAGCTCTCCGAACTCCTGGTGGACGGTCATCAGATCGGCGAGCGCCTGGCAGGGGTGCAGCTCGTCGGTCAGCCCGTTGATCACGGGCACCGTGGCGTGCTCGGCCATCTCGACCACGGTGCGGTGCTCGAAGGTACGCAGCATGAGCAGGTCCACGTAGCGTGACAGGACGCGGGCGGTGTCGGCGATCGTCTCTCCGCGGCCGATTTGCAGGTCGCGGGTCGTGAGGAAGATCGCCTGACCTCCGAGCTGCCCCATGCCGACCTCGAAGCTGACCCGGGTTCGCGTGGACGACTTCTCGAAGTAGAGGCCGATCGACTTGCCGTGCAGCGTGCTTCGGTGCGCCTCGGGTCCGGCCTGGAGTTCCAGGGCGAGGTCCAGGATCGACTCGATCTGGCCTTCCTCGAGGTCGGCGATCGAGATCAGGTGTTCAGGCATGTGAGACATCCCTCCGTTGGGCCGGAGCGCGTGGGGCGGGCTACACTGCCTGTCCCTCGACTCTCGCGTTGACTCCGAGGTGACTTCGAGAGATGCGAATAATACACCACTCAAGCGCACGATTATCCATCACTCCTCCGGGCGCCGGCGGGTGAGCGACGGGGATGCCAGCCAGCAACCGTGGGTGCTGGTGACCGGCAACGCGAACAAGCGACGCGAGGCGGAGCGGATCGTCGGCCACCGGCTGGAGACGGCGGCGATCGACCTGCCCGAGATTCAGTCGGACGATCTGATCGAGGTGCTGCGGTTCAAGGCCGAGGAGGCCTGGAAGCGGATCAGGCGGCCGGTCGTGGTCGAGGAGACCGGGCTGGAGCTCTCCTGCATGAACGGCTTCCCGGGACCCCTGGTCAAGTGGATGCTCGAGGCGGTAGGCGACGAGGGCATCGCCAGGGTAGCGATCCAGGCCGGGGATCCGCGCGTCGTCGCGCGCTGCGCGATCATGTTGCGTGACGGCGGCGGCCAGATGATCGCCCAGGGAGAGACCGCGGGCAGGCTGGTGCTGCCTCCGCGCGGCGAGCATGGTTTCGGCTGGGATCCGGTCTTCGAGCCGGATGGCCTGAAAGAGACCTACGCTGAACTGGGCGACGACGTGAAGGACCGGATCGGGCACCGGGGCCGCGCCTGGCGCCGGTTCCTGCGGGGGCTTCAACCGGCAGCTTGAGCGCCGGTCCGCTTGCGGAGAGCGGCCAGCACTCTCCGGACCTGGACGCGAAGCTCCGCGAGGCTCCCCGTGTTTTCGATCACGAAGTCCGCGGCCGCGCGTCGGTCCTCCGACCGGGCCTGCGCCTCCATCCGTGCCGCTGCCTGGTCGCGGTCGAGGCCGCGTTCGACGGCGCGGTCGAGGCGAAGGTCGGCCGGAGCCTCGACGGTGATCACGGCGTCGTATCGTCCGCGACCGCCGGTCTCGGCCAGCAACGGCACTTCGAAGACGACGACCGCGCCGTCGCCGGCCGACTCCAGGATCTCCAGGTAGCGCTGCCCGACCAGGGGATGGATCGCCTGTTCGAGGCGCTTGCGGCTGGCCGGGTCGGCGAAGACCGCGGGTCCGAGCGCCTCCTTGTCGACCGATCCGTCCGTCTTCAGCATCTTCGGGCCGAAGAGATCGGCGACTGCCCGAGCGCCCGGCTCGCCGGGCCGGTAGAGATCGGCGACCAGGGCGTCCGCGTCCGTGACGACGCAGCCCATCTCGGCCAGCATCGCGCCGACCGTCGACTTGCCGCTGGCGATACCGCCGGTGAGTCCCACCCGTAATGCCGTCATGGTGAGGCCGAGAATACGCCGCGATGGGCCGTCTCTCATCTTGACAAGCCCTGGTTGGGACTCTACGATCCCCGTTCCTCTGCGCGAGGAGGTTCGGTAGGAGTATGCCCGCTCCCTCCGCCATGCTGCGCGCAACGGTGTGCCGGCGAACCGGTCGGACAGGGTAGGGATACGAATGACTGCAATAGCCAGAGCAAGAACGGCGAACCCGACCTGGAGCCCCAAGGTGGGCGAGATCGAGCGTCGCTGGTTCGTGATGGACGCGGACGGCGCGACGCTTGGACGTCTGGCCACGCGGGTGGCGCGCATCCTGACGGGCAAGGACAAGCCCACCTACGCTCGCCACATCGATGTCGGCGACTTCGTGGTCGTCATCAACGCCGAAAAGGCGGTTCTCACCGGCGGCAAGGACGAGAAGAAGATCTACTACCGCCACAGCGGACAGCCTGGAAAGCTCAAGTCGGAGACGGCCGGCCGCCTGCGCGGCCGCCGGCCGACCCGGCTCGTCGAGTTGGCGGTGCGCGGCATGTTGCCGAAGAACCGTCTTGGCCGCCGACAACTACGCAAGCTCAAGGTCTATGCCGGCGCGGACCATCCGCACGCGGCGCAGCAGCCGGAGCCGATCGCGATCGAGGGGAGTCCGAGTTGACGGAAGCGAGTTACGGGACCGGTCGCCGCAAGACGGCCACGGCACGCGTGTTCCTGCGTGCGGGCAGCGGTGAGATGACGGTCAACGGCATGGGGATGGACGACTACTTCAGCAGCGAAGTGCTGAAGATGATCATCCGCCAGCCGCTGCAGGTCGTTGAGAAGGAAGGCGAGTTCGACATGTCGGCCACCGTCCGCGGAGGCGGAAGCTCCGGTCAGGCCGGCGCGATCCGTCACGGTCTGTCGCGGGCGCTGGTGGAGTTTGAACCGACGTTCCGCGAATCGCTCAAGGCGGGTGGCTTCATGACCCGCGATCCGCGCCGCAAGGAACGCAAGAAGTACGGTCAGAAGGGTGCACGTGCGCGCTTCCAGTTCAGCAAGCGGTAGCGGGGACAGTCTCTTGGCTCAAGTCACGATGAAGGAGATGCTCGAGGCGGGCGTCCACTTCGGCCATCAGACCAGGCGCTGGAATCCGAAGATGCGCGGTTTCATCTTCGGACGCCGCAACGGCATCTACATCATCGACCTTCAGCAGACCCTGCTGCGCTTCCGCGAGGCGGCGGACTACGTCGCGCACATGGCTCGCATGGGTCGGAGGCTGCTGTTCGTCGGCACGAAGCGTCAGGCGCAGCAGGCGATCGAGGAAGAGGCCCGGCGCTGCGGCCAGTTCTACGTCACTCATCGTTGGCTCGGCGGCACGCTGACCAACTTCGTCACCATCCGCGCGTCGGTGGAGCGCTTGCAGGACACCGAGCGAAAACTGGCCGACGAGGACAGCCTGCTGACCAAGAAGGAGCTTCTCCGGCTCGAGCGCGAGCGGGACAAGATGGTCCGCAACCTCGAAGGGATTCGCGACATGGAGCGCTTGCCGGATGCGCTCTTCGTCGTCGATCCGCGACGTGAGCACATTGCGATCGCGGAGGCGAACAAGTTGAACATCCCGGTGGTGGCCATCGTGGATACGAACTGCGATCCCGAGCTCGTCGACCACGTGATTCCGGGCAACGACGACGCGATCCGGACGATCCGGTTGTTTGCCGGCCGCATCGCCGACTCCTACATCGAGGGCGCGGCGGCCTGGGCCAAGGGCGACGAAGGGGAAACGGAGCCCGCGGCCGCCGTCGACGCGGAGGTCGAAGCCGTCGCGCCGGCCGCAGCCGCCGAGACGGCAGAAAGCGCGGACCCGGAAGGGCAGGCCGAGCCTGCTGAGCCGGCGTCCGAGGCGGCGGAACCGGCCGCGGCCAGCGGCAGCGCGTAAGCCAACCGGCAGGTTCGTTGTGAGGCGCCGACGGTCCTTCGTCCGACGGGCCGGAGACAGGGGCGCCGGGAGTCAGTGAAGTTCCAGTAGTCAGGGGCAAGGGTCAGGGAAGGAAACCGGGCCCCGTTGGGGAGAGGAAGCTATGAGCAAAGCAGTGACAGTCGCAATGGTCAAGGAACTCCGTGAGCGGACCGGCGCCGGCATGATGGACTGCAAGAAGGCCCTGGTGGAGACCGGCGGCGACGTCGAAGAGGCGCTCGACGCGCTGCGCAAGAAGGGCCTGGCCTCGGCCGCCAAGAAGGCGGGCCGGGCCACCAGCGACGGTCTCGTGATCTCGTACATTCACGCAGGCGGCAAGATCGGCGTGCTGCTCGAGATCAACTGCGAGACGGACTTCGTGGCGCGCACGGAAGACTTCCAGCAGTTGGCCCACGATCTCTCGCTCCATGTGGCCGCGAGCCAGCCGCGGTTCATCGGCCGCGACGAAGTGACGGACGACGTGCTCGAGCGGGAGAAGAGGATCCACCGGGAACAGGCTCTGGAGTCGGGCAAGCCCGAGCACATCGTCGAGCGCATCGTCGAGGGCCGCATGTCGAAGTTCTTCGGAGAGAACTGCCTGCTGGAGCAGCCCTTCGTCAAGGACACCGACAGGAAGGTCGAGGACGTGCTCAAGGCGGC
>JAJDZH010000024.1 GCA_022824725.1 Thermoanaerobaculia bacterium | reverse complement strand
CCTCCGTCTGCATCCAGATCTCGGGGCCGGTCGTCTCGAAGTGCGCTCGCCAGTTGGCGGTGTTGCCGTACTGGTCGACGTAGCAGAACGCGTCCGGCTCCGCCTCGATCATCCGGCGCGCCTCGCGGATCGCGCCGTCCGAGCCCTCCATCGGATCGGTCAGGACGAGTTCGGCTCCGAAGGCGCCCAGAATGCGGCGGCGCTCGATCGACGCGTTCTCCGGCAGGCACAGGGTCACGCCAACGTCCATCGCCGCACCGATCATGGCGAGCGCGATGCCCGTGTTCCCCGAGGTCGCGTCCAGGACGCGGCGGCCGCCGTCGAGCTGGCCGGCGTCCCGGGCTGCCAGCATCATGTGACGCGCCGGGCGGTCCTTGACCGAGCCGCCGGGGTTCGCCATCTCCGCCTTGGCGAGGAGTTCGGATCCGCGTTCCCGCGCCGCCGGTCCGAGGACGTGGCTCAGGTCGAGCAGGGGCGTGTTGCCGATCCGCAACAGGAGCCGGCGCGCGCCGTCGCCGAGCCCCTCCGGAATCTGCGGGCCGGCCAGCTCGACAACGGCCGCTGCGTACTCGCCGGGAGGGGATTCGGTTCGTCTCACGCCGCGCAACCTCACTTGCGCGCGGGAGACGTCTTCGGCGGGATGGATACTCATCGTGCGGATTCCAGCGCGCGGCTCCGGGCGAGCCGCGGCGCGCGGACCGGGAATTGTTGACCACATCGCTCACATTTACAACCGGCGGGCTGCACGGCTGCGCGCGTGTCGATAGTCTCCCCCGCCATGAACGATGTCCCGAGGCGCGGCGACGACCGGATCCCTCCCGGCCAGTACGTCACGAAGAAGTGGCCGGTGCTGTCCGTCGGCGATACGCCGGAGGTCGATCCGGCCGGCTTCGAACTTCGGCTGTTCGGCCGCGTCGAGGCCGAGCACGCGTTCGACTGGCCGGGGCTGCAGTCGCTGCCGCGGCGCGAGGTGACGGCCGACTTCCACTGCGTCACCCGCTTCTCGACCCTGGACAACCCGTGGTCCGGGTTCGCGACCCGGGACGTGCTCGGCGCGGTCGCGCTGTCTCCGGACACCACCCACGCGATGATCCACTGCTACGGCGGCTACACGACGAACCTGCCGCTCGACGACCTGCTGTCCGAGCACGCGCTGTTCGCCGACCGCCATGCCGGCGAGCCGCTGGCGCCGGACCACGGCGGCCCGCTGCGGCTCGTGGTGCCCCATCTCTATGCCTGGAAGAGCGCGAAGTGGGTAGAAGGCATCGAGTTCCTGAACGGCGACGAGCGGGGCTTCTGGGAGGAGAACGGGTACCACACCTATGGAGACCCCTGGGCCGAGCAGCGGTTTTCGTCACAGGAGACGCGGCAGGCATGGCAGGTGCGGCGGGCTGTACAGGGCGGCTGACACCGGGCAGTAAAGAGGTCGCCGCTTCGCGGCGCGTCTGTTGGCCGCCTTCGGCGGCGGCGGGTCAGAAGACCCGCGCACCCAGCGGATCGGAGGACCCGTGCACGCAGTACGCGGACTCAGTCGCCTTCAAGCAGGGCCGCCAGGGACTCGCGGATGCGGTCGCGGGCGGCGGCGCTCTTGAGGACCAGGAGGACGGTGTCGTCGCCGGCGATCGTGCCGTCGACATCGGGCCAGTCGGCCTGGTCGATCACGACGGCCAGGGCGTTCGCGTTGCCGCTGCGCGTCCTCAGCACGAGGAGCGCCTCGCCCTCGCTCACGCCGGTCACGAACATCCGCATGGCGCGCTCGACATCGGGCCGAACCGGTCCCGCGGCCTGCGCCGCCGGCGCGTAGCGGAAGCCGCCGCCGGCCAGGGGCACCTTCAGCAGGCCGAGCCGGCGCACGTCGCGCGACACGGTGGCCTGGGACACCTGGAAGCCGCGGCGGCCGAGGGCGCGCACGAGGTCCTTCTGGCTCGACACCGGCCGCCGGCCGATGATGTCCAGGATGGCGCCGTGGCGGATCGCGGTGGTCATGAGTCGGCTCCCGGGATGTTCTCGGCCAGCAACCCACCGTCCAGGTGAGCCCGGTAGATCGGCGGCGCTTCCTGCTCGCCGAGCCAGCGCCGCTCGGCCGCAAGCCGTTCGGCGATCTCGTCGATCTGCTCGCGGACCCGCTCCGGCGCCGGCCCGCCGTAGCTCCGATGGGCGGCAAGCGAGGCCTCGGGCCGCAACGCGGCCAGCAGCCCTTCCCGGTCCTCGATCTCCGGCACGAGTTCTTCGAGATCCGACGCCGGAAGCTGCCACAGTTCGACGCCGCGCTCGCCGGCGGCGCGGACCACAGCGCCGGTGCGCTCATGGGCGCTGCGGAACGGCACGCCCGCCGCGGCCAGGAGATCGGCCAGGTCGGTGGCGGTGATGTACGAGCCCTCGAGCGCCGCCGCCATCGCCTCGCGATCGAACTCGAGACTCTCTCCCAGCACGCGGGCCACGTCGAACGAGGCGGTCACCGTGTCGAAGGCGTCGAACAGGGCCTCCTTGTCCTCCTGCAGATCGCTGTTGTAGGTCAGCGGCAGGCCCTTGACCGTCACCAGCAGCGACACCAGGTCGCCCACCGCGCGGCCCGACTTGCCGCGCAGGATCTCCGCGGGTTCCGGGTTCTTCTTCTGCGGCATGATGCTCGAGCCCTTGGCGGCCCGGTCCTGGAGCCGGGCGAAGGAGAACTCGCTGGACGTCCAGAGCACGACTTCCTCGGCCCAGCGGGACAGGTGGACCATGGCGAGCGCGCAGGCGAAGAGGGCCTCGGCGACGTAGTCGCGGTCCGCGACCGCCCACATGCTGTTCGGATAGGCGGCGTCCATGCCGAGCAGCTCGGCGCTGCGGACGGGGTCGATCGGGTGCGGCGAGCCGGCCATCGCCCCGGCGCCGAGCGGGCTCAAACCCGCCGACCGGTGGGCGCGCCGAAGCCTTCCGGCGTCGGCCAGGACCGACCAGGCGTGGGCGAGCAGGTGCTGCGCCAGCGTCGTCGGCTGGGCGCGCTGCATGTGGGTGTAGCCGGGAAGAGCCGTGTCCACGTGCTCCCGCCCCTGGCTGAGCAGGGCCTCGACCAGTCCAAGGGCCGCGGCGACCGCGCGCTCGGCCTCCGCCCGCTGCCACAGCCGGAAGGCGACCGCCGTCTGGTCGTTGCGGCTGCGGGCGGTGTGCAGCCGCCGCCCCGCATCGCCGATGTCCTCGGTGAGCTGCCGCTCGATCCAGGTGTGGACGTCCTCGTCCACGCCCCCGACCTCGAGCTCCCCCGCCTCGACGCGCCGGAGCATCGAGCTCAGGCCGGAGAGGATGGCGGCGGCCGAATCCCGGTCGATGACCCCGGTCTCCAGCAGCATCCGGGCGTGCGCCAGCGAGCCGATCAGGTCCGCGGCGGCGAGCCGGTGGTCGAACGGCAACGACCGCGTGTAGGCGTCGATGACCGGATCGACCTCCGCGTCGAACGCGCCGCCCCAGAGACGGGGCGCAGCGGGCCCGCCGGCCTTCCCGCTCAAGCCGCGCCATCCTCCAGAGTTTGGGCCTCCAGGCAATGCGCGAGGATCCCGACCGCCCGCTCGATCTCCGGGTCGTGGACCACGAGGGGCGGCAGCATCCGGATGCTGTGCGGACGGGGCGCGTTGACGATCAGGCCGTTCTCCAGGCAACGGGTCGCGACATCGGCCGCGTCGGGCGTGCACTCGATCGCCGCCATCAGCCCCTGGCCCCGCACCTCGGTGACCAGGCCCCCGGCCTTGAGCTGGCCGAGCAGGGCGCGAAGGTACTCGCCCGCGCGGACCACCCGCTCGAGGAAGTCCGGATCGAACACGGTCTCAAGCACGGCCCGGACCGCGGCGCTCGCCAGCGGATTGCCGCCGAAGGTCGTGCCGTGAGTGCCCGGCACGAGCGCCGAAGCGACCTCGCTCCGCGCCAGCACGGCGCCCACCGGAACGCCGCCGCCCAGCCCCTTGGCGAGGGTCACGACGTCCGGTTCGAGGCCGTAGTGCTGGAAGCCGTAGGCCCGGCCGAGGCGCCCGATCCCGGTCTGCACCTCGTCGAGGATGAACAGGGCGCCGCGCTCGCGGCAGAGGGCCTGCAGACCCTCGAGATAGCCGTCCGGCGGCTCGATCACGCCGGCCTCGCCCTGGATCGCCTCGATGAGGACCGCGCAGGTGCTGCCGTCGATCTCGCCGGCCGCCGCCTCCAGATCGCCGAAGGGCACCGAGGCGAACCCTCCCGGGAGGGGGCCGAAGCCGACCTGGTAGGCGGGCGTGGCGGTCGCCGCCAGGGCGCCCAGGGTACGGCCGTGGAAGCCGCCCTCCGCGGTGACGATCCGGTGCCGGTCGCCCGAGCCGTCGCGGTCGTAGGCGTAGCGCCGCGCCAGCTTGATCGCCGCTTCGACCGCCTCGGCGCCGCTGTTGCAGAAGAAGGCGCGGCAGGCGTCGCCGAGACCGCCCCCTGTGGCCTCGACCAGCAACTCGCCCGCCCGCTCCTGTTCGCGGATCCTGAAGAGGTTCGAGACGTGCAGGTAGCGCCCGGCCTGGCGCGTGATCGCCTCGGTCAGAGCGGGGTGGCTGTGACCCAGGGACGACACCGCGATACCTGCCAGGAAGTCGAGGTACTCGCGGCCCTGGGTGTCCCACAGACGCACTCCGTCGCCGTGGCTGAACGCCACCGGCGCCCGCTTGTAGTTTGCGAACAGGCTGTCCTCGGTCATGACAGGTCTACTCCCTGAATCAGGCTCTGCTGGGTTGCGGGCTTGATCATCGTTCCGATGCCGCCTTCGGTGAAGAGCTCCACCAGGAGCCCGTGCGGTTCGCCGGCGGCGACGATGTGGGCACTCCCGACGCCGGCCTCGATGGCGCTGAGGCAGGCTCGCACTTTCGGCACCATGCCGGCGGACACGACGCCGGAGTCGATCAGTTCCTGGGCTTCGCCGGGGCTGAGCCGCGACCGGAACGAGCCGTTGTCGTTGATCCCGCGCACGTCGGTGAGCAGGAGGAGCTTCTCGGCGGAGACCTCGGCGGCGAGCGCCGCGGCCGCGGTATCGGCGTTGACGTTGTAGGTGTCGCCGCCCGGCCCGACGCCGAGCGAGCCGATCACCGGCACGTAGCCCGAGTTCGTGAGCTGGTCGAGCAGCGAGGTGTCGACCCTCTCGATCTCGCCGACGAAGCCGAGTTCGTCCGCCCGCGCGTGGGGACGCACCCGCAGCAGGTCGCCGTCCTTGCCGGTGAGGCCCACGGCCCGTCCGCCGGCGCGCTGGATCATTCCCACCAGGCGCTTGTTGACCGAACCGCCGAGAACCATCTCGACCACCCGCATCGTGGCCTCGTCGGTGACCCGCAGGCCGTCGACGAAGCGCGGCTCGATACCCATCGTCTCGAGCATCGTCGAGATCTCGGCCCCGCCGCCGTGAACCAGCATCGGGCGCAGCCCGGCGCTCCGCAACAGCACCAGATCCTCGATCAGGGTGCCGAACTCCTCGCCGGCCATCGCCCGGCCGCCGTACTTGACGACGACGCGCTTGCCGCGCCACGCCGAGGCGTAGCGCAGCGCCGCCGCCATTTCCTGGCCGAGATCCCGCTCTGCTTTCATTGCCGCGCCCGTCCTCAACTGATGTAGCTGGCGTTGATCTCGATGTAGCCCTCGGACAGGTCGCAGGTCCAGACCGTCCAGCGACCCGCGCCGAGCCCCAGATCGACCTCCAGGACCGTGTGGTCCGCGACCATCGTCCGCGCCAGACCCTCGAGGTTGTCGCTGACGCCCAGACCGCCGCGCACGACCTCGACCCGCTCGCCCTCGGCCAGCACCGCGATGCCGATGCGCTGCTCCACGATGTCGACTCCCGCGCGCCCGATCGCCCCCATGAACCGGCCCCAGTTCGGCTGACCGGAACGGTAGGCCGTCTTGACCAGGGGCGAGTTGGCGATCGTGTTCGCGACCTGCCGGGCCGCCGCGTCGGTGCGAGCGCCCTTCACCCGGACCTCGATCACGCGGTTCGCTCCCTCGGCGTCGGCGATCAGGGCGACGGCTAGCCGGCCGAGAACACGCTGCAGGCCGGCCGTGAAGCGCTCCATGTCATCCGCGGATTCGGCCTCGACCCCGGTCGCGCCGTTGGCGAGCAGCAGGACGCAGTCGTTCGTGCTCGTGTCGCCGTCGACCGTGACGCTGTTGAACGTCGGCTCCACCGCCTTCCGCAGGGCGAGGTCGAGCGTCTCCGGCGACGCCTTCACGTCCGTCGTGACGAAGGCCAGGGTGGTCGCCATGTCCGGCGCCATCATTCCGGCCCCCTTCGCGATGCCGCCGATCGTCACCTCGCCTCCCGCGAGACCGACCTTCTCGACCTTGATCTTCGGCCGCGTGTCCGTCGTCAGGATCCCCTCCGCCGCCGACACGCCGCCCCGTGGCCCGAGCTCGTTCGCCGCCTGGTCGATGCCGGCGAGCACGGTCGGCATCGGCAGAGGGACCCCGATCACACCGGTCGAGGCGACCAGGACGTGGCCCGGATCCATGTCGAGCGCCGCGCCGGCCCGCTCCGCCATCGCCCGCGCGTCGGCCAGGCCCGGCTCGCCCGTGCAGGCGTTCGCGTTGCCGCTGTTCGCCACGATCGCTCGCGCCCGGCCGCCAGCCAGGACCTCGCGGCAGTAGAGCACGGGCGCGGCCTGGACCTGATTGCGCGTGAACACGGCCGCCAGCGCCGACGGCTCGTCGGCGGTCGAGGCGATGATCGAGAGGTCGAGCCGCCTCTTCTTCAGGCCGCAGTGCACGCCGGCGGCAACGAAGCCCCGCGGGGCGGTGACGCCGCAACTCACGGGAACACCGGTATGGCCGAGAGGCCCGTGGTTTCTTCGAAACTGAACATCACATTCATGTTCTGCACCGCCTGGCCGGCGGCTCCCTTGACGAGGTTGTCGAGCGCCGCGAACACGACCGCGAGCCCGCGTTCGGTATCGACGCGGACGGCGAGGTCGCAGTAGTTGGAGCCCAGGGTGGCCTTCGTCTGGGGCAAGACCGAACCGGTCAGCACTCGCACGAAGGGCTCGCTGGCATAGCGATCGAGGTACGCCGCCTCGAGCTCGTCGCGGCTCGGCGGCGCGGTCATCGGCACGTAGCAGGCGGCGAGGATGCCCCGGGTCATCGGCACGAGATGGGGCGAGAAGAACACGCGGGGCGCTTCCCCGAAGGCGGCCAGTTCCTGCTCGATCTCGGGCTGGTGGCGATGAGCGCCCGCACCGTAGGGCTTCAGGTTCTCGTTCAGCTCCGAGTACTGGTAGCCGTCCCTGGCGTTCCTGCCCGCTCCCGAAACGCCGGACTTCGCGTCGATCACCACGGCGCCGGCCACGCGGTCGCCGAAGTGCTCGAAGAGCGGCTTGAGCGCCAGGGCGGAGGCGGTCGGGTAGCAGCCGGGATTGGCGACCAGGCGCGCACCGGCCACCGCTGAGCGCCGCCACTCCGTCAGGCCGTAGACAGCTTCAGCGAGAAGGTCAGTGGCCGTGTGCTCGCCGCCGTACCAGCGCCGGTAGGCGGACGGGCTCCGGAGCCGGAAGTCCGCGCCGATGTCGATGACCCTGGCCCCGGCCTCGAGCAGCCGGCCCGCGGCGCCGAGCGCCTCGCCGTGCGGCAGAGCCAGGAAGACGACGTCGGCGGCGCCCAGGCGATCCCAGTCCGTCTCCACCAGATCGGCGGTGACGGCGGCGCCCAGGTGGGGGAACACGTCGCTCGCGGAGCGGCCCGCCTGGCGGCCCGCCGCCAGCGCACCAAGCTCCACCTCCGGGTGGCCCTGAAGCCACCGGACGAGTTCCGCTCCACTGTAGCCGGACGCCCCGGCGATCGCAGCCCGAATCACAAGGCCGCGAATAGTACACCACTTTGGCGAAAAGTTATTCGCCGGCCGGCAGAGCCGCCTCCGGGTCGATCAGAACGACCAGGAGATGAACGAGAGCGGCACCGCCAGCAGCGATACGACGAGCAGCACGAGAGCGGTGAGTACCTGCCCGGGGCGCTCTTCCGTGTTCGGACCGTAGCGGCTCGCCAGCAGGTATCCCCCGGCCAGACCGCCGAGATGGGCCCAGTTGTCGATTCCGGGGATCAGCAGGCCGAACAGCACCAGGGGTATCGCCATGCCGAGCACCTGCCTCATGAACATCCGCCCGCCACTCTGGCGCGAGTAGCAGATCAGCGCTCCCAGCCAGCCGAACACGGCCGCCGAAGCGCCCAGGGTCACGCTGGCGCGGTGAGTGAACGGCATCCAGGGCGCCATGATCGGCATGGCGCTGGTCACCAGGAAGCCCATCGCGGAGGAGAGCAGGTAGATGATCGCCGCGCGGGGAACGCCGTAGAGCCGGGCCATGACCGGCCCGAGCTGATGCACCCAGTACATGTTGAAGGCGATGTGCAGCAGGCCGCCGTGCAGCCAGCCGGCGCTCAGGATGGTCCACCAGCGGCCGTAGTCGAAGACGATCAGCGCGCCGCTGGCGCCGAGCCGGACGCCGACCTCGAGGTCCGGCGCCAGGAAACCGAAGCCGAGCTGCGTGTTGACCCGGCCGGGGGCCATCAGGAGTCCCAGCAGGTAGATGACGACGCAGAGGCCGATCACGACGGTGGAGAACACCGCCTCGTTGCCGAGGTTCTGCAGGGCGCGCGAGAAGCCGAACAGGCTGGGCCGGGTCCGGCCGCAGTTCCAGCAGCGCTCGTCCTGCACGCCGACCAGCCGGCCGCAGCCGGGACAGACGACGGAGCCTGTCTTCTGGCGCTCGAACATCAGAACGGGATGTCGTCCTGGTCGTCAGGCGACGCGGGTCCGGCGGCGGGCGATTCGGCCTCCGGCGCTTCCGGGGCCTCCGGCGTCGCGGCCCCCGCGTCGGCCCCGTCTTCCTCGATCTGTTCGACGATCTGCCGGACCTCGACCTCGGCCCGGCGGATCTTCTTCCGGCAGACCTCGAGCAACTGCGCCGCCCGGCTCAGTTCGCGGCCCAGTTGATCGACGTCGATCTCGTCGCCCTCGATCCGCCGGAGCACGCTCTCTAGTTCTTCCATTGCCTCGCTGAAGCTCAGTTCGGCCACGTCACCACCGGTGCGGTCGTCGCTCATGCCGTCTCCTTGCCGCCCGGATTGCCTGCGTTGACGGTGCTCGCCACCGTGCCGTCGGCAAGCCGGGTACGAAGCTCGTCGCCCGCCGCCACGTCCGAAGCTCGCCGCACGAGTCCGCCGCCGGCGCGGCGGGTGATGCTGAAACCGCGGGCGAGCGTCCGCTCCGGCGAGAGTTGCTCGCAGAGCCGACCGTGCGCCTCCAATCGCTCGGCCGCCCGGCCAACCGGCTTGAGCGCGCCGCGGACCAGGCCGTCGCGCTGAATCTCCTCCTGCCTCCTGGCGGCCGCCACGAGCCGCTGGGCGGCAGTCCGCGCCCGGCTGGCCGCCAGCCGGCACTCGGCGGTCCGGTCCGACAGCGCTCTCCCGGCCGCCCGCCCCAGGTCGCGCCGGAGGGCCCGGCAGTCGCGGACGCGGTTCCTGAGCAGGGCGCGGCTCGGCGACGCCAGCCGCGGCGGGAGGGAAGAGACGCGTTGCCGAGCGGCGCGCAGCAGGTCCGTGGCCTGCCTCGCAAGGGCACGGCCCGCCGCCTCCACCCGGTACGCCGCCTCGCCGACCCTGCCGGCCAGGAACTCGGCCGCTTCCGTCGGGGTCTTGCAGGAGGTGTGGGCGACGACGTCCGCGATCGACACGTCGATCTGGTGGCCGATGCCGCAGATCGTCGGCACCGGCGACAGGGCGACCGCTCGCGCGACCCGGCGACTGTCGAAGGCGGCCAGGTCGGAGCGCGAGCCGCCGCCCCGGATCAGGGCGATCGCATCGAGCCGCCGGCCGCCGCGCGCGTAGGCGCCGAGCAGGTCGAAGGCGCGGTCGATCTCCGCCTCGGCCGCCGCTCCCTGGACCGCCGAATGGACGAGGTACACGCGAAAGCCCAGGCCCGAGTTCACCAGCGTGTCGAGAAAGTCGTGGTAGGCCGCGCTCCCCTCGGACGTGATGAGCCCGATCTCCAGCGGCGCCGGCGGCAGCGGCAGCTTCTTGTTGCGCTCGAGCAGACCCTCGGCCTCCAGCGCCCGGAGCGTCTCCCGGCGCCGCTTCTCGAGCGCGCCGAGCGAGAACAGCGGATCGACCTCGCGGACCGTGAACTGGAGCCGGCCGCCGCCGGGCCAGAACTCGGGACGGCCGCAGCAACGCAGCACAACGCCCTCGGCCAGTTCGACTCCGGCCTCGCGCAGTTCAGCCTCGGTGACGGCGCGCTCGTCCGCCCAGAGCACGCAGTCGAGCTTCGCCCGGATCCGGTCGCCGCGGCCCTTCTCGATCAACTCGAAATAGAGCTGGCCCCTGGCCGCCGACCGCAGCCGCTGGACTTCCCCCGCGACCCATACCGCGGGGTACGCGTCGGCGAGCAGGCCCTTCATCTCCCAGGCGAACTCGGAGACGGTGTAGGTGCCGGCCGGCAGTTCGGAATCGAGGCGCTTCAACTGCGGCTCAGTGAAAGCCGGCGAGTTCGGCCATGGATTCCATCGGAATCGCCTCGGCCCACTCCAGGGCCTTCTTGTCGCCGATCGTCAGCTTTTCCAGGAACTGGCGCGCCTCGTCGCGGTGCGTGAACAGCCGCCAGATGAAGGTGTGGCCGGCCGGCGCGGTGAAGTACGTGTAGTTGCGCATCCCCTCGCTCAGGTCGAAACCGAGATCCGATTCGCCATTCACGCCGACGCAGGCCATGGCGATCGCCCGGTACGCGAGCGCGAGCGCCTTCAGCGGCTCCTCGAAGTCCGACAACTCCTCGCGCGAGAGCGGGGAGTGGAAGAGGGCGATCCTCGAACCGTCCTCCTCGGCGAGCAGGTTGTACGGTACGTCCGACCGGTCGAGCGCGTCCCGCGTCTCGCTGGTCATGACGAAGACGTCGTCCGTGTCCTCGACCTTGTAGGCGATCGCGAAGGTGTCCGAGTCCAGCCCCCCGAACGACTCGGCGAGGATGCCCTCGTCTTCGATCGTGAAGTAGAAGAGGCGCGAAATCATCCGTCGGGTAGCCATGGGCACTCCTGGTCGGCCGTAGGGGCCGAGCGGCGCGAATCCTACCGGATCGCCGCCAACTCCGGGGGTTCGCGCGGCCCCCGGGGCCGAGGTCGTTCAGGGCGTCCGGTGCTGGAGCAGAAACCGGTCGAGTTCCCCTCTTTCTTCCGGGGTCGTGTCCTCGAGGGCGATCAGGTACTCGCCGCCCGCCTCGGGCAGCGGAACGTTGATCAGGGTGACGGCGCGCTCGATCGCTTCGCAGTCCAGACTGACCAGGACCAGGGCCATCTGCCGGCAGACCGTGAAGAGCTGGGTGCCGAGCTCGCTCTCGATCCGCACCTGGGTCGTCGCCGGCATGCGTTCCGTGCGGATCCAGTAGCCGTCGTCGCCGCGCCGGATGGAGATCGCACCCTCCAGACGGAGCGTCTGGGCGGGCACGACGAGTTCCTGGGTCAACTCGCTCTCCAGGCTGCCGATGACGACGTCCGCGGCGATCCGTCCCGAACCGGAGATGTCCAGCTCGAGCTCGGCCTCGAAGACGCCGTCGTCGCCGGCGGCAAGCGTCGCCGCGTGGCGACTGACGGTCAGGGAGTGCTCGGGAGAGCGCAGGGCCACCTCGGCCGGGCCGATCCGGATGAGGGAGAGGTCCTCGATCAACTGCTCGTAGACCCGGTTCAGCCGCTCGAACGAGACCGTCCGCACGCCGTCCTTCTCCTCTGCCGCGACCGGCGCGGAGACGACGAGCAGCAGCGCAAGCGCGAACCGCCGGCGGCCGATCACGGGTAGTAGCCGCTGATCGTCCGCGCCCTGAAGCGCCCCTTCACCCGCACTTCGACCTCGCGGTACTCGTCGCTTTCGCCGCCGCGGTCGGAGGTGTAGGCGAGCAGGTACTGGGAGCGCAGTTCGCGTTCGATGTCGTCGTAGACCGGCGCGAGGTCCTCGGCCTTGGAGATGAAGAACGAGCGCCCTCCGGTGGCCTTGGCCAGATCGTTCAGCTTGTTGCGCAGGATCATCTGGGTGCGGCCGACGCCGAGGCCGATCGTGTAGATCGCGACGCCCGAGCGCCGCGCGTACTCCTCGACGTCCCGGAACTCGACCGTGCTCGAGGTGTCCTCCCCGTCCGACAGCAGCACGAGCGCCCGGCGGCCCCGAACGCCCCGAAAGTAGTAGAGGCTGGTGATCACCGCGTCGTGCAGGGCCGTGGCGCCCGCGGCCCGCAGTCTCTGGATCACCGAGGCCACCGCGCTGACGTCCGAGGTCCGCCCGATCAACAACGCCGGCCGCGAGGCGAACGCCACGGCGAAGGACCGGTCGCGCGGCGTGATCATGTTCGTCAGGAACTGCGAGGCGGTCCGCCGCGCCTCGCCTAGCGACGTCTCCATCGAGCCCGAGGTGTCGATCACCACCCCCAGGGTGAGCGGCAGGTCCTCGACCAGCTCGAACTTCGCCAGTTCCTGCCGCCGCTTGTCCTCGAAGACGGTGAAGTCGCTCTCGGCCAGGCTGGTCACCGGCCGGTTCTGGCCGTCCACCACCGTGGTGTAGAGCTCGACGAGGTCGACCTCCAGCGACTCGGTGAAGGCGGGCGCGTTCAGGAAGCGAACGTCCTCGGCGCGGCTTCCGTCGTCGAGCGTCGCCGCGACCGTCAGGTAGACGAGATCCTGCTCGCCCGCCCCGGGGGGCACTTCGACCTCGGCCCGCCAGGGCGGCTGGCTCAGGACGGTCTGAACCTCTCCGCCGACGCTGAACTCGACCTCCTCGACGATGCGCTCCTCGGGCACGACGACCGTGGCCGACGCCTCCACGTTGCCCGCGACCTGGGCGCCCCGGCGCGGCTCGTTGATCGTCACCCGGAGCTCGCCCCGCTGCTGGTTCAGCACGATCTCGTCTGCGTCCACCACCTCGCGCTCCGCGTTCAGGCCCTCGACGCGGACCACCTGTTCCTCGGGGTACTTGGCCAGCCGGACCTCGGCGGTGAACGGCGGCCGGCGGCGGGTCACCTGCACCCTGCCATCGACCAGAAAGCGCACGGCGACGATGTTCTCGCCCGTGATCAGGGTGTCGGCCCGCCAGAGACCGAGCACCACCTCGCTCTCGGGCGGCACCAGCATGATCGCGTTCCGCGCGTCGAGGACGGTCTCCGGCAGATCCTCGGTCGCCATGACCAGCCGCAACTGATCTTCGGGTTCGACGGGAACCGCCTCCGGCCGCAGCGGCACCTCGACCGGCACCGAGGCGAATGCGGCCGCGCCGCCGACCTCGTCGCGGACGAGGAGCCGGAGCAGGAGGACCGAACCCGGCCGGAAGAGCTGCTCGACCGGCAGCGCCAGAGAGCGGTCCGGTTCCGGCGCGCTGCCGACGAAGCGCATCTTGAAGGTGTCGAAGACCCGGCCCGGCAGCTCGACCATGCCCTCCACGTTGATCCGCGTCTGCTTCCTGCCGGCGTCGTCGACGAAGGGCTCGACCGGAGCGCCCGGCGGCAGGGAGAGGAGAATCCGCGTGAGGATCCGCTGCCCCCGCTCCTCCGGAAAGGTGAGGATCGGATCCTCGAGTTCCAGCGGCGCCGGCCCGGGTACGACGTCGGCTGCCGCCTCTCCCGCCCACGCCTCGACATCCGCGGGCGGCGCCACCCAGGCCAGGAAGTCCTCGTCCGTGCGACGGTCGCGGCGGAAGCCGAACAGGCCGCGGATCCCCGTGATCTCGTCGACCCGGCGTGCCTTCTCGCAGACCTGCAGGTCGAAGCGCCGGGCCCGCAGCAGGCCGCGGAGCTCCTCGTACTGTTCGAGGAAGTACTCCATCTCCGGCATGTAGAGGGCGCGCTTCGTGTCCTCCGGCAACCACAGCCGGAAGACCTCGGCCGGCTTCGGCTGGTAGATGACGAGGTTCGTGTGCTCGCCGTCCTCCGGTCCGTAGCGCCAAAGCTGGAGCGGCCGGAACGTCTGGTCGCAGTCGACCGGGTCGATCGCGTCCGGCTCGCCGTGGAGGAACAGCAACCGGGCCCGGACATCGAAGAAGGGCAGCCCCGCCATGCGCACCCGCTGGCGCCGATGCTCGACCGCCTCGGCCACCCTGCCGCGGTCCAGGAAGGTGTCGATGTACTCCAGCCGGGACAGCGGCTCCAGATTCCGCACCCGCTCCAGCTCGGCCGGCGCGAGCAGAAACTGGGGTCCGTCGAGAAAGAACTCGCGCTCACCGCTGGTCCACTCGGCGAGCCGCCACTCGGGTTCCTGGGCGGCGGCAGGCGCCGCCAGCAGGCCCGCCGCCAGAAGCAGCACGCCGACGGCGCGCACACGGTTTGCCGCCGACGTCACCACGACATGCGATACAGCATCCAGTACACGACGACCCCGGTCACCGACACGTAGAGCCAGATCGGCAGCGTGACGCGAGCGATCTTCCTGTGCCGCTCGTACCGGCCCCGAAGCCCCAGGACGACCGTGATGATCGCCAGCGGTGGCACCGCCGCCGCCAGCACCGTATGGGTCAGCAGGATGCCCAGATACACGGTGCGCACGGTCCCCTCGCCCTCGAAGTGAACCGAGCCGACCTGGTAGTGGTAGTAGAGGTAGGAGATCAGGAACGCCGCCGAACACACGAGCGCCGACAGCATGACCTGCTTGTGCCGCTCCCGGTTGCCGCGCCGGATCAGCACGTAGCCGATGACCAGCAGCGTCGCCGCGGTGGCGTTCAGAATCGCGTTGAGGGTGGGCAGGTGCATCGGGCATGGAGCTTAGCCCGGTGGATGCAGGTCGGATGCCGGCGAGAGGGCCGGCGCACCGGCACGAGAAGCGGGGCGTGACTCCCCCAACTCCGGGGGAGTGCGCGCCATCCCAGTCAGCGAGCTGCCTACCGCCGCTCCCGCCAGTACCGCACCTGCCAGCGGGCGACGTTGCGGTTGTGTTCGGCGAGGGTCTCGGCGAAGACGTGGGTGCCGTCGTTGCGGCTGACGAAGTAGAGGTAGGGGACTTCGGCGGGCCGGGCCGCGGCGCGGAGGCTGTGCTCGCCGGGTGAGCAGATCGGGCCTGGCGGCAGGCCCGGATGGACATAGGTGTTGTAGGGCGAGTCGAGTTCGAGGTCACGGCGGCGCAGGTTGCCGTCCCAGGCGCCGGCCAGTTTCAGCGCGTAGATGATCGTCGGATCGGCGTAGAGGCCGATGCCGCGCTCCAGCCGGTTGTGGAAGACGGCCGAGACCAGGGGGCGTTCCTCGATCGCGCCCGCCTCTTTCTCGACGATGCTCGCCAGCGTCACCAGGCCCCGCGGATCGAGACCGTGGCCGGCAGCGGCTTCCAGGTGATCCGCGACGCGGCGGCGGAAGTTGCGGACCATGGCCTCCACGATCTCCGCCTCGCCGGTGCCTCGCGGGAAAGCGTACGTGTCCGGGAACAGGTAGCCCTCCAGCGACTCGGCGGCCGGATCGAGGTCGGCGATCGGCGCCGGCGAGGACATCGCCTGAAGGAACGCGTCCAGGTTGCCGAAACCCTCCGCCGCCAGGTGCTCGGCGGTTTCCTGAAGGGTCAGACCCTCGACCACCGTCACCGGGTAGGTCACGACTTCGCCCCGAATCACCCGGTCGAGCGCCTCGACCGTGCTCATCGGCTGCTCGAAGCGGTACTCGCCGGCCTGCAAGACCTCCTCGGGACGCCGGTAGTCGAGGTAGAGACGCGCCAGCAGCGGATCGCCGATGACCTCTGCCGCGGACAACTGGTCGAGGATCGCCGTCATTGGAGCACCGCGGTCGATGGCCAACTCCACGTTGGCCGAACCCAGCGGTCGCTCGAGTTCCCGTTCCGCCCAGGCGACCAGGCCAACCGCACCGGCGGCTGCGGCAACCAGGACCGCGACGGCTACCGCAGCCGACCACAGAAGCAGGCGTCGCCCGCGTGGCCGAGGGGCGTCCGGCGTCATTCTGTCTCCCCGTCCAGGGCCTCCTGAAGAATGATCTGCGCAGCGGTGGCATCGACTCGTTCCGGATGCTTGCTCGGGTCGATGCCGGCAGCACGGAGCCGGCGCTCCGCCTCGACAGAGGTCAGAGACTCGTTGACGGTCCGCACGGGCAACTCGCACGCCCTGCCCAGTTTGCGCGCGAACGCCCGCGCCCGCTCCGCCGCCGAACCGACCGAACCGTCCAGCCGCCGCGGCTCGCCCACGACGATCACTTCCGTACTCGCCTCGGAAGCCAGCGCCTTGAGTTCGTCGATCAATTGCCGGTCGCTGGCGCGCCGCAGGGTCGTGTGAGGCACTGCGACGCCGACCCTGGAATCCCCAATCGCGACGCCGACTCTCTTCTCTCCGATGTCGATACCCAGGAAGCGCACAACGCCGCCACTCTGAAGCGGGGCACGGGGGCTGTCAACCGCAACGGGCCCTCGTCGGACTGCATAGCCCGCCGGCATAGCAATTGCTAGCATTCCCCGTCATGGAGACGGTTCAAATCAGTGCCCGCATCGATCCGATTCTGAAGCGAGCGGTGGAGACCTACTGCCGTGCAAACGGGGTCGTCATGAACCACTTCATCCAGGAAGCCCTGATCGATCGTCTGGAGGAGCTGGAGGACATAGACGACTTGAAGCGGATCCGCCACGAGCCCACTCGCCCCTTGACCGAGGTGCTTGCCGAGTTGGAGCTCGATGGCGACCCATGAAGTCCAGATCAGCCGCACCGCCGAGAAACAACTGGGCCGCCTGGACCGGACGACACGGAGGCGCATCGCGGCCGCGATGCTTGCCTTGGCGGAGAATCCCAGGCCCCGCGGCTGCAGAAAGCTCCTCGGTTACGACGACGTGTTCCGAATCCGAGTGGGCCGACACCGGTTGTTGTACAGCGTCTCCGATGACACCGTGGTCATCGTCATTCTGAAGGTCGGCCACCGTCGAGATGTCTATGGCTGATCTCGTGCGCCTGGCCGTTACTCTGGCTCTGGCCCTGACGTTGGCCGTCACCGGGACGGCTGCCCAGGAGCCTGAAGCCGTCCAGGCGACCCCGGAAGAGACAGCGGCAGTCGTCGAAGAACCGGCTCCCGACGCGACGACTGAGGCCACGGAGGAGGAACCCGCCGACACGGGTCCGCCACCGCCCCCCGGCGCCAACACCTTCAGCTTCGCGGTCGAAGACGAGTCCGGCCCTGGACAGGTGGAAGGTTGGGCCGGCGCCATGGAAGGCACGTTCGAGGAACAGCACACACTGTCGAACGGATTCTGGATCCGGCTTCGCGACTATCAGGTCTCCGGCGACCGGGCGGTGTACGACCACGCGAACGAACGCTTCGAGGCCGAGGGGCCGGTTGTCCTGATGCGAGGCAACGAAGTGCTCCGGGGTTCGCGACTCGAGTTCGACGTGGCGGCCGAAACGGCCTCGATCTTCGACGCGGACGGCAACGTCGGCACCGACCTCTTCTTCACCGGCGCGGCGGTCCACATGCTGAGCGAGGACCGCTTCACGATCCTCGACGCCCAGTTCACGGCCTGCGAGGTCGAGGACGACGGCCGGGCGCCGGAGTGGAGCTTCCGCGCGAAACGCGTCGACGTGAACGCCAACGGCTACGCCAGGACCCGCGGCGTCTCCTTCCGGACGAAGAAGGTGCCGCTCGTCTACCTTCCTTACATGCTGTGGCCGGTCCAGAGTTCCAGGGTGAGCGGCTTTCTGACGCCGAAGCCGGGCTTCTCCACCAGGCGCGGCCCGTCGCTCGGCCTCGCCTACTACTGGGCGATCAACAGGAGCTACGACGCCACCTTCAACGTCGACCTCTACGCCGGCGCGCCGAGCAACGGCAATCAGGCCTTCTCGACCGAGGCCTTCTGGGGGCTCGGCGCCGAGTTCCGCTACCGGCCGACCCAAGGGACGGCGGGCGAGTTCGACGGCTACCTGATCGACGACACGGAGCGCGGCGAGCGCCGCTGGCGCATGCGCTGGAACCATCAGTCGCGGGACCTGCCCGGAGGATTCCGTGGCGTCATCCGCTTCGAGGACGTGTCCGACTTCGAGTTCTTCCGCGACTTCGAACGCCGGGTCGACCGCAACAGCCTGCGCCAGCTCTACTCGACGGCCTTCGCCTCGCGAAACTGGGGCAACCAGTCGCTCAACGTCCAGCTCGACCAGCGCAAGACGTTCATCTCCGCCAGTCGCGAGGTTCAACTGCGCCAGCTTCCCGAGATCGAGTACAAGCTCCGCTCCACACGACTGGGTGGTTCGCCTCTCTACTTCCAGGTGAAGAGCTCGCTCCACTACCTCGACACGAACCGGTCGGCGCGACGGATCGGCCGCTACGGACGCGCCCATCTCGAGCCGGAGATCAGCGTCCCGATTCCGCTGGCAAGCTGGTTCTCGCTGTCGCTTACCGCTGGCGGACACCTCACCTGGTACGAAGACAGCCTGATCAGCGCCCAGGAACGTCGGGAGACGATGACCACAACGGACTTTCGGGGAGAAGACCTGATGCGCGTGGTGCCGACGGCGCGCGCCGAGATCGTCGGCCCCGGTTTCTCGCGCATCTTCGAACTGGGCGAGGAAGGACGCTTCTCCAGACTCAAGCACGTCATCGAACCCCGAATCGCCTACGGTTTCTTCGAGGACTACGACGAACGCTTCCGCATTCCGCTCTTCGACGAGATCGACAACCTCCGCGGCCGGAACGTCGCCCGCGTCAGTCTCTACAACCGGCTACTCGTGAAGCCCGCCGATCCCGAGGAAGGCGGCGCCTTCGAGATCCTGTCGGTCCAGTTCTTCCGGGACGTGTCGCTCGACGCCGACCAACCGCTGCTGCGCTCCCTCGACCGGTCGTTGACCAGCCAGAACGGTCCGGTCGGCGCCCTCTTGCGCTTCAATCCGTCGCGGCGCACCGGGGTCCGCTTCGACGCGCTCTACGACACCCTGTTCTCGCAGGTCTCCTCCACAGCCATCTCGGGCAGCCTCGGTATCGGCCGGACGGGTTCGGTCGGCCTGCGCTGGGCCGTCCGCCGCAACCCGGAACTCGACCGGACGCGCCGCCACCACGTCCAGGTTTCGACCGGTCTCGACCTGATCCCGAACAAGCTGCGGGTGAACAGCATGGTGAGCTACGACATCGAACAGAAGCTCCTGCAGATCCAGCGTCACATCGTCGACTTCAAGGCCTGCTGTTACGGACTACGATTCGAGGTGGCCGACTTCCGCACCGCGCTCCGCCGCGACACCCAGTACCGGTTGCTGGTGACGCTGAAGAGCGTCGGCGCCTTCTTCGACATAACCGGCGGCCAGAGCGAAGCGTTGTGACCCTCGACGCCTCGGGCGCCGGCGGGCGGGCCGTGGTGCTCGGCGCCGCGGGTCAACTCGGAAGGGAGGTCGCCGACGAGTTGCGCCGCCGCGGCGCGAATGTCCTGGCCGCCGACCGCCGGTGCGCGGACATCACGGACACCCAGGCGACCGCGGCACTGGCCGCCCGCTTCGGCGCCGCCGCCGTCTACAACTGTGCCGCCTGTACCGACGTCGACGGTTGCGAGACGGATCCCGAGGCCGCCCTGGAGATCAACGGCAGGGCGCCCGCGCGGCTGGCTGCCGCCCTCCCGCGGACCTGCCGCCTGATCCACCTCTCGACCGACTACGTGTTCGACGGCCGCGGCCGGAGGCCCTACCGCGAAGACGATGAGACAGCGCCCGGCACCGCCTACGGACGCTCGAAGCTCGGCGCCGAGCAGGCCGTGGCCGGCGCGGGCGGCCTGGTGGTTCGCACGAGCTGGGTGTTCGGGCCGGAGGGCAGGAACTTCGTTTCCGCGATCGCCGCCCGCCTCGGCCGCGCCGAGCCGCTCCGCGTCGTTTCCGACCAGATCGGTTGCCCGACGTACGCGCCCTACCTCGCCCGCGCTCTCGTCGATCTCCAGGCGGCCGGCGCCGCCGGCATCGTCCACTACTGCAACGTACCCGCCACCTCCTGGCACGGCTTCGCGATCGCCATCGTCGGCGCCCTCGGCCTGAACGCCGAGGTGGAGCCGATCGCGACCGCCGACCTGCCCCGTCCCGCCGTCCGGCCGGCCTACTCGGTGCTTGATGTGGCCCGCTTCGAGTCCACCACCAACCGACGGGTCGAAGAGTGGACCGCAGGCCTGGACGACTACTTCGAGCGGCTGGGGCAAGGCAAGGCGGAAACGTGAAGCGCGTCCTGGTCACCGGCGCCGAGGGATTCGTCGGCGGCCGCCTGGTGCCGCGACTGGTCGCACGGGGAGCCGCCGTCATCGCCTGCCATGCCCCGGGAATGGTTGTCTCCAACGACGACGACACCGGCGCACGCGCCCCGGTCGAGCGGGTCGCCCTCGACATTCGCGACCGCGACGCGGTCGACCGTGTGTTCAGGGCGACGGCGCCGGACGCGGTCGTCCATCTGGCGGGCCTGTCCGACGTGATGGCCTCCTGGCGGCGGATCGACGACTACTACCGGGTCAACGTGGAGGGCTCCGAGCATGTCGTCTCCGTGGCCCGCGCCCTGTCCGAAACGTGCCGCCTGGTCATCGCCTCGAGCGCCGAGGTCTACGGCCCGGTGCCGGAAGCGGAACTGCCGGTGTCCGAGACCCGCGGCCTCGAACCGGGCTCGCCCTACGCCCTGACCAAGGCCGCGGTCGAACGGCTCAGCCTTCCCCTGGGCGCCGTCGTGGTCCGGTCCTTCAACCTGATCGGGCCCGGACAGGGCGCCAACTTCGCGCTCCCGTCGTTCGCAACCCAGCTCGCGGCGATCGAAGCGGGCCGGGATGAACCCGTGCTTCACGTCGGCAACCTGACCCCGCGGCGGGACTTCGTCCATGTCGACGACGGCGCCGATGCCTACGCGCTCCTGGTTGACCAGGGCGAACCGGGAAGCGTCTACAACGTCGCCCGCGGGGAGGCAATCGGACTCGAGGCGGCACTCGGGCGGCTCATCCGGCTGAGCGGCCTGGAGGTCGAGATCCGGCAGGACCCGGACCGCATGAGACCCGCGGACGTTCCCGTGATGTGCGGCGACGCCAGCCGGCTACGCGCCCTGGGCTGGCGCCCGAAACGGGGCTTCGATCAAGCCCTGGAGGCGATCTGGGAGGACGCCCGCCGCAGGCTGGGTGCGCGGGTCTTCTGACCCGCTGCCGCCGAAGGCGGCCAGAAACGCGCGCCGCGAAGCGGCGACCATCCTGCGGCGCTAATCCTCGGCGTGCTTGCGTTCCAGGGCGAGCAGATGCGCCTTGCGCTCCTCCCCGCCGATGTAGGACCCGGGACCGCTCCGGCGCGGCACGACCCGGTGGCACGGTACGAGGATCGGCAACGGGTTGGCCATCAGCCTGGAACGGATCAGGCGGTAGGCGCCCGCCTGACCCGATGAAGTGGCCACGTTGCGATACGTGCGCGTACTCCCGTAGGGAATCCGGGCCGTTTCCTCGAAGATGCGCCGGGACAGGGCATCGATCCCGGTCCGATCCAGGTCGTAGGGCAGATCGAGGTTTCGCCGCGCGCCGGCGAAGTACTCCGAAAGACGGCCCAGGGCCTCGTCGACGAAGTCGGTCGTCTCCACCGACCCCAGGGCAGTGAACAACGCCTTCTCGGCGCCCTTCGGCGCGATGACCAACCGGGTGATCAGCCGACCGATGAACTCCAGCCCGAGAGAACCGAGCGGCGAGGCAACCAGCACTCGCAGGGGCTCGGCGCCGCGCGGCGCGGGCCAAGCGGGCGCACCGGCGCGCGCCCCGGCACGGCTCGCGAGTTCATGCACCACGGGAATCATGGTAGCATGGCTACTTTTCTATGTCGACGCGAGACGAAGGTTCACTTCTCCCGGCAGGAGTTCACTCCTCCCGGAGCACGATGCGCAGCGCCACGTCCTGTCCCCGCGCGGCTTCGAACGCCCGCACTTCGGCTACGTAGCCGGGACGCGTCACCTCCAGCCGGTGGGCGCCCGGATCGACGATCAGCGCCGAGTGGAGGCTCGCCAGATCCGCGCCGCTCCCCAGCAGGCGGCCGTCCAGGTAAACGACCGCGTCGGCGGGTTCGACCTCCACCCGCAGCCGGGCCGGATCCTGCCGCTGATCCTGCTCGATCGGACGGCCGCGGTTCTCGACCCTCCACGACTCGCCTTCCGGCGCCGCGGGCGCCGGAGCCGGCCTCGGCGGCGCGGGTCGGGGCGGTTCCGCGGTCCCCGGGACGAGGTCCTCGTCGATCCGGATGACCACACCCGGTTGCACCCGGATCCGGCGCTCCAGGGTCTCGTAGCCCTCCATGTAGATCGCGAGCCGGTAGCTGCCGTCGCGCAACCAGAGGTAGCGCGGGAAGCCGTCGAAGCCGTCGACCCGACCGACCAGCTCGCCGTCGATGTAGACGGAGGCCTTCTTGGGCCGGGTGTTGATGTCGAGCGCACCCGCGTCCGCGTAGCCGACCGGACCGGAACCCCAGCCGTACGGTCCGTAGCCGTAGGAGTACGGCGACCAGGCGTAGGGCCAGAATGGACCGAGACTGCCGTACCAGCCAAAGGAGCCGTAGTACGGCCGGACGTAGGTCCGGGAACGGCGGCCCTTGCGGTCGCCGCCTCCGCGGCGATCCCGATCGCCAGCCTCGACCGCGACCGGCGCCTGTACGGCGAGGGCCTGAACGACCGGTGCAGTTCCGGCAGCCCCGGTAGCCGCTTTCGCGCCGCCCGCCAGGCCGAGACCCAGCATGCCGGCCAACGGCAACACCATTCCCATCGCGATCCGCGCCCTCGAACTCACGACGCACCTCCCCGTTCCAGGCCGACGCCGTCGGACCAGCCGTTTCTGAGGCCTTCCAGATAGTGATATCGCATCGTGTTCTCCCACAGCCGGGGCAGTCTGACCGGGAATCCCTGCAACGTCCGCGCCAGACGTTCCCGCAGCCACTGGCCAGCCCGGTCGCGAACGCCGCCGGCCGGAGGCGGCTCGCCGTCGTGGAACCCCAGGAAGGGGCCGAGCTGTTCATGCCGCCGGAAGAAGACAACCGCGGAGTACCCCGCGCGGTACTGCCGCTTCGCGAACCGCCGAAGACCGGTCGGGTGATCGTGAGCGACCCGGGCCTTCGGCCGGTACAGGAGGCGCAAGCCGCGCGCGGCCAGGCGGTATCCGGCTTCGATGTCCTCCCAGGCAGCGAACGGAAACGCCGGGTCGAAGGGCTCCGCCGCCATCGCTTCGCGATCGATCGAGAGGTTCGACGTGTAGAAGAAGTTGAACGGCACGTCGTCCTCGTTCTCGATCAGGGCGAATCCGAACTGCAGTCCGTTCTCGTTGATGTAGTCGAGGAACGGCGTGCGCCGCATCCGCTCGTGCCAGTCGGTGCGGCCGATGACGCCGACACAACCGCCCTCGGCGCGAATCGACCGCGCCAGGGCGTCGTGCTGGGCCCTGTGGTGGGCTGCCAGCCATCCCGGTGCGGGGACGGTGTCGTCCCCAAGGAAGGCCACCCACCGGCCGCGGGCCGCCGCGACGCCGCGGTTTCGGGCCACGGCGGGTCCCTGGTTCTCCTGATGAAGGATCCGCAACTCCGGCTCGCGGCCGTTCCTGCCCGCGGAACATTCATCGAGCCAGGACGCGGTGCCGTCCGTGCTGCCGTCGTTGACCACGAGGACTTCGAATCGCGGCCCATCCTGATTGCCCAGGGCCTCGAGAACCTCCTTCAGGGCCCCCAGACGGTTGAAGGTGGGAATGACGACGGTCCAGTCCGGCGACCCGGTCACCGCTCCACCTCCATCACGTCGTCCAGCAGCCGGCGAACCGGCGCCAGGTCCTCCGGCCACAGGGACTCGAAGCCCGCGCTGGCGAACAGTTCTTCGTCGCCGGGATAGGTCGGCACCATGTACAGCGGAAAGCGCTCCAGGATCTCGCGGTCGGACCGCCGCCGGCGGGCCTGCACCTGGCGCCGCCGTTCCGAGGCGCCGTCCAGGCCGCGGACGATCGCCGACAGTGCCCGCACCTGAGCCACGGTCTGGTCATCGACGACGGCCGGCGCCCCGGCGGGCACGCCGCCCAGACGGCGGGCGAGCCTTCTCAGGCGGGTCCGCAGGGCAACGATGTCGCGCGCCCGCTGCCAGAGACCGCGCCGTGCCGCGCTCGGGTTGGTCCGCGGCGCCGCGCCCCGGTCGCCGGAAGCAGCCTCGCTCGCCTCCCCAGCCGTGCGGAAGGGATCGAGCGCCAGTACGTCGCCGTTCGGATTGCAGCGGGCGAGCAGGTGCTGCGTACGGGCGAGCAGCGTCAACTGGACCGCCGGCATCAGTTGCGGCCAGAGCTCGGCGTCGTAGTTCTTGAAGGCGGTGAAGTAGGCGTTGCGCTCGAACAGCAGGCCCCGGTTGGCGTTGCCCAGCAGGTCGCTGGTCGCCTTGGAACGGTGGTGGACGACGGCCCGCGGCGCCGACAGCACCCGTTCGCCCCCCGACCAGAACCGCCACCCGAGATCGACGTCCTCGAGGTACGCGAAGTAGCTCTCGTCGAAGCCCCCGGCCGCACGAAAAGCGTCGCGGCGCGCGATCATGTTGCCGCCGCAGGGAAAAAGCAGCTCGGCGCCTTCGGCCGGGATCTCCACCTCCTCCAGGAGGCGGCCGTAGTCGAGCTGGAAGGCGTGACCGTCGAAGGCCATGACGCCGCGTCCGAAGTCCAGGCGCTCCCCCTCCCAGTCAACGATGCAGCCGGACAGGGCGGCCACATCCGGAGGCGACGCCCGCAACGCCGCGACGAGCTCGGCGAGCCAGTCCGGCCGCGGCCGCGTGTCGTTGTTGACCAGCACCAGCGCGTCGGCCGAACTGCCCTCCGCGAGCCGGTTGTTCGCGGCGGAGAAGCCGAGGTTGACCGGATGTTCGACGACTTCGACCTCCGGGTGTTCGGCGCCGACCCAGGCCGCCGTCCCGTCCGTCGACCCGTTGTCGAACAGCCGGATCCCTACCGTGGCGCCGGGATCGCGCTGCGCTGCGAGCGCCGGCAGCAGCGTCTCCAGGTGCCGGCGACCGTTCCAGCTCACCACGAGGATGTCGACGCTGTCTACCCGCGGACCATGGCCGCCTCCGCCGGCACCCCGGTCGCTCATGGTCCGCCTGCGGGGAGTGAGCCAGCCAACCGGCGTCGCAGCCAGCGCCGCAGGCGGAATCCCGGTTCGTCGGCCGGCGCCGCCGTCTCCGGCCGGAACGCAAACCCGGCCTTGGTCGGATCGACGCGCGGCGACAAGAGGAAGGCTGTCAGCGGGGCCAGCGTGCGCTCCCAGGAGTAGTCGACGAGCGTCCGCTCCCGGCCGCGGCGCGCCCGCTCTTCGACCTTGCCGCCGCCCGCCACCAGCTCGGCGAGGCCAGCGCGGAGCCCCTCGACGTCGCCACAGGGAACAACGAGCCCCGCGTCCCACTCCCGCAGCAGCCGCGGCACGGTGCCGCCCTCGGTCGTGAGCACCGGACAGCCGACGGCGAGCGCGTCGAGGAAGCGGGTGCGCAGCGACAGGTCGGTCTCCAGCCCGGGCCGGTGGCAGGCGGCCAGCGCGTCGACATCCCGCAGCAGGTCGTAGCGCCGCTCGAATGGCACCCAGTCGAGGAAGCCGAGGCGATGCGGATCTTCCCTCCGGCTGCGTGCCTCCACCTCCGCCAGCAGACGCTGAGGCGCCTGAGCACCGGGTGGCTGCCGCACGAAGAGAAGTCTCGCGTTCGGGTCGGGCAGGCCGGCGAACGCCTCGAGCAGCGGCTCCGGGTCGTACCAGTCGTACAGCCCGCCGAACAGCACGCGGCGCTCGCCGTCCGCCCGCGGCGCCAGCAGCGGCCGGTGTTCGGGCAGCGGATCCGGCACGCCCAGCGGCGCCTCGGCAATCAGGCCGGAAAGCTCCGGATCGTCCCGGTAGCGATGCGGGTTCACCCGTCCGAGAGCGGTCAGAAAGCCGAGATAGTAGGCGCGCTGCTCCGGCGAGGAACAGAGGAAGAAGTCGCCGCGGGACAGTTGGTGGATCCAGCTCCGGTGATCGTTGCGGTATGGATCGAGCCCCAGGGTCTCCAGATGGGTCAGGTTCTCCACGAGGAAGGGATCGTAGAGATCGATCACCGTCGGCAGATCGGGCAACTCGTGGAGCACGTCGTTCGCCAACTGTCCCTGGGCGACGGCCGCATCGCAGTCCCTCAACAACTCCGGCAGCGGCGCGGAGTCGAACCGGCGCGCCTCGACGGAACCGGCCGGCACGTCCGGGGGCTTGCCCGTGCGCCAGGGCGAAACCAGGGAAACCTCGAAGCCGAAGTCCGGCAACCGCCGCGCCATCTCCAGGTAGCGGATGCCGATGCCGGCCGCGCGCTCCCCGAGCGCCTCGCTGCAGACCAGACCGACCCGGGTCACCGGCGTTCTCCCGCGGTCGCCCTCACCCGGAACCGCGCAGAGATTGCAGGGTTTCGTGCAGCCGCCAGGCCCGAGTGGCCTTCATCTTCTCGATCTCGGCCATGAGGTCGCGTTCACGGTCGTGAAGACGCTCGACCTCCGCCCCGCGGGTCCGGTTCGAGGCCTGAACGAGTTCGAGCTCCCCTTGCGTCTCGCGCAGCATCGCCCGCGTTTCGCGCAGTGTCGCCCGCGTTTCGCGCAGCATCGCGCGCGCCGCCTCGGCCGCCAGCACCGCTTCGCGCCGCATCCGGATCACGGCGCCCGCCAACACGTCCGGCTCGAGTTCATCCGCATGCTTGGCCATTACCCGGGCCTTCAACGCCTCGAAGTCCTGTCGTTCGGCGGCCGCTCCGCCCAGGGCGTGCCCTCCGGACGACCTGCCGTCGCTCCCACCCAGGAAGTGCCGATACTCACACGTCGTCCGCGACAGGTGGACGAAGGTCGACCACCGCGACAGCCGGATCAACAGGTCCCAGTCCTCGAACGCCGGCAGCCCGAGATCGAACGAACCGGCCCGCTCCAGGGCCTCCCTGGTCATCAATACCGTGTGAAAGGGAATGTAGTTGTCGAGGAGGAGGATCCCCCGATCGAAGTCCCGGCTGTACGGCAGGCCCCGGCTCGACTCTCTCCAGCCGTCAGCGCTCGGCTCGTAGCTGACCACGGCGGCGTCGCTGTAGGCGACGTCGACGTCGCCTCGAAGCATGGCGGTCAGACTCTCCAGGTGTTCCGGCGCCAACAGGTCGTCGTCGTCCAGAAACCCGATGCAGTCACCGGCTGCCGCCTCGACGCCGGACTGCGCCGCCGCGGCGCGCCCTCGGTTGCTCTCGTGGTCGACGAGACGCAGCGTGAAGGGGAAGTCCTCCGACACCTCGGGCGGGCGGCCCCCGTCGTTCACCAGCACCGCCTCGACGTTCCGGTAGGTGCTCCGCGCCAGGCTCTCCAAGGCCTCGGCCAGCCGGCGCGGCCGGTTGAACGTTCGCACCACGATCGAGACGCGGCGGGGCGAGTCCACTTCGACCAGCGCCGGCGCTCCTCCCAGATGGGCTATCAGTTGGGCCGGACTCCGGGTCGTGAAGTCGCTGGCCTTCAACTGGCAGTATCCCTCGACGAACCGGCAGTCCCGCGGCAGGCTGTGCGCTCGGAAACGCCGCAGGCCAAGGCACGATTCGAGGTAGTCGTGCCGCTCCTGCTGGCTCCGATAGTGGGACATCGCCGCGGAAATCCCGTCGACCTCGGCCGAGACGTCCACCAGGAGATCCGGGTAGAAGGGGTGGTTGACCTCGTAACAGAGGATCTGGATCGACAGGCTCTCGAGCGAGGAGTCGTCCGGCAACGCCGCCAGGGAACTCCCATCCGCCCCCTGGATGCGGCGGGCGATCAACGCCTCGTGGAGGGCTCGGAACGTGGCCTGGTGATCCGTCGTCACTTCGAGCGGCGAAGGGACGAGGACCAGATCCGGCTGGATGTCGTCGAGCAAAGCCCCGATCTGCCCGGTCAGTTCGCCCATCGAAGAGACCAGGCCACCGTCCGGAAGGCTCTCCCGATGGCCGACGTGCTCGACGCGGGCAACGCCGAGGTCCGCGGCGGCCGCCTCCGATTCGACCCGCCGCAACGCCGAGTACTGCTCTCCGCTCAGTCCTTCCGGCGGTCCTTCGGCGCCTCCCGATCCGTCGCTCAGGAAGGCGCACACGATTTCCGCATCGCTGGCGGCGAGCTGCAACAGCAGCCCGCCGCAGCCGAGCACCTCGTCGTCGTAGTGGGGCGCCAGGACGAGAACCCGCCGGGCGACCACCGAGCCCGGCACGGTCGGCGGCTGCGGCCGCTCGCGTCTCGTCATGGCGCCGATCCTCGCACGTCCGTATTCTGGCGCAAGCCGTCCCGCGGGCTCTTATAGGCTGCGCGCCCGATGCTGCAGCGCAAACGACCCCTCGTCGCCGGCGTGCTGCGACGCGTCCTTTCCGATGTCTTCGGGATCGACCACGATCCGGTGGTCGAAGTACCGCCGCAGCGTCGCCTGGGCGACCTCGCGAGTCCCTGCGCCCTGCACCTCGCGCGCGAGCTGCGCCAGGCGCCGCGGGCGATCGCGCAGCGCCTCGTCGAGCGTCTCGAGCTGCCGGAGGGTTTCGAGCGGGTGACGGTCGAAGGCCCGGGCTACGTGAACTTCCACTTCGCCAGGAGTCGGTTCGCGGCCGTGATGATCGACGCGGTTCCGGTGACGGAGTCCGGGGCCACCGACGCGCCGGCCAAGGTGATCGTCGAGCACACGAACATCAATCCGAACAAGGCGGCCCACATCGGCCACCTGCGGAACGCCGTCCTGGGCGATGTGCTGGCGCGGGCGCTCCGCGGTCTCGGCCACAAGACCGAAGTCCAGAACTACATCGACGACACCGGGGTCCAGGTGGCCGACGTGGTGGTCGGTTTCCTCGATCTCCGCGATTGCTCCGTCGCCGACATCGAGGCCCTGGCCGAGCCCTTCGACTACGTCTGCTGGGACCTCTACAGCGAGGTCGGCCGCTGGTATGAAGGCGACCCGAAGCGGCTCGAGCTCCGCCGGCGCACCCTTCACGCACTGGAATCGGGAGAGGGCCGCCGGGCCGAGGCCGGCCGGCTGATCGCCCGGCGGATCGTCGCCCGGCATCTCGCCACGATGGCGCGCATCGGCGTCGACTACGACCTCCTGACCCACGAGAGCGAGATCCTCCGTCTCGATTTCTTCGTCGCGGCCTTCGAACAGTTGAAGGAGACCGGCGCCGTCCGGTTCGAAGAGAGCGGCAAGAACGCCGGTTGCTGGGTCATGCCGCTGGCCGACAGCGAGGAGTTCCAGGGCCTTGAGGATCCCGACAAGGTGATCGTCCGCTCCGACGGCACGGTGACCTACGTCGGCAAGGACATCGCCTACCAGCTCTGGAAGTTCGGCCTGCTGGGCCGCGACTTCGAGTACGCCCCCTTCCGGGATGGACCCCGCCGCGGCAGTCCTCTCTGGAAGACCGGGCCGGCGGAACCGGATGCCGGCGACGGCGGCGCGGAGCGGAGGCCCGACTTCGGAAGGGGCGCCCGCGTGATCAACGTGATCGACGCGCGCCAGGCCTACCTGCAGCGCATCGTCCGCGCCGGCCTGGAAGCGCTCGGACACGACGGCGAGGCTCGGGACAGCATCCACTTCGCCTACGAAATGGTCGCCCTGTCGGCGAAGACCGCCGAGCGCCTCGGATTCTCCGGGGACTCGCAGCTCGAGATGTCCGGCCGGAAGGGCATCGGCGTCAAGGCGGACGACCTGCTCGATCAGCTCGAAGCGAAGAGCAGGGACGAGATCCAGGAGCGGCGCGCCGCCGACGGTAACGGGGAAGCCGGCGAAGAGGTCGACCTCCTGGCGCGCCAGATCGCCGTCGCGGCGCTGCGCTTCTTCATGGCCCGCGCCACGACCACCCGGGTGATCGCCTTCGACATCGACGACGCCAC
>JAJDZH010000166.1 GCA_022824725.1 Thermoanaerobaculia bacterium | reverse complement strand
GCGCCGCTGCGGCTGGCGCTGGGCGCCGGCGAGGCGGCCAACCTGAGCACCTGGGACCTCGAGCTCGGCAACGCGGCCAAGGGATTGAGCGGCAGCGCGGGACCGGGGACGGGCGGCGGCTGGCGGCTGGAGATCTCCAGCGACCTGGATATCGAGGTGGGCGCCTACACGCTGACGAACACGGGCTTCATCGAACCGGCGCCCGCCGACGAGGCGGCGCGTCTCCAGAGGGAAGCGCCGCGGCAGTAGCGGCGCTCCCCTTCACGGCGGCGCGTCGTGCAGCCAGCCGGCCTGTTCGAGAATCGAGATCGCCGCCAGGTCGACCAGTTTCTCGCCGGCGCCGACCTCGACGATCGTGGCTTCCCGGCCGCCGTAGCCTCCCTGGGCGGCGGCCGCGATCGTCGGGAAGTAGGCGAGTTCGCCGTTCGTGTAGCCGGCGAAGAAGACGTGGGGCACCTGAGTCGCGGCCCGCAGGCGGAGCTGGTGCTCGACGAAGAACTCGCCGGGGAACGTGGCGAGCGCGAACTGGCCTTCGCCGACCTCGCCGAGGACCAGGGTGTTCACTTCGGCCTCCCGTTCACGCGGGAAGCGCGCGCGGTACCTTTGAAGCGACGCCTCCAGTCCGTGGCGGCGGAAGCCCTCCTCCACCACCGGCGAGTCCAGGTCCCATCGCGGATCGAGCGTCACCAGGTGGCGTTTCACGGACAACGTCGCCGGATCGTGGAACGCCTCCGCGGCGGCCAGGTCGGCGCGGACGCGAAGCACCTCCTGCCCCAGGCGCTCGCCCGCCATCCGGACCTGCTCGAACGCGCCTTCCTCCGGCGCCGTCTTGTCCCAGAACGGGTTGATGTCGCCGGCGGCGCCCTGCAGGTACATCGCCACGCCGCCGCCGCGCTCGGCGACCAGAGCCGCCATCGCGCCCGGAAAGTCGGCGGAAACGAGCAGGTTGCCGGGACCGAGGATGACCGGGTGCACGGCGAAGTTGACCACCGTGGCGATCGGCTCGCCGTCCGCTCCGTCCACCGCCAGCACGCCGACGGAGTCGTCGAGCGGCGCCGTCGGCAGCCGCCCGCGGTTCTGCCAGAACATCTCGACGCTGCCGTCCGGCATCACCCGGCGGCGGTTGTGCCCCTCGCTCGCCCGGCCCCAGCCGACGGCTGCCCGGGCCGGCCGCAGCAAGGCGTGAGCTTCCAGGATGACGTCGGCGATCTTCTGTTCGAGCTCCCGGACCCACGGACCTTCGGCATCGGGGAAGTCCGCCTCGAACAGGGGCGCGGAGTGCGTGTGGGAGGCGTTCAGCAGCACATGGTCGAAGCCGGCAACCTCCTGGACCATCTGCCGGATCGGCAGGGTGTTCTCCTTGCGGATGGAGCCGAGATCGAGGGTGACCAGCGCCGCGGTCTCGCCGCTCGCTTCGAGCACCAGGGCGCGGGCGTAGAGCGGGTCGTGAACTCCCTCGGACCGGTTCGTTCCGCGCGCGCCGTAGCCGTAGAGCAGGGAGCCGGTCGGCGGGGTGATCTCGACGGCGACTGCCGCGGCGCGGAGTTGGGCGGTCGCGGCCGGCGGCGTCATGCAGCTTCCTCCGAGAGCCATGGCGAGCGCGGCAAGAAGCACGGCAGCGAGGTCGCCGCTTCGCGGCGCGTCTCTTCCCGGAAGCCGGCGAGGGCGCCGGCGCACCCAGTTTCCGTGGCGCGGACTCCTAGTTCTGGCCACTGCCCAACGTTCCCCACGGCACTCTGCCCAGCGGGTCGCGCAGGATGCGCCGCGCCACGACCATCCGGTGGACCTCGTCCGGGCCGTCGTAGAGACGCGCGTACCGCGCCTCCCGGTACATCTTCTCGAGCGGGGTATCGCCGGTCACGCCGAGCGCGCCATGAACCTGGATCGCCCGGTCGATCACGTTGTGGAGCATCCGCGCGCCCCAGAACTTGATCAGCGAGATCTCGACCCGCGCCTGCTCGCCGCGGTCCATCGCCTCGGCGGCGTCCAGCGTCATCAGCCGGGCGGCCTGAATCTCGGCCGCCGACTCGGCGACGTAGCGCTGGATCTCGCCCTTCTCCGACAGGTAGGAGCCATGCGCCCAGCGCGACTTGGCGCGGTCGCACATCAGTTCGAAGGCGCGCTGGGCCTGGCCCAGCCACCTCATGCAGTGGAAGATCCGCCCCGGACCGAGCCGCCGCTGCGCGATGACGAAACCCTCGCCGCGGCCGCCGAGCAGGTTGTCCTTCGGCACCCGGACGTCGTTGTAGCGCACCTCGCAATGCTGGCCGGACGTCGTGCCCATCGTCGGTACGGCGCGCACGATCTCGTAGCCGGGCGTGTCCGTGGGCACGATGATCGACGAGAACTTGCGGTGGCCCTGAGCCTCCGGCTCGGTCAGGGCGAAGCAGGTCGTGAACGCGGCCCGGCTGGCGCCGCTGGTGAACCACTTGTGGCCGTTGATCACCCAGTCGTCGCCGTCGAGCACCGCCCGCGTCTGCATCAGGGTCGGGTCGGAGCCGGCGACCTCCGGCTCGGTCAGCCCGACCGAGGGGTAGATGTCGCCCGCCACGAGCGGCTTCAGCCAGCGTTCCCTCTGCTCCTCGCTGGCGTAGAGGTGGAGCATGATCGAGTCCTGCATCGACGCGGAACCGACGGCGATCTGGCCGTAGTGGGAGCGGCCGATGATCTCGTTCAGGTAGACGAAGGGCATGAGCGGCAGGCCGCCGCCGCCGATCTCCGCCGGGTGCCCCAGGGCCCAAAGTCCCCGCTGCTTGGCCAGGGCCTTGAGTTCGGCCAGCCGGCCCCGAGTGCGGTCCTCCCCGGACTCCGAGTCCAGCTCCGGCTCGGCCGGGATCACTTCGCCGTCGATGAACTCCCGCATCCGTTCACGGAGTTCGATCACCTCGTCCGTCAGACCGTACCTGCCCATTCACGCCTCCCTGTCCATTCCAGTAGCGAAACAGCCGCCGATGATGACACAGCTACCAGTCCCGCGAATCCTCGTCGTGAAGCGCGGTCGGCAGCGCGTACGAGTGCTCGATCTCGCCGAGATCGGACGCGTCCAGCAGCGCGTTGAACCGCTTTCTCAACCGATTCGCCAGCAGACGGGGGAACACTCTCAGGGCCGCCTTTTCCGCCCGGTTCCTCAGGAACAGCAGCGGCACTTGCTTGACGAACCTCGACTTCGGGAATCTGAAGGAGTCGGCCAGTTCGTTGCCGATCAGCTCCCGCGATACCTGGTAGATGAATGCCGCCATCTCGCGGCGTTCCTTCGTTTCCGTGAATCCGAGCAGGATCGGCGCGCTGTTGATGATGCTGTTCGCCATGATGATCGCGTCGTCGTCCGGAGGCGGCTCGCACGTCGCAGCGATCTGGAAGATGCGACACGCCGAGGCGTGGTCGTGGAACAGGATGGTCTCGGGTATCCCCATGACCAGCCCCGTGTATCTCCAGACGTGAACGTAAGCCTCCTTCTCCTCCTGGCTGAAGTCGCCCCCCAAACGCGAAACGTGTTCCATCAGACGGCCCGAGAAGGCGGCCGCGCCCAGCAGCATGTGCGCCGAGCTGAGGGGCAGCCCGTGTTCCGGCTCGTCCCATTCTTCCGACTGCCTGAGCAGCATCCTCGACTGCGCATGCACGAGGCGGATGCGCAGGCTCAGCTTCCAGGCGTCGCCGCCGGGCTCCTGTCCACCCGGCATGAACTGCTCCGTCAACTGCAGGGTGTTCTGCTTGAGCCTGCGAACGCCGTTCAGGATGATCCGGCTGCGGATACGGAACGACTTGCTGATCAGGGTGGAAAAGCCCTCGACGATGGCGCCGCCCACGAGCGCTCCAAGGACCATGTCCGAGTTGCGGAGGAAGGCCCTGGTGGCCTTCATGGCGACCTCGGAGTCGAACCAGTCGGGGACGACGGCCGAGGATTCGATCAGCTCCCGAAGAGCCTCCGGCGTGTCCTTTGGCGGATCGTGGTAGCGGTCGACGGTCCTGGCGATCGTGCCGTGAACGTGCCGGGGTTCCACGATCGCCGCCAGTTGTTCGACCGCACGGTCGGCCAGCGGATCGCCCAGGGTGGTGTAGCGGATGTAGCGCTCCGCCAGGTCCGGATCCAGCGCCCGGGCCGCGTTGTAGCCGTCGACATAGCAGGCCGGGATGCCCGGGTTCGGTCTCGAGGCGGTGGCGGACACGGTGCGTACTCTAGCGGGGAGCCGGTGGGTCGCGCGGCCGCTCGCGAACGATGGGCACGCAGCTATGATCCCCGGGATGGGAGAACCCGCCAGCGCTGCAGACCGACTGCCGCCCGGCCCCAGGGGCCGCAAGCTCCACAACATCCGCCAACGGCTCTCCCGCCACTCGGAGTTCATGGACGAACTCCACGCGGAGTACGGCGACATCGTCTTCTTCGAGATCCCGGCTCGCAAGTGCGCGGCCGTCTTCAGCGCCGAGCTGATTCACGAAGTCCTCGTCGAGCAGGAGCCGTACTTCCAGCCGTACTACCCGAAGACCTCGTACAACCTGATTCCGTCGCCCTGCCTGGCGACGTCGCGCTTCGAAACCCACACGGAGCTCGAGAAGGTGATGAGCGCGGCGTTCACGCCGGAGCGCATGCCCGCCTACGGCAAGGCGATCATCGACAACGCCCTCGCCTTCCGCGAGCGCCTCGCGTCGAACGGCAACGTCGACTTCAAGTACGAGGCGGAGCGCTACACCTGGGGCTCCCTGCTGGATGCCGTGATCGGCGTCGACTTCAAGGTCGAACCCGAACTCGGCAAGTCCGTCCTCGACGCGATGAAGAGCGACATGCTCCTGTCGCTGCTTCCGTTCGGCCTGGCCCTGAAGCGCTTGCCGCTGCCCCACAACGTCCGCACCGCCCGGCAGATCAAGGCGCTCGACGAACAGACCTACAGGTCGATCGAACGTGCTCGCGATCCGGCCCACGACGGCGACAACGTGATCTCCCACTTCGTGCGGGCCGCGGACGAGGACGTCGTCGACTGGAGCTTCCCGGACGACTCGGAGATCCGCGACGAGGCCTACACCCTGATGTTCGGCGCCGTCGACGCGCCGACGGGCACGCTGACGCACGCCATCCACTTCCTGGCGCGCAACCCGCCAGCCCGCGAGCGGCTCGAGCAGGAAGTGGACCAGGCGCTCGACGGCCGATCGATCACGCTGGCCGACCTGGACCGGCTGCCCTACGCGCACGCCGTCTTCAAGGAGACGCTGCGCCTCGAGCCGCCGGCGTACGTGCTCATCCCCAGGGAAACCCTGGAAGACCGTGTCGTGGGCGGCTACCTCGTGCCGAAGGGCACGCTGATGAACGTCTGCATGCGCACCATGCAGCGCCGCCAGGACTACTTCGACGACGCCGACGAGTTCCGGCCCGCACGCTGGCTCGAGGACGCCGAGCAGGGCGGCTCCCGCTGCCCCGCGCACTCGTACCTGCCCTTCAGCACGAAGCCGCGCATCTGCCAGGGCGAGGACTTCGCCCGGCTTCTCTTCGTTTCGGGACTCGCGAGCCTGGTTCAGAACCTCAGGGTCGAACCCGAGTCCGACGATCCGCCGACGAAGACGAACATCGGTGTCGGCATCATGGGGAAGTACCCGGTGAGCGTCTCGCCGCGAACCTGGCCTTCACGACGTACTCCCATGGAGCCCCAACCATGACCAACCAGCTTCCTCCTGGCCCATCGGAGGGCAAGCTGAAGACGATGCGCCGGATGATGGACGACTACATCGGCTTCTTCCACTGGCTGCACGACAACTACGGCGACATGGTCTACTTCGAGGCGCCCACGAGCAGGCACTGCGCCGTCTTCAACGCCGATGTCGTGGAGGAACTGCTCGTCGAGAAGACGGACGTCCTGAAGGTCCTGCACCCCAGGACATCCTTCGAAGTGATGCAGGCGCCCTGTCTCGCCCGGATGCCGGCTGGCGAGGAGCAGGGGCGTCTCAAGGACCTGCTTCGGTCGGCATTCACCCCCGAGCGCACCGGGGCCCTGAAACAGGTCGCCGCCGACGAGGCGAATCGCCTGGCGGGCGGTCTCGAAGAGGGAACCGTCGACTTCAGGGAAAGGCTGGAGCGCTTCACCTTCAACGCCCTGACGATGTCGATCATCGGCGGCGGCCGGGAACTCGGTCCCGAGGCGGCCTTGCCCACGCTCAAGGCGGTCAAGCTGAACTTCATCTTGTTCGCCATGCCGGGCTACTCCCTGCTGCGGAAACTCCCCCTCCCCCACGACATGAAGGCCCGGAAGGCGATTCGCGCGCTGGATGAAGTGACCTACGCCTCGATAGCCGCGGCCAGAAGCTCCGACACGAACGGCACGAGCCTGATCTCGCACCTGGTGCAGGCGACGGAACGCGGCGACTCGGACTGGAGCTTCGGTGACGACAGCGAGATCCGGGACGAGGCGTACGGCATGATCTTCGGCGCCCTGGACGGGCCGGTCCACGCCCTGACCCACGCGCCGTTCCATCTCAACTGGAACCCGGAGGTGCGGGAGCGCCTGGAAGCGGAAGTGACACAGGTCGTCGGCGACCGGCCGCTGGCGGGCGACGACCTGGACCGTCTCCCCTACACGCACGCCGTGTGCAAGGAACTGCTTCGCCTTCATCCGCCCGCGCCGCTCCTCGTGCCGCGCGAAGCGGTGGAGGACACGACGCTGGGCGGCTACTTCATCCCGAAGGGAACTCTGGTCGACCTGGCCATCCACGTGATGCACCGGAGGTCGGACTACTGGGAGGACCACGAGGCCTTCCGGCCCGACCGCTGGCTGACCGGCAGCCAGGAATGCCCTCGGAACGGGTTCATCCCGTTCAGCATCAAGCCCAAGGAGTGCGGAGGCGGGGACCTGGCGACCGCCATCATCGTCTCCGCGCTCGCGGCACTGGCTCAGCGGTGGCGCATGGAACCCGAGTCCGACGAGTTTCCCCCGTCGGGTCTCGACGCCGGCGCGTTCAGCGGCGCCGTGCCCGCCACAGCTCGTATAGCGTAACGGCTCTTCGTGACGAAAGCCGGCGCACCTCCCCCTCTACCTCCCGGACGGCGAGGCCGGAAGTTCCGGACTCTTCGCGAACTGATGACCGATCCCACGGGCTTCTTCGAGAAGCTGCACCGGGAGTACGGCGACATCGCCGCCTACGAAGTACCGGGGACGAGGTACTGCGCGATCTTCTCTTCCGAGCTGCTCGGCGAACTCATGGAGAAGGACTCGGCCTTCCCGCCCTCGTACCCGCGAAGCCGGTACGACGTGGTCAAGTCGCCGGGCCTGGCCCGCATGCGGGGAGACGATCACCACCGGCTCGGCGAGATCATCGCCAGCGCTTTCGCTCCGGACCGCATGCGAGTCCACGCGGACATCCTCGCGGAGCAGGTGGAAGAACACTGCGGACGCCTGCAGGCGGAAGAAGGCGTCGATATCCGGTACTTCTCCGAGTGTCTCGCATGGGAAGCGACCTTCGGCGCCGTGTTCGGCCGCGACATGCGGGCGGCGCCGGAAGTGGCCCGGACTCTTGCCAGCGCGGTCAAGCTGGGGTACCTGCTCTCCGCGCTGCCCGGAGGCGCGCGGCTGGCGCGGTTGCCGCTGCCCTACATGCTGCGCGCCCTGCGCGCCTCGAAGGAGCTGGACGAGCTTGCGTACCGTGCGATCGAGCGAGCCAGGGACCCTGAACATCCCGGCCACGACGTCGTTTCCCACCTCGTTCGCGCCGCGGCGAGCGGGCGCTTCAACTGGCGGTTCGAGAACGACACGAGAGTCCGCGACGAGGGTTTCTCGCTCGTCTTCATCTCCTACGAGACGCAGATCATTCCGCTCGTCTACAGCGCCTACTACCTGACGCGGAACCCCGCCGTGAGGGAAAGGCTCGAACGCGAAGCGGACGAGGTGCTGGGAGACCGGCCGCTCGAAGGCGCCGACTTCCCGAAACTCCGGTACGCCCAGGCGGTGTTCAACGAGCTGATCCGCGTCCAGTCACCGGCCCAGACCCTGGTGCCGCGGCCGGCGGTGGAGGACAGCGTCCTCGGCGGCTACTTCATCCCGCGGGGAACCGTGATCCAGACACCGCTCCCCGTGCTCCACCTGCGGGCGGACTACTGGGAGCGCGCCGGCGAGTTCCTGCCCGAACGCTGGTTGCGTGACTCGCCGGAGGGGGCTTCCGGTTGCCCTGTCCACGCGTTCGCCCCGTTCAGCCGGGCGCCTCGGGCCTGTCTCGGAGCGCCTTTCGCCACCGCGCTGGTCGTCTTCACGCTTGCCGCCCTCGCGCGACGGTTCCGGATCGAGCCGGTGGCGCAGGAGATTCCCAGGCGGATGAGCGCCGACGTCGCCTTCTTCGACGGACCCATCCGCGTAACCGTGAGGGAGCGGGCGACGACGCCAGCCTGACGGACCGGATCCCGAGCGTGTCCACAGCCGACCCCCAGCGGAGCATCCCCATGCAACGAAGCACGAACGGCAACCCGCCGCCGCCACCCGGTCCGAAGGGCCAGGGCTTCCAGAACATGCGCAGGCTGGCAGGCGACCTGAACGGGTTCATCGACTCGCTCCACGACGAGTACGGCGACATCGCCTCCTACGAGGTCCCGGGGGCGAGGTTCTGCGCCGTTTTCTCCGCGGAACTGATGAAGGAAGTCATGGTGGACAAGGAACCGATCCTGCCGCCGGCCTACCCCTGGATGCACTTCGACATCGTCAAGTCGCCCGGCCTCGCCAGGTGGCGGGGCGCCGACCACAAGCGGCTCACGACGCTCCTCGTCGACGCCTTCAACGACGCACGGATGGGGCCCATCTGCGAGATGCTCGCGGAGCAGACGACGGCTCACCTGGAGAGGTTCCGTCCGGGCGAGACGGTCGATGTCGTGGACGAGTTCGAGCGCCTGTCGTGGAAGGAGACGCTGACGGCGCTCTTCGGCACGGACGGCGACATGCACCGCGAGCTCGGCCGGCCCCTGCTCAAGTCCGTCAAGATGGGATTCATCGTCGAGGCGCTGCCCGCGAAGGGGCTGATCGAGCGACTTCCGCTGCCCTTCGTGCGGCGCGCGAACAAGGCGGCGAAGGAACTCGATCCTCTGGCCTACTCGGCGATCCGCCGGGCCAGGGATCCGGATCACGCCGGCGACGACGTGGTTTCGCACCTGGTCCGCGCCACCGAGGAAGGCCGTGCCGACTGGACCTACGGGAACGACCGGGAGATCCGCGACGAGGCGTATGCCCTCCTGTTCGGGGCCTACGAGCCGCCGGTCGTCGTGATCGTCAACGCTCTCCACTACCTGGCCCTGAACCCGGCCGCCCGCGAGGCTCTCGAGCGCGAGGCGGACACTCTGCCGGGCGACCGGCCGATCTCGGGCGCCGATCTCGAACGCCTTCCCTACGCGCGGGCAGTGGCTCTCGAGAGCCTCCGGCTTCATCCCGTGGCGGAACCGCTGGTCGGACGAATCGCGCTGGAGGACACGACTCTCGGCGGCTATTCCGTGCCGAAGGGTACCCGCGTGCAGGTGTCGCCCAGGATCCTCCAGAGCCGGCCCGAGTACTGGGAAGAACCGAACGAGTTCCAACCCGAACGCTGGCTCAGCGACCCCCACGAGAGCCAACTCGGATGTCCCGCCCACCCCTTCCTGGGCTTCAACAAGGAGCCGCGCCACTGCCGGGGGGCGCGCTTCGCCACCGCGCTCATGGTCTGCGCCCTGGCCGGTCTTGCCCGGCGGTTCCGGTTCGAACCGGTCGGCGACGCGCTGCCGAAGCGTGCGGGTACCGACTTCGGCGCCTTTCCGGGGCCGGTCCTGATGAGGGTGGAAGAGCGACCCCGGTCCCGCGCCATACCCAACCCCTGAGACGAGTGAAGATGTTCAGAAACGAATTCTCGACCGACCCGATCCGGATCGACTTGCCGGCCGAGGCCGTCTGGGAAGTGCTCCTGAAGGTGGAGGAGTACGGAGAGTGGAATCCGTTCATGCCGGAGGCCCGGACGGACTTCGAGATCGGCTCGCCCGTTCATGCGCTGCTCGACGCGGGTCCGTCGAAGGTCAGAGTGAAGATGACCCTGTACGAACTCGACTCTCCTCCGCGGGGTCTTGTCGCATGGGGCGTTGTCCTCTTCGGGAAGTGGCTGTTCGGCGCGGTACGGGAGCAGCATCTCGACGTCGTGGACGAGACGAGCTGCGAGTACTGGTGCAGGGAGCGGATGACCGGCCTGCTCTCGCCAGTGGTCAACCTGCTTTCCGGCGCCCACATGAAACGCAGCTACCTCGCCGTCGGCAGGGAACTGAAGCGCCGGGCGGAGGGGAAGCACGACGCCGGGGCATAGTCCCCGGAACGACTGACCGGCTCACGGCCAAAGCGCTTCCTCCGCCAAGGTTCGGTGGAGGTCTTCGAAGGTCCAGACATCGATGCCGTCTTCCGTGCGGAAAGATCGCCGGCCTCCGTACAGGAGAACTCTCCGGGTCATGCCGACCACTTCCGCCACGGCCCGCAAGCCGCGGAGCAGACCCGTGTGGTACCTGCTCTGAGACTTCACTTCGATCGCAAGCAACTCGCGGCCACGGCGCAGGAGATAGTCCACTTCGGTGCGAGCCGCGGAGTGCGGGCTCCAGTAGTGGATCGCTTCGTACAGGTCGGTGCCCTCGCCGTGCGCCCGAAGCAGGTGCAGCACCCAACCCTCGAGAAGCGCACCGCGTTCCTCCGGCGCCGGCGGGCCGAAGAGCCGCTTCGTCGCCCGCACCAGCCCAGGGTCGATCCAGTAGAGCTTCGGGTGCTGACGTTCTCGGACGCGCAGCTTCGCCTCGTACGCCGGCAGCCTGTACGCCAGCAGCGTGTCCTCCAGGATGTCCAGGTATCCCTGCACCGTGGTTCGGGCGACGCCGCAGTCACGCGCGAGCCCCGAGACGTTGACGGTTGCACCATGACAGAGAGCGGCAACCGGCAGGAAGCGGGCGAAGCCAGCCAGATTCCGCACCAGCGCCTCGGCGCGGATCTCCTCGCGCAGATAGAGCTGCACGTAGCTCTCGAGAGCGGCCCTCCGGTCTTCCGCCGTACAGACGAGCGGGATCGTCCCCGATCGGAGCGCAGCCTCCAGGTCGAAGTCGCGGCCGAGCTCCGCGGGCGTCAGCGGGTGCATCGTCCGGCGCAGCGCCCGCCCTGCCAGCAGGTTCACTCCGGCCGCCTTCAGCTTGCGCGCGCTCGACCCCAGGAGAGCGAAGCGGAGCCGGCGCTCCTCGATGAACCGGTGAACCTCGTTCAGCAGATTCGGCAGGCGCTGGATCTCGTCGACCACGACCCAGCCTCCCGGGGGAACCGCCCGCAGCTCCGCCGCGAACAGGGAGGGATCGACGAGATAGTCCTGGTAGCGGGCCTCGTCGAGGAGATCGATCCGATGAGCGTCGGCGAGATTCCTGCGCGCCCAGGTACTCTTGCCAACCCCACGGACGCCGAGAAGGAAGAAGCTCTGGCCCGGAAGGCGGGAAAGTCGAGGATAGGGCTCGTTGTACATAATGCCGTCATTTTTCCGCGAAAAGTGACGGCACTATGTCACACAGGGCTACCGCGAGGACGCAGCGGCCGGACGCGCCCGGAGTGCGATACTTCGGACGTGCGCTTCTTCAACACGACGGGACCGACCGATCCCGCGAAGCACTACCAGGTGCCGCCGCTCGAGCGGCTGCGTCTAGGCCACGTCCTCACGCTGATCCGTGACGAGCGGTACTTCGTGCTGCACGCGCCGCGGCAGACGGGGAAGACGACGGCGCTCCTGGCGCTCCGGGATCTCCTGAACCAGGGAGAGTGCGGCGACCTTCGCTGCGTCTACGTCAACGTCGAGGCCGGTCAAGCGGCGCGTGAAGACACGGAGGAGGCGATGCGCGCCATTCTCCACGGGCTGGCGAACGCGGCGCGCATCACGGTGGGAGACGAGTCGCTGGCCACCATCTGGCCCGAGGCGCTCGGCAGCGCCGGCCCCCACGGCGCGCTGGGCGCGGTGCTGACGCGCTGGTCCGAGTCGGATGCGAGGCCGTTGGTCCTTCTCCTCGACGAGGTCGACTCCCTGGTCGGCGACACGCTGATCTCCGTGTTGCGCCAGTTGCGGGCCGGCTATCCCGACCGTCCGGCGCACTTTCCCCAAAGCGTCGTCCTCTGCGGCGTCCGCGACGTGCGCGACTATCGCATCCACTCCGGCGCCGGGAAGGAGATCATCACCGGCGGCAGCGCGTTCAACATCAAGGCCGAGTCGCTCACGCTCGGCGACTTCACCGAGAACGAAGTGCGCTCCCTGCTGGCGCAGCACACGTCGGAGACCGGCCAGGAGTTCACCGCCGCGGCGACGGCGGCGGTCTTGCGGCAGACGCAAGGCCAGCCCTGGCTCGTGAACGCCCTCGCCTACCGGACCTGCCCCCGCGACGACGACGGCCGCTACGGCGCGGATCCCGTCACGGAGGAGGCCGTTCTGGAGGCGCAGGAGAACCTCATCCTGAGCCGCGAAACACACCTCGACCAGCTCGGCGACAAGCTCCGGGAAGAGCGGGTGCGGCGGGTCGTCGGCCCGCTGCTCTCCGGCGGCGACGAGCGCGAATTCTCCGCCCGCGACACCGAGTACGTGCGCGACCTGGGATTGATCGCGCGGCGAGGACCGCTGCGGATCGCGAACCCCATCTACGCCGAAGTCGTCCCGCGCGAGTTGACCCTGGCCGCCCAGGAAGGGCTGGTGCAGGATGCCGCCTGGTATGCGAACGAGGACGGCGGGCTGAACCTCGCTCGGCTGTTGACCGCCTTCCAGGAGTTCTTCCGCGAGCATTCCGAGCACTGGATTCCGCGCTTCGACTACGTGGAAGCCGGCCCGCAACTCCTGTTGCAGGCGTTCCTGCAGCGGATCGTCAACAGCGGCGGCCGGATCGAACGGGAGTACGGCCTGGGCCGTGGCCGCACCGACCTCCTGGTCGTCTGGCCCCGTGCCGCGGGCGGCGCGGAGCGCTTCGTGATCGAGTGCAAGATCCTGCGCAAGAGCCTGGAACGCACGATCGACGAGGGTCTGAAACAGACTGCCGCCTACATGGACCGCTGCGCCGCCGACGAGGGGCACCTGGTGGTCTTCGACCGGTCGGAGGATCGACCGTGGCGAGAGAAGATCTTCCGGCGGGAGGAGCCGGTCGAGAGTGCCGTGATCTCGGTATGGGGGATGTGAGGGCGCTTCGGGAAGCATGTCGGCCAACGGCTCCGCCGCAGCCGCGATCGCCATCCCCATGCGGCAGCGGGTGGCTGTCCGGTCCGTCTGGCGGCGCCGACTGACCCGCGTCCGGAGCGTCTTCCCGGCGCTACACTGTCGCCGTGATCCGGCGAATCCAGGCGCTGCGTTATCGCTGCCTCCGGTACGTCGATCTCGACCTGGACCGATTCCACGTCCTGGTCGGTCCGAACGCAAGTGGAAAGAGCACGCTGTTCGACGCCGTGGCCTTCCTCGGCGACCTGGTGCGGGACGGGTTGGAGAGCGCGGTCGAGAGCCGTACACGGAACTTCCAGGACATGGTGTGGAATCGGCCCGAGAGCGAGCCGAGCTTTGAGCTGGCCGTCGAGTTCGACATCCCCGGCCAGCTCCAGGAACGCCTGCCCGAAGACGGCGGCTACCGCCGGTTCCGTTATGAAATCGCCGTCGGCGAGGCCGGAGGCGAGGTTCGGCTGGAGGCCGAACGCGGTCTTCTGACTCCAGGGCCGGGGCCGCAGCCGGACACGACCGGACAGCGGTCGCTCTTTCCCGACCCCTTGGCGGCGCCGGGGACTCTGCTCGAAGGCGGCGGTCGCCCTGGTCGGCGAACGGTCCTGAGCAAGTCGGCGACAGGTTCAGCCAGCTTCAACCTGGAGACGGCGCCTCGGCCCGGGAAGGGATGGGTGACGTCCATCGCGCTTGGTCGCCAACGCTCGGCTCTGGCCAACCTCCCGGAGTCGCCGGACACGTTTCCGGTAGCTTCGCTGGTGAAGCGCTCGCTTGGAGAGTCGATCAAGCCGCTCTTCCTGGAGAGCAAACGCATGCGCGAGGCGAGCCCTCCTTCACGGCGCGGAAACGGCTTCGCACCCGACGGATCGAGTCTGCCCTGGACGGTCAATCGGCTCAGGGAGGAGCGCCCGGATCTGTACGAAGTCTGGATGAAACATGTCCGGACGGCGCTGCCGGATCTGGAAGAAGTGGAGGTGGAGGTCCGCGACGACGACCGGCACTCGTACCTGAGGCTCAAGTACGACACGGGGCTCGAAGCACCGTCCTGGATGGTGTCGGACGGCACGCTTCGGCTGCTTGCCATGACGCTGCTCGCCTATCTGCCGGAGTCAGGGAACATCTACCTGTTGGAGGAACCCGAAAACGGCGTGCATCCGCTTTCGCTCGACGCGATCCACGACTCGTTGTCGTCGGTCTACGATTCCCAGGTTCTCGCCGCCACTCATTCGCCCGACTTCCTGAACCGGTCCGATCCCGAACAGGTATTGTGCTTGGCAAAGAACGCTGCGGGCGCCACCGACGTTGTGAGGGGCGCGAACCATCCGTACTTTCGGTTGGACTGCGAGAGCCGTGGACGGCGCGCCCTGGAGATCCTCTTCTCATCCGGCGTGGCCGGATGAACGCGGTCGCGCCGCGTCGCGACCTCGTCCTGCTGGTCGCGGACAAGAGCATCGCCCAGGCGACCGCCGGACTGCTGCAGCGCACCCATGCGTTGGGCATGCGCCGGATCGACTACGCAATACGGGTGCATCAGCAGCGCGACCCGGGTTGCCGCGTTGACGCGGCGGCGTTCCTTCGGCCCTTCGCGAGCCGGTTCGAGCACGCTCTCGTCCTGTTCGACCGAGACGGTTGCGGATCCCGTGCTCCGAGGCGGGAGATCGAAGAGGGGGTCGAGTCCGAACTGCGTCGGAACGGCTGGGGTGATCGAGCACGCGTCGTGGTCATCGATCCCGAGCTTGAAGCGTGGGTCTGGACGCCTTCCCGCGGTCTGGCGAGCGAGCTCGGCTGGGACGGGCGCTTCGCGGCTTTGCGCGAATGGCTGAGCGAGAACGGGCACTGGCCGACGGAGGCCGCGAAGCCGCCCAACCCGAAGCGGGCAATGGAGGCGGCGATGCAGGCTCGTCGCCGCCCCAAGTCCGCTTCGACGTTCCGTCGGCTGGCGGAGGTCCTGCGTTTCCAGGAGTGCTCGGACGACGCGTTCCAGAAACTCAAGGCGGTTCTGGCCGAGTGGTTTGGAGACCCGTTGCCGGGTGGACCGAATCTGCCGGGAGTCGGCATGGGGAACGAGTCGTGAACCGGATGGAGCGAATGGTCGCGCTCCATCGCGTGCTGGACTCCCGGCGGCATCCCGCCTCGGCCGGCGACCTGATGGCCGAGCTCGATTGCTCGCGTTCGACCCTGTTCCGGACGATCGGCATGCTGCGCGACCGCCTGGGCGCGCCGATCGTGAACGCGCCGGGCCGGGGTTGGTTCTACGATCGCGATGCGGGCACGTTCGAACTGCCGGGCCTGTGGTTCCGCAGGGACGAGCTGGAAGCCCTGCTGGTGATGGACGAACTGCTGGCCAGGGTCCAGCCCGGCCTGTTCGAAGACCTCATCGCTCCGCTCCGCGGCCGCTTCCGGGCCATTCTCGACCGCGGCAGCCGCCAGGGCGAGGGTTTCCCGGCGCACCGGTTCCGCATTCTGCGCGCGCACGGCCGGGACGTCGCGGCGAGAGACTTCGAGAAGGTTGCGACGGCCGTGGTGGAGCGGCGCCGGCTTGCGTTCACGTACTCGGCGCGCTCCACCGGCGAGACGACCAGGCGCACGACGTCCCCGCAACGCCTGGTGCACTACCGCGACCACTGGTACCTCGACTGCTGGGACGAGGAGCGGCAATCCCTGCGCACGTTCTCCGTCGACCGCGTCGTGGCGCCCGAGGTTCTCGGCTCCGCCGCGCGCGACGTGCCGGAGGAGGAGATGATCGAGACCTTCCGCGCCGGCTACGGCCTTTTCGGCGGCCCCGTCCGTGGCCGCGCCAGGCTTCGCTTCCGGCCCGAGCGCGCCCGCTGGGTGGCCGACGAACGCTGGCACGGGAAGCAGACGACACGCCGCTTGGCGGATGGCCGCCTGGAACTCACGGTTCCCTACTCCGAGGTCGCGGAACTGCTCGGCGAGATCCTCAGGTACGGCCCCGACGTGGAAGTCATTGAACCGCGGGAACTTGTGGACCTCGTCAAGGAGCGCTTGCGGCAGGCGGCGGAGGTGTACGAGTAGCGGGCCGCTGTGGCGGTCGGCGGAGTCTCAGGTTTTGAGACCGGGGGCTGGTAGGTTCGCCTCCGTTCGCCGGAATGCCTCATGCGGCCGATGGAGCGCCGGGTTGGCGGGCCCCTCCCGACTCGCGCGACACACCACAAGCGGCGTTGAGCCGACACCTGAGGCCGGGCGAATCGATCCTGGAGCGGCTGCGCTCCATCCACCCAACCGAGGACTCTCCCATGCTGCTTGACCTTCAACGACTATTGGCCGGCGTCGCGACCGACTCCTTCGACGACGGCATCCGCATCGAGACCGATCTGGAACCTCTGGCCGGCCCGGGTGGCTCGGTGAAGCCTGCCGTGTACGAGGGCGGCAAGTACCAGG
>JAJDZH010000382.1 GCA_022824725.1 Thermoanaerobaculia bacterium | reverse complement strand
CCTGATCGCGCTGGACACGAACCTCCTCGTCTACGCCCATCGCAACGAGAGTCCGGTCCACGACGAGGCTTGGGCCATCGTCGAGAGCTACGCCGATGGCGACGAGCACTGGGCTCTACCCTGGCACTGCTGCGTCGAGTTCCTGAGCATCGTCACGAACCGCCGGATGTGGGGCGAGAACGCTACTCCGCCTGTCGCAGCTTGGCGTCAACTGGAAGAATGGGTTTCGTCGCCCTCGGTGCGCCTGCTCTCCGAGACGGACGACTTCCTGCCGATCTTCGCTCGCATGGCGGCCAATCCGAGAATCACGGGTGGCCGCGTACACGACGCCCGCATAGCCGCGGTCTGCATCGCGCACGGCGTGACGGAACTACTGACCAGGGATCGCGACTTCGTCCACTTTCCCGGACTGCGCGTCCGCGATCCCCTGGTCGCGATGTGAGCTTCTCCAGGATCATCGGAGTCGACTTCGCGACGGACGATCGCAAGAAGGGCATGGTCCTGGCGACCAGAGAGCACGGCTGCCTTCGACTGGATCGCACCTGGGATCGCCGCAGGCCCTTCCGCGAGATTCTCAAGGAGTGGGCGGGCAAAGCCGAAGACATGGAGGCCACCCTGATTGCCGTCGATGCACCGCTGGGTTGGCCGGTGCCGCTGAGCGAGGCTCTGCAGTCGCACGAAGCCGGACAAGCAATCAAGACCTCAGCCAACTGCATGTTCCGGCGAAGGACCGACGCCATCGTTCAATGCACCATCCAGAAGAGGCCGCTCGAGGTCGGCGCAAACCTCATTGCGCGGACAGCCCACGCGGCTCTGGTTTCCTTGGACAAGCTGCGCGAGGATCTCGGCAAACCTGTTCCGCTTGCCTGGACACCCAGCGCAAGGGGGCCAGCCGCGATCGAGGTGTACCCCGCCGCGACGCTTAAGGCTTACGGGATCCCGAGCACCGGCTACAAGAAACCCGAGAATCGGGCCGAACGTTGCGAGATCATCTGCGACCTCAGACGGCTTCCATGCATGAACCTGCCCGAGTGCTTCACCAGCGAGCTTGTCGGAAACGCGGACACCCTGGACGCCGCCGTCTGCGTCTTGGCTGCCGACGACTTCATCGCGGAGCGAGCTGCACGCCCAGCCGATGAAAGGCTGGCCCGCCGCGAAGGCTGGATCTGGGTCCGACCGCCCCTGGCGCGATGAACCCGCGAACCCGCTGGCGCCGGCTCCGCTACGGCCGGCCGATCGTCGTTGTCTCCGGACTTCCCCGCTCCGGGACGTCCATGACGATGAAGATGCTTGAAGCCGGCGGCCTGGAGATCACCACCGACGGTGAGCGCGAGGCGGACGAGGACAACCCGCGCGGCTACTACGAGGACGAGCGAGTCAAGGACTTGGCCAAGGCCACCGACAAGTCCTGGCTCCGTGCCTCACGCGGCAGCGCCGTCAAAGTCATCTCCTTCCTGCTGAAGGACCTGCCGCCCAACCTGAACTACCAGGTCATCCTGATGCGCCGCGAGCTGACCGAAGTGCTCGCATCGCAGCGCAAGATGCTCGAGCGCCGTGGCGAGACCGACGACACGCCGGACGAGCGGATGATGGAGCTCTGGCAGGACCAGATGTGGCGGGTGAACTACCTGCTGCGGAAGGCGCCGCATTTCGAGTGGGTCGAGCTCGAGTACGGCGAGGCGCTCCGGAACCCCGCGGCGGCCGCGACCCGGATCGCCAGTCTGGTGGACGGCCTGGATGAGATGGCGATGGCCTCGGTGGTCGATCCGGCACTCTACCGAAACCGGGCCGAGCCGTAGCCAGGGGGCCTTGCGCTCATAGCCGATCTGCTATCTTGCAGACCGCCTCGGGGAACTCGCAGACCCCGAACCACGGAGGCTGCCGGCCTCGGGCAACAGAGAGGATCACGCCGATGCAGCACGGAATAGAACCGCGCTACCGCCTCGCTGAGGCGGCGAAGATCATCGGGATGCCCGCGCCGACGTTGCGTACCTGGTTCCGCGGCTGGCCTAGCGGAACACCACCTGTCCTCGCTACGGATGGCGGCCCCGCCAGTCCGCTGATTCTCAGCTTCTTCAACGTCGTCGAAGCACGCTTCCTCGACGCCTATCGGCGACGAGGCGTCTCCATGCAGCGAGTCCGACGTGCGCTGAACTTCGTGAGCGAACACCTGTCCGGCTTCGAACGCCCGCTTCTCAAGCCCGAGTTTGAAACCGATGGCCGGGCGCTCTTCATCGAGCTGCAGGAGGAGGCCAGCGACGCGACCATGCTGCTGGACGCCACCGGCGGCGGCCAGCTCGTCTGGCCAGAGGCGGTCCGAGAGCATTTCCAGTCACTCGTCTTCGACGACCGTGGTGATCCTTCCCGGCTCTGGCTCGACGACCGGCACGAGGTGATGCTGGATCCGCGTTTCGGCTGGGGTCTGCCGGTGATCGCGGGGTCCGGGGTCCGGACGGATGTCCTCTTCGAGCGCTCTGAAGCCGGTGAAGAGCTCGACGCGATCGCAGAGGACTTCTCGCTGAAGACGTCAGAGGTCGAAACCGCGGTGGCCTGGGAACGAGTGGCCCGGCGCGCGGCGTAGTCCGTCCCAAAGGCTCTGCGAACCGTCCGCGTCTTGCGGCCCACGCTCAGGACCTGGCCCGATCTGTGGGTCATTCGCACCTTGCCGGCCGGCGGCCGGTCCGCCTGCTGCTCCGCGTAGAGTCTCTCGCTCGCCCCCTTTAGCGCCTTCATCAGCACTTCGCCCGCTTCGGGCACGAGCCGACCGCGGATCACGAACATGCCGTTCTCGTCGATGTGCGTCGTTACATGGCTCAACGCGGCGCGCAGTTCGTCGTCCGCGGCCTCGACCGAGGGGTCGATTCTCCGCCACGCCCTGACGACCCGCTCGATGTGGGCTGCTGTTCTCCCGGGCCGCACTCGGCGCCAGACCGATGCGCCAGGTTAGCCATCGGGCGCAGTTCAGAAAGCCGCAGTTCCAGCCCTCGTCCTCATCGAACTTGCGGATCATGACGAGCAGCTCGTAGGTCGCCGCTTCGCGGCGCGTTCTTCTGGCCGCCTGCGGCGGCAGCCGGCGAGGGCGCCGGCCCACCCGGTTCCAGAGGCATCTTCAAACCGTGCTCGTCGGTCTGAGGCGAAGCCTTGCTAATAGACCCCCACCGTCGTCGCCGACGCCAGCCTCGCGAACGGCCGAACGCCGCTGACGCCGTCCCAGGGATAGTCGACGTAGGGCTTCTCCCGCTCGCCTTCGTCGCGTTCGAGGAAGCCGGGGACGAAGAACTCGCGGGTCAACGTCGTGAGCCGCACCCGGCCGGTGGCGCCGTAGTCGACGACCTGGTCGGGGTCGTCGGGGTCGACGACTTCGAGCACGGCCCGCGGCTGCGGCGCGTAGTAGGCGATCGTGTAGCCCTCCGCGGCGGTCACGGGCCGCGAGGCCGCCAGGCCCATCAGGGTGTTGCCGTAGGTCGGCGTCATGTAGACGCCGTCGAGCAGCTCTTCCACCGCGAAGCGTGTCCACTGCGGGGTGAACTCGGTGCCGCCCGAGAAGATGCCCTTGATCCCGGTGTCGGCCAGAGTCTGGCCCCGGTCTTCGAGCGCCAGGCACAGCGACTCCAGCAGCTTCGGCGTCGCGAACATCGCCTGGATGTCGTGCCCGGCCGAGAGGACGGACAGCGCCTGGTCGATCACGTGATCCTTGTACGCCTCGAGGTGCTCCATCCAGCCCTTCTTGATCAGCTTGATCACCCAGCGCGGATCGAGATCGACGCAGAAGCAGATGCCGCCCCGGTACTGGCAGAGGTGCTCCACCGCCAGGCGCAGGCGACGCGGGCCGGAGGGACCCAGCATCAGCCAGTTGGAACCCGGCGGGAAGTGCTCGTCCGGCAGGCTGGAGCTGAACAGCTCGTAGTCCGTGCGGAAGTCGTTGAGCGCCACCCGGCTCTTCGGAATCCCCGTCGTGCCGCCGGTCTCGAAGACGTAGATCGGATCGTCGGCCATCGCCTTCGGCACCCAGCGCCGCACCGGCCCGCCTCGCAGCCACTCGTCCTCGAAGGGCGGGAACTTGCGCAGGTCGGCGTAGCCGGCAACGTCGCTGCGCGGATCGAAGTCGAGCTTCTTCGCGAAGTCGAGCCAGAACGGCGTGCCGGTGTCCGGGTCGAAGTGCCACTCCATCATGGCGCGGACGTGGGCATCGAGTCGTTCCCTGGCCTCTGCCTGGGCCTCAGCGCTGGCGACTTCCATTTCGGGCTCCAATCGGATCGGTCCTGCTGTCGTCGGCGACTTGCCGAAGCGGCGGCAGACTACAGCACGCGTCGTAGCTTCGGCGAGCGGGGCTACTCCGCTAGCGCGAACACCCACAGGACGCCGCCCTCGGGCACGTAGGTCCTCGTGCCGATCGCTCCGTCCAGGTGAGCCGTGCCGCGTTGCGCGTCCACGCCCCAGCCCGACTGGACGGCGACGTACTGCACGCCGTCGACTTCGAAGGACGTCGGCACGCCGGTGACGCCGGAGTTCGTTCGCTGGCGCCAGAGCAGTTCGCCGCTCTGCGCGTCGAAGGCGCGGAAGTAGCGGTCGCTCGTGCCGCCAACGAAGACCAGGCCGCCCGCCGTCGTCAGCACCGGACCCCACAGCTTGCGCTCGAACTCGACGGTCCAGACCTGCTCGCGCGTGTCCAGGTTCCAGGCCTGGAGTTCGCCGTAGTGGTCGGCGCCCTCCCGCGACACGAAGCCGCCTTCCATGCCCATGAAGGTGCGACCCGGACGATAGTCCTGCTCGACACCCTCGAGGTGCGAGCAGGTGTTCTCGTTGGCCGGGATGTAGAGCAGCCTCGTGTCCGGATTCCAGGCGGCCGGCGGCCAGTTCTTGGCCCCGGACCACGACGGGCAGAAGACGGCGCGTTCGCCGGTGCCGGGGGTCTTCGCCGGGTCGTACTCCGGCCGGCCGGTCTCCGGGTCGATCGACGTGAACACGTCCTGGTAGACGAACGGCGTCGCATCCAGGAAGTCGATCGAGTCGGCGCCGCGCTCCAGGATCCAGAGATAGGCGTTCCGGCCTGGATGCACCAGCGCCTTGCGGGTGCTGCCGTCGCGTTCGACGTCGATGAGCAGCGGCGGATCGACCTCGTCCCAGTCCCAACTGTCGTTCCAGTGGTACTGGTGGTGCGCCTTGAGCTCGCCGGTGTCGACGTCGAGAGCCAGGACCGAGGTGGCGTAGAGGTTGTCGCCCGGTCGGGCGTCCCCCATCCAAGGACCGCCGTTGCCGGTGCCCCAGTAGCTCAGCCTCAGCTCCGGGTCGTAGGTTCCGGTGACCCAGACCGGCACGCCGCCGGTCCGCCAGGTGTCGCCCGGCCAACTGTCATGACCCGGTTCGCCGGGCCCGGGGATGGTGTACGTCTTCCAGAGTTCCTCGCCGCTATCGGCGCCGTACGCGGCGACGAAGCCGCGAATCCCCCACTCGCCGCCCGAGACGCCGACCATCACCTTGCCCTCGACCACCAGCGGCGCCAGCGTCATGTAGTAGCCGCGGGCGTAGTTCTCGACCGCGGTCTCCCAAGCCACTTCGCCGGTTCGCGCATCCAGAGCGAACAGCCGCGCGTCGACGGTAGCGACGTACACCCGGTCGCCCCAGAGCGCGACGCCGCGGTTCGTCGGATGCATCTGCCGCAGGTCTTCCGGCAGCTCCGGCACGAAGCGCCACAGCAGTTCACCCGACCGCGCGTCGAGCGCGAGCACGCGGCTGCCCGGCGTGGTGATGAAGAGCGTGCCATCGTTGACGATCGGCGGCGCCTGGTGGCCCTCGTTGATGCTGGTCGAAAACGTCCAGACCGGCTCGAGGGAAGCGACGTTCGAGGTGTCGATCGCGTCGAGCGGACTGTAGCCCCAGCCGTCGTAGGTGCGGCGGTACATGAGCCAGTTCTCGGGTTCGGGCGCCAGCAGCCGCTCCTGGGTCACCGGGCGGTAGGCCCGCTCCTGGGCCATCGCCGGCGCCACCGCGGCGCCGAAGGCGAGGGCGATCACTGCGCATCGAACGAACGCGTGCCCATCCACCATCGTCAGAACTCCTCCTCGAAGCGGATCGTGGCGCTGAAGCCGCCGGCCGCCACCAGCACCCCGTCCTCGGAGCGCAGCGGCAGCGACGGCAGCCGGCGCGGCGCCGGACCGGAGATGACTTCGGCGCCGTCCCGCGGGTCGAACTCCGAATCGTGGCAGGAACAGACCAGGAACTCGGTGTCCTCTGACCAGCCCTCGACGTCGCAGCCGGTGTGGGGGCAGATGCCCGAGTAGGCGACGACGCCGTCGACCGACGCCTCGCGCGTTTCCGGCGCCAGCGAATCCGGATCGAACCGCAGCAGCAGCACCTGGTTCAGGAGCGAGCCGTCGCGGACCGCACCGCTTGACGGGTCCATCGCGTAACTGAAGATCTGCTCGCTGGCCACCGGCACGTCGTCCACCCGGATCGTCTCGCCCTGGCGCGGCCCGAAGGCGAAGACGAAGCGGTCGCCCTCCTGAGGACGGGCCCTGCGCGGGTCGTCCGACTGTGCGTGCAACACGTTCAGGCTCCGCACCCCCAGACCCAGGGCCA
>JAJDZH010000336.1 GCA_022824725.1 Thermoanaerobaculia bacterium | reverse complement strand
GCACCATCAGGTACGTGGTCAGGGCGTCGATCACCGGAAAGCCGGGGCCGTAGCCCAGGGCCTTGATCTCGCTGTAAGGCGGCAACGCCTCGAACTCGCTGCCGTAGGAGTCCATCAGGCCCGAAAGGAGCGACTTCATCGCCTCCAGGTCGTAGTGAACGCCCACCAGCTCGCTCGGCCGATCCCAGGACTCCCGGGACGCCGCGACCTCCGATAGCACCGGTAACGGCGAATAGAAGTCCGCCGTGCGGGCAACGTTCCACCCCAGTCGCCGCAAAGTGGCGAAGAGGGCCGCGTGAAGCCGGCGGTAGATCGTTCTCAGGACCCTGACCATCGGATGCCGACGATAGCCCGACCGGAGACCAGGGAGCGAGGCTTCGCCTCGCGCGCCTTCGCCGGGCCACGCCGCTCCGCGGCATCGCCCGCAGGGCCGGCGAGGGCGCCGGCGCACCCAGTGTGACCGAGGATTCCAGCCTGCGGCGGGTGCGAGCGCGCCGCTAGCGCCGCTGGAGTCGGAAGCCGACGACGATCGTACGCCCCGGCGTGACGAAGCCAGGGACCTCGAAGTAGTCCTCGTCGAGAGCGTTCTCGATGCGAACGAAGGGCTTGAACGGCGACCAGCCGTAGCTGAGGTGGAGATCGACCTTCGTGTAGTCGTCCATGACCGCCCCGTCCGAGTCGATGCGGTCGGAGACGAAGGCCGCCATGACGGCCACCGTGAAGCGCTCCGTCGGCTGCAACTGCGCGACCGCGGTCGTGCGGTTCTTCGGCCGCCGGGCCAGCGGATTGCCCGTCGCCTCGTCTTCGGTCCGGTTCCAGGTATGCGAGAACTCGAGACTCGTGCTGATGTCCGGGCGGTAGCGCAGAGTGAACTCCGCGCCGCTCGAACTTGCCCGGGCGACGTTGCCGAAGGTGAAGCTGGTCAGATCGAACTCGATCAGTTGATCGAAGTCGATGTCGAACCAGGTCAGGTCGAGCGTCACGTCCGAGTCGCCCAGCCGCTGCTGCACGCCGAGGTCGAAGCCTTCGGTGGTTTCCGGCAACAGGTTCGGATCGCCCGAGAACGGGAAGTAGAGCTCGTTGAAGTTCGGCGCCCTGAACGCCGTGCCGTAGCTGCCGTGGACGCGGCCACGGCCGTCGCTCCAGCCACCCGACACGGTGACCCGGTGACTCGTCTCGGACCCGAACGTCGAGTGCTCGTCGCCGCGCAGGGCGGCGGTCACGTGGACATTGTCCCTGATCGACCACTGGTCCTGCACGAACCAGGAATCCAGGTCGGCCTCCTCGTCGAACGTGCCGACGCTCGCCCCGCGGCGATTCTCCGTCCCGAACCCCAGGTTCAGCACGTTGTCCGCGCCCAGCGCGATGTCGGACTGCAGGTCGATCTGCCGGATCCCGGAACGGATCTCGTAGTTGTTCCAGATGGTGTCCGGGTCGGTCCCGAGCAGGGCGGCGTCGGTTCGGCCGACGCGCACGGTCTGGCGCCAGAACGAGCCCAGGTCCTTCTCCACCGTCAGGGAAACCGTGTCCTCGTCCTGGGCGGCCATCGCGTTCAGATCCTCAAGGCCGAAGCCATCCAGCGCGGTGTCGCCGCGGTAGGAACGAACCCGCAGATCGATCCGGCCGTCGCCCGCGAAGGCGGCGCCGAGACGGCTGCTCCAGGTGCGGTTCTCGTAGGGATCGTCCTCGACCGCGCCGCCCTCGATCGCGCGGTGGGATACGCCGTCCGTGCTCAGGTCGGTCGCCGAGACGCTGACGTCCCAGCGGTCGGTCGCGCCCAGGAGACCCAGGTCGAACCGACGGTGGTCGTGGGTCCCGGCTTCACCGGTCCCGCCCAGCCGCCACCTCTCCATGCCGCGTCCGGTCGTGATGCTGATCACCCCGGTCATCGCCTCCGAACCGTAGGTCGCCTGCGGCCCTCGCAGCACCTCGATACGCTCGATGTTGGTCGCCAGCAGGTTCGCGAAGTCGACCGTGCCGCCGGTGACCGAGTTGACCCGCACGCCGTCGACGAGGACCAGGGCCTGCGCCCCGGAACCGCCGCGTACCCGGACGGTGGCGATCTTTCCCGGGCCTCCGGCGTGGGTCACTTCCGTGCCGGGAACCGTGCGGAGCAGGTCGAGCACCGCCACCGGGTTGCGGCGTTCGATCTCATCGGCCTCGATCACGGTGACCGCGCTGCCGATCTCCGACGCCGGAACCTCGTAACGGTTCGCGCTGACGACGATCTCTTCCTCGACGGCCGGGGTGTCGGCGTCGGCTTCGTCGTCCTGCCGGCTCGATCCCGGCGCCGCGAGCAGGATGGCCGCCGCGGCGCACAGCCACGGCAGGTTCGGGCGGCGTCGGGCGCCGCCCCGGGGACGTAGTACGTCGGGACTTCTACTGTCGTTCATTCGGGCTTTCCTCCCCCTTCGGGATTCCTGCTCCGAGCGGCCTTCCGGGCCGGCGGAGCTGTGCTTGCCTCTGCAGACAGCCAGGTCTCCTGACTTGCCTTCGCCCTACTGGCCGGCCCTTCCCATCCCGATTCCGGGACAGTGGTTAACGCCGGTGTTCGTCCGGTTCACAGTCGCGGGGCGGTGGGAGAGTCTCACTCCCTTCCCTTGAACTGCCTGCGCTTGATGTGTGCTCAGACTCTTGCCGCGGTAATCCTCGTCACGTTGAAGAATCGGGCTGCGAAGCGGCACCCTAGCAGCCTCGCGATGCGGCCTACAATCACGCAATGCGAAACGCGACGGGTGAGCAGCTCTCCCTGCTCCTGGACCAACCCGACGCCGCGCTTCGCGTCCGCGCCTCGCACCGTCTGGAGACGCTGGCGAAACGGCTCGCGGACGAGCTGCAACGGAATCCCGCGGAGCCGCTCGAGCCGGAACGGATCGTGGTGCCGGACCCGCTGCTGGGGCAGTGGCTGCGCCTGGAGCTGGCAACGCACCTGGGCGTCGCCGCCCACTTGCAGGTCGAACTGCCGGCGGAGTTCGCCTGGGCGGCCATGCGCGAAGAGGTCGCCGAACTGACCGGCGAGTCGGTCTACGGGCCGCCGCATCTCCGCTGGCGGATCTTCGACCGCCTGAAGGACTGGACGGGTGACGACGAGATCGCGCGCTACCTCCAGGACGGCGACGACCGGAAACGTCTCGAACTCGCCGACCAGCTCGCCGTCGCCTACGACCGTTGCCGCGTGTACCGGCCGCACGCCATCAGGGAGTGGCAGCAGGGCCAGGGGGGCGACTGGCATGCCCGGCTGTGGCGGGAACTCGCACCGGCCGCGCCCGGCGCGGAACACTGGGTCGACGCGATCGACCGCTACCGGGACCGGCTCGAGCAACGACCCAAGGCGGGCGGGCCGAGGCAGCGCGTCAGCTTCTTCCATCCCGCCGCGCTGTCGCCCACCTACGTCGAGGTGCTGCGGCTGGCGGCGCGGGTCATGGACATCCACCTCTACCTGCTCAGCCCGAGCTGTGGCTTCTGGAACAGGCTGCCGGGCGAGAAGAACAACGAGCCTTCCAACGAACTGCTCGACGCCTGGGGCCGGTCGGCGCGCGAACTCCGCGCCCTGCTCGGGGCCGAACCGGACACGTTCACCGTCCTTGATCCTCCTGGCGCCGTCGACATGCCGGTCGGCGGCGCGGAAGGCCCCGCCGCCGCGAAGTGCCTCGCCTCGGTTCAGCGGCGCATCCTCGGGGTCGATCCGGGGACGCCGCCGGCCGAGAGCGAGCCCGCCGGGCCGGACGACTCGATCCAGATCCACGTCTGCCACTCGCCGACCCGCGAAGTCGAGGTGCTGCACGACCGCCTGCTGGACCTGTTCGCCAAGAACTGCGACATCCAGCCGGCCGACGTGCTGGTGCTGACGCCCGACCTCGACACCTACGCGCCCCTGGTCGAGGCGGTGTTCGGCTCGGCCGGCCGGATCGACTTCCAGATCGGTGCCCGGCGGCTCAGGGAAGGCGCCGCCCTGGCGGCCTTTCTCGATCTCCTGGGGCTGCCCGGCTCCCGCTACGCGGCGCACGACGTGCTGGCGCCGCTGCTAGCGGAGCCGGTGCGCGCGCGCTTCGGCATCGCGGACACCGACCTGGCAACGATCCGGGGCGCTATCGCCATGGCCAGGATCCGCTGGGGCAGGGACGGCGAACACCGCACCGAGCTCGACGTGCCGGCTTCCCTGAACCACAACTGGCGCCGGGGCCTCGACCGGCTCCTGCTGGGCTACGCGATGCAGGAGGGCGAGGTACTCGTCGACGGCATCGCGCCCAGCGCTCTCGACCGCTGGGGCCAACACGCCGGCGCGGCCGACTACGAGATGCTCGGCCGCTTCCACCGCTACACCGAACTCGTCCTCGCTCTGAACGACTGGCTGGAGGCCGAACTGGACGCCGCCGCGTGGGCGGACCGCCTGCGAACCGACGTCCTCGACGGTTTCTTCATCGCCGACTTCCGTGCCGGGGCCGACGCCGTCCGCGAAGTGAACACCGTGGCCAGGCTGATCGACGAGTTCGCCGCCCAGTGCGAACGGGCCGGCAACACGGGGCCCATCCCGTTCCCGGTGCTGCGCGACGCGCTGAACGACCTGGCCGCCAAGGCGGTCCGCTCGGCGCCTCGACTGGCCGACGGAATCGCGGTCGCGGACCTCGCCTCCGGCCAGATCTTCCCCGCCGGCGTGATCTGCGCCGTCGGGATGAACGACGGCGCCTTCCCCCGCCGGCCGCCGCCCCCGCAGTTCGACTTCCAGGCCGACCTTTTCGAAGGCGAGGCGCGACGGCCCGGCGACCGCGACCGCCGCAACGAGGACCGCTTCGCCTTCCTCGAAGCCCTGCTCGCTGCACGGCGTCACTTCGTGCTGACGTACACCGGCCGCGACCTCCAGGAGGATCGGGCGATCCCGCCCTCCGCTGTCGTCAGCGAGCTGACGGGATACCTGGAGCAGATCTTCCCGGAGCCCAGCGGAAAGAACGACGACGAGGAGCGCGATCGCTGGCCCGTGAGACACCCGTTGCAGCCGTTCAGCCCGAAGTACTTCGAGCCCGGCGGAACCGAGCTGTTCAGCTACTCGGAGTCGATGCGGAACGCCGCCGAGGCGCTACGCACGAGCGGCGACGAGCCCAACCGCTTCGCCGGCAAACTCGCCGTGGAGCCCGGGGAAGAGCCCGAGGAACTCGAGCTGGAGGATCTCGTTCGCTTCGCCGTCAGCCCTTCCCAGGACTTCCTCCGGAAGCGGCTGGACATCCTCCTCGACGTTCGCCAGGAAGACGTGGCGTCCGACGAACCGCTCGACCTGAACGCCCTGGAAGCCTGGCAACTGAAGAGCGACCTGGCCGGAATTGGCGAACAGAGCGACGACCGGGCGATCCGACTGGCCGCGGCCCGGGGCCTGCTGCCGCCACGGAACCTCGGCCTCGTCCAGCACCGGCAGTCCGCCGCCCAGGTCGCGGCCTTGATGGAGGAACTCCAGTCGTTCCAGCGGCATCGCGAGGCGTCCCCGCACCGGGTAGAGGTCGAGTTCGGGAGGGTCCACCTGGTCGGAGCGGTCGCACAGTTCGACGAGAGCGCGAACGAGCTGCTCTTCTGGCGCATCGGAAGCCTCCGACCGAAGGACCGCATCGCGGTCTGGCTGCGGCTCCTGGCGCTCATCGCCGACCGGCAGGAGCCGGCGACGGCCCACCTCGTCGGCGGAAGAGACCAGGTCGACCACGTTGGGATCAAGGGACCCGAGCCGGATGATGCGCGTTCGCTGCTCGGTGACTGGGTCGAGGTGTGGCGCGAGAGCCACCGCCGGCCGTTGCCGTTCTTCGCCTCGACTTCGTGGGAGTGGACGGCGAAGGGGGCCTGGACCGGCAACGTCCAGAGGAAGTGGTCAGGACAACCGTACAGCGAAGGCAACGACCCGGCGCACCGCCTGATCTTCGGCGACGACCTGGCCGGCGACGACCCGGCCGGCAACGACTTCGAGCGTCTCGCCGAACGTCTGCTTCGCCCCTTGCGGGAGGCGAGCAAGTGACCCCACGCCCCGAGCCCGGCGACGCCTTCAACCAGCCGCTCGACACCGACCTGCTGATCCAGGCAAGCGCCGGAACCGGCAAGACCTACGCCCTGACCACTCTGATCGCCCGCCTGATCGTCGAAGAGCGGCTCGACATCGACCGGCTCCTGATCGTCACCTTCACGATCTCCGCCGCAAGCGAACTGCGTACGCGTGTGCGGCGGCTGCTCCAGGCGGCGCGCCGGGCAGCTTCGGACGCCGAGGTGGACGCCGACTCCCAGGCCGGCAGACTGCGGCAGGGCTGGCTGCGCCACGACATCGAGGACGCCGACGCGCTGAGGCTTCTCAACCGGGCCGTTCGCGACCTCGACCGGGCGAACATCACGACGATCCACGGCTTCTGCCAGCGGACGCTCGTCGAGTTCGCCCTGCATGCCGGCACTCCCTTCTCGTTCGAGGTCAGCGGCGATGACGCGATGGCCGTCGCCGACGCCGCGCGCGACTTCTGGCGCCGGCGGATGGTCGGCGAGCCCGTCCCGCTGCTCGAGTACGCGAAGTCGAAGAAGTTCGTCCAGAACGAGGACACGACGAACTGGGTCGTCGGCCATCACGCCAGGGTCCAGGACATCCGCGGCGTCTGCTCGCCGGAGGAGCTGCCGCGCGTCCTGGAGGAGAAGCGCGGCGAGTGGCTGGAAGCGCTCCGCGCCGCGCAGGTCGAATGGTCGGATCCGGCGCAGAGAGCCGCGTTCCTGGAGGTGGCCAATCCGGCTCGATGGAGGCTGAAGAAGCAGCGGGAGCGCGTGAACGTGCTCGCCAGGACGCTCATCGAGGCCTTCGACGCCGGCGCCGCGGAAGAACTCTCGCCGGACTACGCCACCGCCTTCGGAACCTCCGCCCTGAACAGGGGGCTCAAGAACCCGGCGCCGCTCGTTCCTCTGTTCGCCTCCCTGGAGCGTGCCGGCGAGGCGGGAAGCGAGTACGGCAGCTTCTGGCTCGCAAGCCAGCGCCGCGGCCTCATCGAGGACACAGGCGAGTCCCTGCGCCACGCCACTCGGGTTGACCGCAGCCTGAGCTTCGACGCCCTGCTGGTCGAACTCCATCGCGCGCTCGACGGAGAACGGGGACCGGAACTCGCGCATCGAATCCGAAACCGCTATCCCGTCGCCCTGATCGATGAGTTCCAGGACACGGACCGCCTGCAGGCGCGGATCTTCGAGACGATCTACCCCGGCAAGGCCGACGCGGACGACGGACGCCTCTTCGTCGTAGGCGACCCGAAGCAGTCGATCTACCGCTTCCGGGGCGCGGACGTCTTCGCCTATCTGGAAGCCCGGAACCGCCTGGGCGCCTCGGACCAACCGCTGGAGCTCGGACACAACTACCGCTCGACGCCCGGACTCATCCGGGCCGTCAACCGACTCTTCTCGCGGGAACGGCCGTTCGTCCTCCCCGACTTCGGGTTCTCGCCAGCGACGCCGTCCAACCGGCCGGGCGCGGAACTCGTCGTCCAGGACGACCGGGACGACGCGGCCTCGTTCCAGCTTGTCTTGATCCCTGGGGCGGATGGCAAGAGGCACACCAAGGCGGCACTGACCCCACGGGCCGCGGAACTGGCGGCCCATGAGATTGCACGGCTAGTCACGCTGGGCAAGGACGGCATGGCGAGACTGGTCGGCGGCGACCGACCCAGGCCCCTGGCTGCCCGCGACATCGCCGTGCTCGTCCGCAAGGGCGCCCAGGGCAAGGCGGTAGCGGAGGCGCTGCGCCGGCTCGGAATCGACAGCGTCGAGATGGGCACGGACAACGTTTTCCAGTCCGACGAAGCGGGCAGCCTCCAGCGTCTACTCCACGCTCTGCGCCTGGACGAGTCCGAATACAACGCCACGCAACTGCTCCGTGGAGCGCTCGCCGCCGATCTGTTCGGCCTCGCCATGGAAGACCTTGCCGCGCTACGCGACGACGACGACGCCTGGAACGACTGGCGAGGACTCGCGCGCGAGTGGGCCGAAGTCTGGCGGGAGCACGGCATCGCCACGCTGATGCGGCGCATCCTGTTCGCCGGCGAACGCACCGACTGCTCGGCGAACCTGCTCGCTTACCCGAACGGTCCGCGGCGGCTGACGAACTACCTGCACCTCACCGATCTGCTCCACGAAGCCGAGACCCGGCGGCGGCCTTCGCGCCAGGGCCTCCTCGACTGGTTCAGGCAAGCCCGTACGGACGCGCGGACCAACGACGAAACGGCCCAGCTTCGCCTGGAAAGCGACGAGAACCTGGTGAAGATCGTGACCGCCCACCGGGCCAAGGGGCTGGAGTTCCCGGTCGTCTTCTACCCCTTCGCCTGGGACGGCCGGCGACCGCCGTCAGGAGGACGGCGAAAACCGACGGCCGACTACTACGACCCGGCCCGGAAGAAGCCAGCGCTCCATCTGCGGCCGTCGGACGACGACTACGACCGCGAGCGCGTCGAAGAGCACGCCGACGAACTACGGCTGCTCTATGTCGCCCTTACTCGGGCCAAGCACCGCTGCGTGGTGACCTGGGCGCCCGCCAACGAGGCCGAACACGCGCCGCTGGGCTGGCTTCTCCACGGACGCCGCACGACCGTCCAGGACGACGCGGCGGAGGCACTGAAGGAGAACGCCGACCGCATCAAGGCCTTGGGGCCGGGCGAATGGCTGGGGGAGGTCCAGGCCTTCGCGAACGAGGCGCCCGGCGCCATCTCGGTCCGTGAGATCGACGAGGCAGCGATCGCCCCCGAACCTGCCGCCACCGCCGGGCAAGCCAAACCTCTCGAGGTCCGCAAGCTCGAACGCAAGCTCGAACGGATCCGGCAGCGGACGAGCTACTCCGCCCTGTCGGCCGGCGGCCGCGCGAGCGTCTTCGTGCGCGACCGCGACGAGGTGGACCTCTCCGACGACGGCGAGGCGGTCGTCCAGGAGCAGGCGCCTGCCGCTGCGCCCGAGCAGGAAGAAGACGGCCCTACCGTCTTCACCTTCCCCAGCGGCGGCCGCTCCGGCCGTTGCCTGCACGAGATCTTCGAGCGGCGGCTCGGCGACCCGGACGCGGGGATCCTGGAGCGGACCTGCGAGGCCGCGCTCGCCCGCTACGGCCTCCAGGACAAGTGGCTGCCGGCCGTCCGAACCCTGGTCGAGAACGGCCTGGAGACCCCGCTCACGCCGCCGGGCGAGGCGGGCGGCGTCTTCCGGCTGTCCGACCTCGCACGGCCCGTCGCCGAGATGGAGTTCCACCTGCCGCTCCGCGGGCTTGAGCGCGCGAAGCTGGCGCACTGCCTGGAAGAGCACGGCTACGAGCACAAGCTCGCCGGCGGCGACACCGGGATCGACGGTTTCCTGCACGGCTTCATCGACCTCGTGGCCGAACACGACGGCCGCTGGTACGTCCTCGACTACAAGTCGAACTGGCTCGGCCCGGACCTGACTTCGTACTCGGAAGCGGCCATCGCGGAGTCGATGCGCCACCACGGTTACCACCTCCAGTACCTGTTGTACCTGACCGCGCTGCACCGCCTGCTGCGCCTGCGGCTTCCGGACTACGACTACGACCGCCACATCGGCGGCGCCTTCTACCTCTTCCTGCGCGGCATGAGGCCGAACGCGCCCGGCAGCGGCGTGTTCCACGACCGTCCGTCCCGCGCCTGCATCGAGGCGATCGACGCCTGCTTCGGCGAGTCGCCATGAACGGCCACGAGCAGATCGACGCCCTCACACGAGCCGGCGTTCTCGCCGACATCGACCGCTACTTCGCCCGTTTGACGATGGACCTCGGCGCCGGCGAGGACGTTGCCCTGGCTGCCGCCACGGCCAGCGCGCTGCACCGGAACGGCCACACCTGCCTCGACCTCGGCAACGCCGGCAAGCCGGTCGCGGCGCTCGTGGAGCGGCCCGATTCCGG
>JAJDZH010000484.1 GCA_022824725.1 Thermoanaerobaculia bacterium | reverse complement strand
CGGCTGGTCGGCGTACCGCGGGCGCTTGAGATGGTCACGAGCGGTGAGCACATCACCGCCGCCGAAGCGCTGGATCTCGGCCTGATCGACGGCGTCGTCGACGGCCTGGCAAGCACCAGCCTGGCCGTCGGCGCCTTCCGCTTCGCGCTCCGCGCCGTGGCGGAAGGTCGCGGCCTGCCCCGCGTCCGGGACATCGAGAGCCATCGCGACGCCGTGCGCGAGAGCCCCGGCATCTTCGACGACTTTCGCCGTCGCATTGCCCGCAGGACCCGCGGCTTCAACGCTCCCGAAGCCTGCATCCGGTGCATCGAGGCAGCGGCGGAACTTCCCTTCGACGAGGGCCTCCTGCGCGAGGCCGAACTGTCGCGTCAGCTCCACGCGGATCCGCAGTCCCGCGCCCAGCGCTACTACTTCTTCGCCGAGCGGGCGGCGCGCAAGATCCCCGACATTCCGCGGGACACGCCGGTGCGCGAGATTGCCAGGGTCGGTGTGCTGGGCGCCGGCACGATGGGCGGCGGCATCTCGATGGCCTTCGCCAATGCCGGGATTCCCGTATCGATCGTCGAGCAGAGCCGCGACGCTCTCGACCGGGGCCTGGCCACGGTGCGGGGCAACTACGAGCGCAGCGCGGCGCGCGGACGCTTCACGGCCGACCAGGTCGAGGAACGGATGGCGCTGCTCGACGGCGTCACGGACCAGGACGCACTCGCCGAATGCGATCTCGTGATCGAAGCGGTGTTCGAGGACATGGAACTGAAGAAGCGTGTCTTCGGCCAGCTCGACCGGATCGCGAGGCCCGGCGCGCTGCTCGCGACGAACACCTCCTACCTGGACGTCAACGAGATCGGCGGCGTCACGGGCCGGCCCGAGGACGTCGTCGGCATGCACTTCTTCAGCCCCGCGAACGTCATGAAGCTCGTGGAGGTCGTTCGCGGCGAGAAATCCGCGCCCGACGCGATCGCGACCGCGATGTCGATCTCCCGGACGATCGGCAAGGTGCCGGCCCTGGTCGGCGTCTGCCACGGCTTCGTCGGCAACCGGATGCTCTTCCAACGCCGCCTGCAGGCCGACCGGATGGTGCTCGAGGGAGCGACGCCCTGGGACATCGACCGGGTGCTCTACGACTTCGGCATGCCGATGGGGCCGTTCCGGATGAGCGACCTGGCCGGCCTGGACGTCGGCTGGAACGCGGCGACCTCGTCATCCAGCACGTTGCGGGAGATGCTCTGCGAGCGCGACCGGCGCGGCCAGAAGACGGGGCGCGGTTACTACGTCTACGACGCCGCGACGCGCGCCGCGGCGCCCGATCCGGAGGTCATGGACCTTGCCCGCGAACTGGCCGGGCGGCTCGGCATCGAACAGCGCGAGATCGACGACGAGGAGATCCTGAACCGCTGCCTGCTCTCCTCGGTCAACGAGGGAGCGAAGATCCTGGAAGAAGGCATCGCGATCCGCGCCAGCGACATCGACGTGATCTGGATCAACGGCTACGGCTGGCCGGTCTACCGCGGCGGTCCCATGTTCTGGGCCGACGAGTTCGGCCTCGACCGCATCGTCGACATCCTCGACGACTACGCTGCCCGCTTCGACGCCGACCAGTGGCGGACCGCACCGCTGTTGCGGGACACGGTCGCGTCCGGCGGCCGTCTCAGCGGCTGACGGCGCGGCGGCGTGCTAACCCGCCTGCGGGGGCACCGGGGAGAGGGTCGCAGGGGACGCTCACCCCTTCTTGATCGGTGTAGGGATGGGGGGTTCGCTGCGGTCGGCTTCGCTCCGGTAGGTCCTCGGTTGCTGAAAGGACCTCGACAGTCGCTCGCCTTTAGCCCCCTGCGACCCTCTCCCCGGTGCCCCCGCAGGCTGGCTGGCGTCGGTTGGGCCGAGTAACTCAACCGCCACCGGCGGCCGCTGCTACTGTTCGCCGATGCTCAAGCGGAATCGGTGCTGCCTGGTGCTCAGAGCGGGAGGCCTGCAGACGGCACTGGTTGGGTTCTTCTGCTGCGTAGGGGCCTTGGGACAGGAGCCCAAGGACACGGACTGGTTGGTTCCTACTGGCAACAATGCGAGCCAGCGGTACGCGCCGCTTGGGCAGATTGACCGGGACAACTTCCAGGAACTCGAGGTCGCCTGGCGCTGGTCGTCGCCGGACAACGAGTTGATGACCGGGGATGGCGAGACGACGGGGCGGCGGATGGTGCCCCGGAACCATGAGGCGATTCCGATCAAGGTCGGCGACCGGCTGTACGTGACGACGGGCTACGGGCAGATCGCGGCGATCGACATCGAGGATGGAACGAGTCTCTGGACCTACGATCCTCAGGCCTACGTTCATGGCCGGCCGACGAACCTCGGCTTCACGCACCGGGGCGCGGCGTACTGGAACGATCCGGAGCTCCCCGGCGACGGCGGCCGGCTGGTCTGGGCCGGCGGCGACTCCTTCCTGCGCGCCGTGGACACGCTGAGCGGCGAACCGATCGCCACGTTCGGAGACGGCGGCAGCGTCGACCTCACGCTTGGTCTGCACCGGGAGGTGTCGCGGCGGGCCTACAGCGTGAGTTCGCCGGTCACCCTGTGCCGCGACGTGGCGATCGTCGGCTCTTCGATCTCGGACGGGCCGCGCGCGCCGGAGGCCCCGCCGGGCGACGTCCGCGGATTCGACGTCCGCACCGGCGAGCAGCTCTGGACGTTCCATTCGATTCCGCAGGAGGGGGAACCTGGTCGCGACACCTGGGAGAACGGTTCGTGGAAGGTCAGCGGCAACACGAACGTCTGGACCCTGATGAGCGCGGACCCGGAACTCGGCCTCGCCTACCTTCCGTTCGGCACGCCGACCAACGACTGGTACGGCGGGCACCGC
>JAJDZH010000345.1 GCA_022824725.1 Thermoanaerobaculia bacterium | reverse complement strand
CGGCACAGGCGCCATCGTCGATATCCAGGTTCGTGCGTGCCATACACCAACAACACACCACTACGCCTCGTGGACCAGGCCCCACTCCTGCCTATAATCCGGCCCCATCATGAATCCGACTCTTCGCCGGCTTCTGCCGGCCCTTGTTCTTCCCCTCTTGGCCTGCTCCACCGACACCTTCGACCCCGGGCCGGTCGAGTATCCGGAGACGCGGACCGTCGACCAGGTTGACGACTACTTCGGCGTCCAGGTCGCGGACCCGTACCGCTGGCTCGAAGACCTCGACGGCGAGGAGACGGCCGCCTGGGTGGCCGCGCAGAACGCCGTCGCCGAACCCTTCCTGGCCGCGCTCCCGGGCCGCGAAGCGATCGAGAAGCGGCTGCTGGCGATCTGGGACTACGAGCGTTGGAGCACGCCGGGCAAGCGGGGCGAACGCTACTTCTTCAGCCACAACGACGGGCTGCAGGACCAGAGTGTGGTCTACGTCGCCGAGTCGATGGACCAGGAGGGCGACGAGCCGCCCGGGCGCGTCCTGCTCGATCCCAACGGCTGGAGCGACGACGGAACGGTGGCGCTTGCCGGGATGACGCCCAGTCGGGACGGCCGCTACGTCGCCTACGCACAGTCCGACGGCGGCTCGGACTGGCGGACGTGGAAGGTCCGTGACACAGACAACGGCGAAGACACGGGCGACCTGATCGACTTCACGAAGTTCACGTCGATCTCCTGGATGCCGGACAACTCGGGCTTCTTCTACAGCCGCTATCCCCCGCGGGAAGACGACCCGACCCGGGGTGACGGCTCGAAGGCCGTGTCCGTCTACTTCCACGCCCTGGGCACGGACCAGAGCGAGGACCGGCTTGTGTTCAGCCAGCCCGAGCATCCCCGCCGCAACCCCTACGCGTCGGTCTCCGAGGACGGCGAGTACCTGCTGGTCAACCTGCAGGAGGGGTACCTGGAAAACGCGGTCCACTACCGGAAGATCGACGAGCCGGACTCGGCCATCCGCCCCCTGCTCGACCAGTGGGACGCGCTCTACGGCTACATCGTGAACCTCGGCCCCGTGTTCCTGTTCGAAACGAACAAGGACGCGCCGCGCAACCGGATCGTCGCCGTTGACCTGAACGACGGTTCGCCGGCCGGGAACCCGACCCTCCACGAGGTGGTCCCGGAAGCCGAAGACACGCTCTCCTACGCGTCCGCCGTCGGCGGCAAGCTGGTGCTCAACTACCTGCACGACGCGCGCACCGTCGTCCGCCTGGCCGAACCGAACGGCGCCAAACCCGCGACCCCGGCTGGCGAAGTCGAGTTGCCGGGCATCGGCAGCGCCGGCGGCTTCGGCGGCCGCTGGGAGGAGACGGAGACCTTCTACTCCTACTCCAGCTTCGGCACGCCGTCGCAGATCCACCGCTACGACGTGGGCACCGGCGAGAGCACGCTGATCCGCAGCCCCGCGATCGACGCCGACCTCGACGGCTACGAGACGGAGCAGGTCTTCTACGAGAGCCGCGACGGCACCCGCATCCCGATGTTCATCACCCACCGCAAGGGGATCGAGAAGAACAGCGACAACCCGACGCTGCTCTACGGCTACGGCGGCTTCAACATCTCGCTGACGCCCGGCTTCTCCTCGTCCCGCCTGGCCTGGCTCGAGATGGGCGGCATGCTGGCGATCCCCAACCTGCGCGGCGGCGGCGAGTACGGCCGGGACTGGCACCTCGCCGGCACGAAGGAGCACAAGCAGAACGTCTTCGACGACTTCATCGCCGCCGCGGAATGGCTGATCGCCGAGGGCTACACGAGCGCCGGACGGATCGCGATTCAGGGCGGCAGCAACGGCGGTCTCCTGGTCGGCGCGACGCTGAACCAGAGGCCCGACCTGTTCGCGGCGGCCCTGCCGGCGGTCGGCGTGCTCGACATGCTCCGCTACCACCTGCCGAGCGCGAACGCCCGCAACTGGTCGACGGACTACGGCCTCTCCGAGAACGAAGACGAGTTCCGGGCCCAGTACGCGTACTCGCCGCTCCACAACGTGCAGGAGGGCGCCTGCTACCCGCCGACCCTGGTCACGACCGCCGACCACGACGACCGGGTCGTGCCCTGGCACAGCTTCAAGTACGCGGCCGAAATGCAGCGGGCGCAGGGCTGCGACAACCCGGTCCTCATCCGCGTCGAGACCCGGGCCGGCCACGGCGCCGGCAAGCCGACCTGGATGCAGATCGAGGACGTCGCCGACCAGTGGGCCTTCGCCGCCTGGGCGGTCGGCCTCGAACCGGGCTTCTGAGCAGCACCCGATGACCACGCCCTACCGGCACACGATCCGCGTCCGCTACGGCGAGGTCGACAAGCAGGGTGTCGTCTTCAACGCCCACTACATGGCGTACATGGACGACGCGATGGAGAACTGGCTGCTCGGCATCCGGGAGGTCCGCCAGAAACTCGGCTGGGAGATGATGCTGCGGCGCACCACGATCGACTTCCTCGGTTCGGTCACCGACGGCGACCTGCTGGACGTCGACCTGGCGATCAGGCACTGGGGCCGGACTTCCTGGACCCTCGGCTATCGCGGCACGCACGAAGGGCGGCTCGTGTTCACCGCGGAGGTGCTCTACGTCAGCGTGCACGACCCGGAGTACACGAAGATGGAGACGCCCGCCGAGATCCGCGCCTACATGGGGCCGGAGACGGACCTGGACGAGGTGGCCGTCTGAGCAACGGCCCGTCCCGCTTCTCGCCGCTCCCCCGCTCGTTCTACAGGCCCACTGCGCTCGACGTGGCGCCGCGGCTCCTCAACAAGGTCCTCGTCCACGGCCAGCGCGCCGCCCGGATCGTCGAGGTCGAGGCCTACGAGGGCGCCACCGACCCATCCAGCCACGGCCACCGCGGGATGACGAAGCGCACCCGGACGATGTTCGGGCCGCCCGGCCATCTCTACGTCTACTTCACGTACGGCATGCACCACTGCGCCAACGTCGTCTGCGGCGAGGACGGCGTCTGCTCGGCCGTCCTGCTGCGCGCCGCGGCGCCCCTGGCCGGCGCCGGCATCATGCGCCGCGCCCGCAACGCGGCCAGCCGTCGGCGTTCCACCGAGCCGTTCCGCTCCGTCGACCTCTGCTCCGGCCCCGCCCGCCTGTGCCAGGCCTTCGGCCTCGACCGCCGCGACGACGCGGCCGATCTGGTGAGCGCGTCCGCCCAGCCCCGACCGCGCCTGCCGATCTTCATCGCCGACGACGGCACCCCGCCGCCCACCGAGCCCGGTCGCAGCGGCCGCATCGGCGTCACCCGAGCCCCGAACCGGCTCTGGCGCTTCTACGTCGCCGGCGACCCGAACGTGTCCAGGGGACCGAGCGCCTGAACGCTAGCCGCCTGTCGGACTTGGCGCGGCACACTGGGTGCGCCGGCGCCCTCGCCGGCT